>JASJIO010000069.1:0-31700 GCA_037625035.1 Amylibacter sp.
GACGTCTTTGAGTATGCCAAATTATTTGCAACTGCTGCGCATCTCGGCTTTGCGCACCCGCGCGAAAATACCGGTGCGGATTACGGGTTGGCTTTGCAATGATGATCGCACTCACACCCATGCTTATCTTTTTTGCGTCGCAAGTTGGCACACCTGGGCCTGCGAACATGGCGCTGTTGGCAACGGGTGCGCGGTTTGGATTGCGACGAGCGTTGCCTTTCGTTGCTGGCGTGGCTGTTGGCAAACAGTTGATTATTTGGCCGATGGGCTTTGGATTGATTGGCTTGCAAGACCAATTCCCGATGGTATTTGCGGCGCTTAAATACGTTTCTGCGGCCTATATTATCTGGCTTGCGTGGAAGGTTGCGAATTTACGGCTGGTTACGGGTGATGGCGGTGGAACTGCGCCCGGGTTTATGGCGGGTTTGATCGTACATCCGCTTAACCCAAAGGCGTGGGCGATGATCACTGCTGGGTACACCAACTTTGTCGCTGCGGGCACGCCTGCATTCCAAGCGACAGCCGTGATTGCGGTGAGTTTATTTGTCTGTCAGTTGGTCTTGCATCCATTGTGGTGCTGGGGCGGCGATCGTTTGGCGGCCACAGTTGCGGGTAAACCAGCTGAGCGGTGGCTGATGTGGGCGTTAGCCGCGCTTACAGTTTTAAGTGTTTTATTTGTTTTATTTCAAGGAGTTGCAGCATGAAGGTATCAGAAATTAAAGGCCAGCTGGTCATTCCAACAGAACGGTTTTTGCTGCGTCCTGTGCGTGAAAGCGATGTGGGTTTAATCACGCTTTATGCCAGTGACAAACGGGTTGCGGACATGACAGATCACATCCCGCACCCGTATCCCCCGGGAGCGGCAGAGGTGTTTTTGGAACGTGTTTTGGCAGCAGATACCCAAGAACAGGTCTGGGCCATTGATGGTGGCGTAGATGGTTTGGGCGAGGTTCTGGGTGTGATTTCCTTGAAACACGTGACGGTTGATCAATCAGAAATCGGGTATTGGATTGCGCCACAAATGTGGAATACAGGCCTTGCGTCCGAAGCGTTAAATGCGCTGGTTGTGGCGAACCCTTTGGAGGATAATTCAATGGTAGCGAGCGTTTTCCAAGACAACCCAGCATCGGCCAAGGTCGTGATGAATGCCGGCTTTTCCTTGATCGGAGAAAGCGAAGTGTTTTGTGTGGCGCGCAACGGCATGGTTAACACGTGGGATTACGTGCAGCGCCTTACAGAATAAAGGCCTGCGCGGGTTGAGCCGCGCGGACCCTTGCGCTATCGGTGGCGCACGCCTGACAGAAAGCCAACGCGATGAAATTCCTCGATCTTACTAAAGTCCATCTAAAGTCTGGCGCGGGCGGCAATGGCTGTGTATCCTTTCGCCGTGCTGCGCATGAAGAATTTGGCGGGCCTGATGGTGGCAACGGCGGCCAAGGCGGCGATGTTTTCGCTGAAGCCGTTGAAGGCCTGAACACGCTCATTGATTTCCGCTATCAACAGCATTTCTTTGCCAAAAACGGGCGGCCCGGGATGGGCAAGCAGCGTTCGGGTAAAGACGGCGATGATATCATTTTAAAAGTACCTGTAGGTACCGAGATTTTGGAAGAAGACGAAGAAACCATCGTGGCGGATCTGACCGTTGTTGGCCAGCGCGTGTTGCTTGCCAAAGGTGGCAATGGTGGTTTTGGCAACCTGCATTTCAAATCATCTACAAACCAAGCACCGCGCCGTGCGAACCCCGGCCAGCCGTTGATTGAACGTACGGTTTGGTTGCGATTAAAACTGATCGCGGATGCGGGATTGCTCGGTTTACCAAACGCAGGTAAATCCACGTTCTTGGCCGCAACATCCAATGCACGCCCGAAAATCGCGGATTACCCGTTTACAACGCTGCACCCGAATTTGGGCGTTGTCGGTGTTGATAAAACCGAATTTGTGATGGCCGATATTCCGGGGTTGATTGAAGGTGCGCACGAAGGACGTGGTATTGGGGATCAATTCTTGGGCCATGTTGAACGCTGTGCAGTTCTGTTGCATCTGATTGATGGTACATCAGACGATGTTGTTGGCGATTGGAAGACGATCATCAACGAGTTGGAGCAATACGGCGGTGAGTTGGCAGATAAGCCACGCATCACGGCGTTAAACAAAATCGACGCGCTGGATGATGTGGAACAGGCCGGAAAACATAACGCGCTTGTGGTTGCGACGGGCGGCGCTGTTCACCAAATCTCGGGTGTGGCGCGGGAAGGTTTAACGGAAGTCCTGCGGGCAATTCGCGCAGCAATTATTTCACGCGATGAATCAGAAGTGGAGACGGAGGATACTGGATGGCGTCCGTAACCCCGAACCCCTTAAAAGATGCGAAACGCATAGTTGTTAAAATCGGATCTGCGCTTTTGGTGGATGCGGCATCTGGTGAATTGCGTCTCGATTGGTTGAAATCGTTGGCGTTGGATGTTTCCAAACAGAAACAGCAGGGGCGTGATGCGTTGGTCGTCAGCTCTGGATCAATTGCGCTTGGGCGTCGGGCTCTTGGCTTGCCAGAGGGCGACTTGTCGTTGGATCAATCACAGGCTGCGGCAGCGGTTGGGCAGATCAGGTTGGCGCGGGCTTACGAGGAAGTTTTAGCGCCCCATGATATCAAAACCGCACAAGTTTTGCTGACGCTGGATGACAGTGCGGATCGGCGACGATATTTGAATTCGCGCGCCACGTTCGGTGCGTTGATGAATTACGGTGTGGTTCCGATAGTGAACGAAAATGACACTGTCGCCACCGATGAAATTCGGTTTGGCGATAATGATCGCTTGGCAGCGCAAGTGGCCTCGATGGCAGGCGCGGATGTGCTGGTGTTGTTGTCTGATGTTGATGGGTTTTATTCGGCCAATCCAAAGATAGATCCCAGTGCGACGAAGTTTGACGTGATTACCGAAATCACACCAGAGTTAGAGTGGATGGCTGGGGATGCAGGAACGGCTGCGGCCAAAGGTGGAATGAAAACCAAATTGATGGCGGCGAAATCGGCGATGCAAGCGGGTTGTGCGATGGCGATCATGGAGGGCAACCAGTTAGGCCCGTTAAGCGCGCTGGAAAATGGCGGCGCTGCCAGCTGGTTTTTAGCTGCGACCAATCCACAGGCTGCGCGTAAGCAGTGGATATCTGGAATGAAGTCGCGGGGGATTTTGCTGGTAGATCAAGGGGCTGCGCAGGCTTTGGCTGGTGGGAAATCTTTGTTGGCGGCTGGTGTTTTAAATGTACATGGGGAGTTCCAGCGCGGCGATCCCGTTTCAATCTCTGGGCCAAATGGTGTTGAACTTGCCAAGGGCTTGGTCGGGTATAGTTCGGCCGAAACCATGGTGATTGCAGGGCGGCAAAGCTCTGAAATTGCAGAACTTTTAGGGTATGTAGGTCGCGCGGCGTTGGTGCACCGCGATGATATGGTGAATTGAGGATAAGATGGGCGCGAAAAACGTAGCTGAATTGATGCACAGCATCGGGGCCAATGCAAAAGCAGCCAGCGCGGAGTTGGCCTATGCCAGCGGCGAACGCAAACATGTGGCTTTGATTGGCGCGGCTAACGCCATGATAAATCGTATGGATGATATATTGGCGGCAAATGTCAAAGACCTCGATTATGGATTGGACAAAGGGCTGTCGCCCGCCATGATGGACCGCCTAATGCTGGATAAAGAGCGTGTTTTGGCGATGGCAAACGGTGTTCGCGCTGTTGCAGAACAAGCCGATCCTGTTGGCAGTGTGATCGCGGAATGGACGCAACCATCAGGCTTGCATATTCAGCGTGTTCGCACGCCATTGGGGGTGATTGGTGTGATTTACGAAAGCCGCCCGAACGTAACTGCTGACGCGGGTGCACTTTGTTTAAAAGCGGGAAATGCGTCGATTTTGCGTGGCGGATCAGAGAGCTTCCATTCGGCAAAACTAATCCATGAGTGTTTGGTCGAAGGACTAAAGGGCGCGAACCTGCCCATTACCTGCATTCAAATGGCACCTGATCGAGATCGTGCTTGTGTCAGTGAAATGCTAAAAATGACCGAGTTTATTGATGTGATTGTGCCACGCGGTGGCAAGGGGCTGGTTGCGCGTGTTCAAGAAGAAGCGCGGGTTCCCGTATTTGCGCATCTTGAGGGGATTTGCCACGTTTATGTGGATGGTAGTGCTGATCTGGACAAAACCAAAGCAGTTGTGATGAATGCCAAGACGCGACGCACCGGGATTTGTGGGTCGGCGGAATGCTTGTTGGTGGATAAAACTTTTTTTGAAACGCACGGCGCGCCATTTGTGTCTGAACTGTTGGGCGCGGGGGTTGAAGTGCGTGGAGACGAGACCATCCAAACCATCGACGGAGTTATCGCGGCAAAGGCCGACGATTTCGGGTGCGAGTTTCTGGATATGATAATCGCAGCGCGGGTTGTGGACGGTGTTGAAGGGGCGATTGAGCATATTCAGCAATATGGATCGAACCACACGGATTGCATCATGGCCGAAGATAACGCGGCGGTTGATATGTTTTTTGGACGCCTTGATAGCGCAATTTTGATGCACAACGCGTCTACGCAATTTGCTGATGGCGGTGAATTTGGCATGGGCGCTGAAATCGGTATTGCGACGGGTAAAATGCATGCGCGTGGGCCTGTTGGGGCTGAACAATTGACCAGTTTCAAATACTTGGTGCGTGGTGACGGAACGGTGCGCGCATGATTTTGAACATTCGTCTTGCGACCGCCTCTGATTGCGTGGCGCTTACCGATGTGTGTTTTCGTTCAAAGCAATCATACGGTTACGATGACGTGTTTATGGAAGCATCCCGCGAAGAATTGCGGGTTGTAGATGAAACACTGAATGAGATGACCCTGTGGTTGGCAGAAGATGACTTTGTCGTGCTTGGATGTGCGGCGTTACAGCAGGATACGAGCGGGCAGAGCGAGGTGTTGTTGTTTTTTGTGGATCCAAATGTACAAGGGCGCGGCGTTGGGCGCATGCTTTGGACAGTGGTGTTCAAAAACGCGCATGAGCGCAAGTTATCAACGTTGGTTTTGTTTTCGGACCCTGCTGCCGTTGGAATCTATGCAAAACTAGGATTTAATGAGGACTGCGATGGGCCATCGCGTTCAATCCCCGGGCGCATGTTGCCTAAGATGCAATTGTCGATCTGACACAAAAAAGCCCCCAAATTAAGCGGGCTTTAAATACTGGGGATTTGGGGAGGTTTAGCTGACCCAAGTGCGAACTGGGCCGCAATCCAAGTGTACGAAATTCGAACGGTAATATTTACCAACACCGCCAGATTTACACGAAACACCGGCACGGGCGATTTGCTTAACCGAGCGAGAGCCCAAGCGCAGATCAGCAGCCATGCCTTTGACGTGATAGCTTTGTTTCGCAACATTGCGAGTTTTGGAACGAAGCATGTTGTTGGTGCGCGACGTGCGGTATCCAGACAAAACCAAGAACGGCTCTTCGGTATCCAGCAAGTTCAAAGTGGCGGCCATCAAATCAACGTTGCGACGGTCCATGTTGCGGGTCGCATTTTGACGCCAATCGCGCATGAAGTAGTTGATCTCTTCGAGGGCGGGTTTGATGTACTGACCTTCAACCCAATAAATTGTATTGAGGGCTTCGCCAGTGCGTTGATTGCGCAAGTTTACCTTACGAATGCTGCCAGCACCCTTTAGGTAGCCCGCCGCGTTAGCGTAATACGGAGTCGCTGAAACCATTGCGACTCCGGCGAAGGCGCCCAACAGCTTACGCCGTGAAAGATTGTCGTTTGTTTTGCCAGTCATATTCTACTGTCTCGTCTTTATGTCCACATATTCACGCAGATCTTTTTAGTGTACGGATCACAATTCTTCACGCTTTATTACATAGACCGATTCGCAAACCAAGTGTTCTGTTTCACGATGAGCGTTTTTCTGCTTATTTCACACATCATTAGCCCCATGTCGTCAATCAATACCCTCGATCACATTTTGTTCTAGCTATATTAGGACAAAAACCTCAATTTAGGCAAAAGTTTGCCGAAAAGGTGATTGGACTGTGTTTTTTAGGCAGTGTCTAACGTATAGAACGCCTGAGAAAACACATTAGTATTGAGGGAATCATGTATTTTTTACGTAACAAACTTTTAGGTCTAGCGACTGCTACTGCTATCGCATCACTTGCCGTATTCGCAGCACCCGCTGTTCAAGCAAAGGCCAGCAAAGCGCAAATTTCTGCGGCTGTGAATGCCGATAAGTCACTTTCACCTGAAGCCAAGCAATTTTATGCCAATAACAAATTTCAACCAATCTGGGTTGGGAGCAAAAACAAAGCGCGTATGAAGGCGCTAATAAATGCGGTTTCTACTGCTTCTGAGCATGGTTTGCCAACGGCACAATATCAAATTCTGGAGCTGAAAAGCGCGTTGAGCAAAGCTCGTGGCACAGATGGTGCCGCTGCCGAAGCATTTGCCACGAAAATTTTCCTGAAATACGCGCATGATTTGTCATCCGGTGTTTTGGAACCGAAAAAGGTCGACAAAGAAATCGCTGTTCAGCCGCCACGCCGTTCTGAGTTGGCGTTGCTGGATGCAATTTCACGCAGCTCTCCGAGTGGGTTCTTTAAAGCTCTTGCGCCAAAGCACCCAGAATACGCCCGTTTAATTAAAGAAAAACGGCGTCTTGAGAAAATACTAGGGCAGGGTGGGTATGGTCCAAAAGTACCTGTCGCCACGTTGAAACCTGGTACATCAAGCAAGAACATCACGAAAATGCGCGCACGTCTATCGGCGTTGGGTTATGGCCGTTTGGGTGCTGATCCAGCTTTTGATGATCGACTGAAAAAAGTTGTTCAACAATTTCAAACCGATTACGGCCTGAGCGTGGACGGCGTTGCAGGTCCAGGTACGGTTAAGGTTATGAACACCTCGGCTGAACATCGTTTGCGCCAAGTTTTGGTGAATTTGGAACGTGAACGCTGGATGAACCGCGCCCGTGGCAAGCGCTATATCGTTGTGAACTTGGCAGATTTCTCGTTTAATCTGTATGACAATGATCGTGTCAGTTTCACCTCCGCTACGGTGATCGGCAAAGTCGCCAAAGATCGCACACCCGAGTTTCATGATGAAATGACCCACATGGTAGTGAACCCAACGTGGCATGTTCCCCGTTCGATTGCGGGTAAAGAATACCTGCCGATTCTGAAGAAAGATCCAGGATTTCTGGCACGTCGTGGAATGCGTATGGTTGGAAGTAATGGCAAAGCGGTTAATCCCGCCAATGTGAACCTTGCCGACTATAACGAAAAGAACTTTCCTTACAGAATCAAGCAGAAGTCTTCGAAGGGCAATGCATTGGGGTTGGTGAAGTTTATTTTCCCAAACAAGTACAACATTTACTTGCATGACACGCCGTCCAAAAGCCTGTTCAAACGCGAAACACGTGCGTTTAGCCACGGGTGTATTCGGGTGCAAAAACCGTTCGAGTTTGCGTATAAATTGTTGGACAAACAGACTTCTGACCCAGAAGGCGCGTTCAAAGGTTGGTTGAAAACGGGGCGTGAGCAGTATGTGAACTTGGAACAACCAGTTCCTGTTTACCTGAACTATCGTACTGCTTTCTTTAAAGAAAATGGCCGTGTTAACTATCGTAAAGACATTTACGGACGTGATAAAACGATCTTTAACGCGCTAAGCAAAGCTGGGGTAGCCTTGGAAGCCGTTCAAGGGTAAAACCCAACTGAATTCGGGATCAATGGGCGCCTCGTTAGGGCGCCCATTCTCGTTCAAGGACAAGATATGACACGTTTTACGATTGCACAAATTGCCGAACAACTAGGCGCAGAGGCCGTAGGCGATCTGTCGATCCGCGTGTCCTCTGTGCAAGAACCTTCCAAAGCGGGGCCAGATCAATTGGCGCTGGCGATGGAGCCGTCTTACGCAGAGCCGTTGCAAGCAGGAAACGCCCAAGCGGCTGTTGTTTGGGAAGGTGCCGATTGGCAGGGTTTGGGGCTGAAAGCGGCGGTTTTTGCGCCACGCTCGCGCTATGTTTTATCGGGCGTTACGCGGGTTTTCGAACATATTCCTGATATCCCGATTGGGATCCATCCAACGGCCGTTATTGATCCAACCGCGCAGATCGGTGCGAACCCCTCGATTGGCCCGTTTGTGGTGATTTCAGCTGGTGTTTCCATTGGTGATAACGCTCGAATTGCAAGCCATTCATCTATCGGGCGTGATGCTATTATTGGCCATAACCCTCTCATTTATCAGGGCGTTCACATCGGCGCGCGTGTGCAAATCGGCAATGATTTCTACGCCCAGAAAGGTGTTGCGGTTGGGGTTGATGGCTTTTCCTATGTCACACCTAAACCTGGTGCGATTGAAGAGGCAAAGGCCACGGGCCAGATCACAGGTGCCAGCAAAACCGAAGGGTTCGCGCGGATCAATTCACTTGGGTCGGTGATCCTTGGCGATCGCGTGGAAATCGGTGCAAATTCTGCGCTGGATCGAGGGACGATTGCAAACACGACTATTGGCAATGGCACAAAGTTGGATAACTTGGTGCATGTGGGTCATAATGTGACGGTTGGTGAAAACTGTTTACTGTGTGGTCAGGTTGGTGTCGCAGGCAGCAGTGTTATCGGGGATCGCGTTGTTTTGGGCGGGCAAGTCGGTGTTGCGGATCACATCACCATTGGCTCGGATGTGATAGCAGCGGGTAAGTCGGGCATTTCGAGCAATGTACCATCGGGGCGTGTGATGATGGGCAGCCCTGCAATGAAGATGAGTTTGAATATCGAGGCGTATAAAGCGTTGCGTCGGCTGCCCCGATTGGTGGCAAAGGTCGCGAGATTAGAAAAGATGGTTTCCAAGCTGAGCGAAACTGAGTAGTTCCTTGGTCAAGTTTTGAATGCAGGTGCAATGCAAATGTCCGTAAGCGACAAAATTAAAGAAATCCTTGCAGAACAGGCGTTGCTGACGCCTGGCGATGTGGCTGATGGTGCGTCTTTGTTGGATCTTGGGATCGACAGTTTGGGCGTGGTCGAGGTTATTTTTGCCATTGAGGAAGAATTTAGCATCTCGGTTCCGTTTAATGCCAATGATCCTGCCGCCTCTGATTTCGATATTTCATCTGTGCAGGCCATAAGCACGGCTGTTGGCCAGCTGATTACGCAACAGGCCAGCTGAGCGATGTCTCGCCGCGTTGTCATCACTGGACAGGGTGCGTTTTGCGCGCTTGGTCAAACTGCTGACGCCGTTATTAGCGCGATGATGAACGGTGAATGTGCAATTGGTCGCCTTGAAATCCCTGACGTAGATCGTTTGTCCGTTCAAATTGGTGCGCAGATCAAAGACTATGATCCAGCTGCAACGTTTACCCGTTCAGAGATCGCACTTTATGATCCATTCACGCAGTACGCGTTGATCGCAGCGCAGGAAGCTGTGATGCAATCGGGGTTGGAAGTATCGGATCAATTGGCCTTGCAAACAGGTGTCGTGCTTGGCTCTGCTGGTGGTGGATTACAGACGCAGGATCAAAGTTACAAAGCGGTTTATGAAGTCGGTAAAAACCGTGTGCATCCCTTTGTTGTGCCCCGTTTGATGATAAACGCGGCGTCGAGCCATGTTTCGATGGCTCATGGCGCAAAGGGCCCGTGTTTCACTGTTGCCACGGCCTGCGCCTCGTCCAATCACGCAATGGGGCAGGCGTTCCAGATGGTGCGTTCTGGAATGGCAAAGGTCATGCTAACGGGTGGTAGCGACAGTATGCTGTGTTTTGGTGGGATCAAAGCCTGGGAAGGGCTGCGCGTTCTATCGCCCGATGGATGTCGTCCGTTTTGTGCGACCCGCAACGGGATGGTGCAAGGTGAAGGGGGTGCGGTTTTTGTGTTTGAAGATTATGAACACGCAAAAGCACGTGGCGCACATATTTTGGCCGAGGTTGCAGGGTTTTCGATGACTGCAGATGCCGCAGATATTGTAGTGCCAAATGAAGAAGGTGCGGCGCGTGCAATGGCGGCATCAGTTCAAGATGCGGGCTTGACTGGCGATCAAATCGGGTATGTGAACGCGCATGGCACGGCTACGGCGGTTAACGACAAAACCGAAGCGGCGGCGTTGCGGTCTGCCTTTGGCGATGCAGCAAATAATATGGCTGTTTCCTCGACCAAATCGATGCACGGGCATATCATGGGGGGAACGGGCGCGGTTGAGCTGTTGTCTTGTATTACCGCGGTAAAAGATGGCGTTTTGGCCCCAACCGTAAATGTGCAAGGCCTTGATCCGGCTTGCGATTTGGACATTGTGATGAACGCGGCGCGCGAAACGCCTGTTGAAGCTGCAATTAGCAACGCATTTGCGTTTGGCGGATTGAATGCAGTGATAACGCTTAAACGGTTCTCATAAAAAACCCCGCTCAATGGCGGGGCTTTTCAATCATATAATGGCGGTATTATTTTGGCTCAATCGCGCCCCATGCTGCGGTGAAACCAGCAAGCGACAGTTCCAGATTTAGTGGATTATCTGGTGAGGCAACGGATGAAATGATAACTGCTGCTTTAGCGCCTTTTTTCATTGCAGCGATTTCTGCGCCTGTCATCCCAAAACGAGCATAGCACCCAAGTTGATCGCACCAAGTGTAAGGATAGCGTTTTGCTTTGCCTGCATCGATTTTAACGATTACTTGTGCTGTAAGCAAAGACCCAAGCGGTGTTGCGAGATCAATACCTGCAACAGCTTTGCCACCTTTTGGCAGGGCTTGCATATCGATTTGCGCAATTGAATTGCCATCAGGGTCATCAAGCAAGTTGAACAGGCGGCATTCTTCTTTTTCGACGACTTCACCTTTAATACAACGCACTTCCCATGCTTCGTGCTTTTCGCGAAGATAGCCGTCGCCAATTTGTGGCTCAGTCAATTCTTCAGCAACTGGAAACTCTTCAGTTGTTGCAGGGGCCTCTTGGGTTGTTGCAGGCGACTCTGCGGTAGCTTCTTCTGTTGTGGTTTCCTGTGCGAAGGCAACAGGGGACATCATCAACATTGCGATGACTGCGGGGATCAATGTGTTTTTCATCAATAGACCTATGTTTTTTCCTCGGAAATTTCTTCCATTAAATGACTACATAATGCGAAAGTTAACGCTTGTCAGTGCATTTTTTTGTGTGTGCGAGGCATTGCCTATTTCAGCAGGTTTGCGTCACAAGCCGAAACATTTTGTAGGATTTAAATGCAAAAAAGACGCTTGGAGTATTCTCCTAAGCGTCTTTTTTTCTGCGTGAGCAGTTCTCCCCATCGGACTGGCCGATCATTGTGATAAAAATTAGGTCACAAATTTTATTGCGTCAACAGTGGGCTGGATAAATTGTCGCACTTATTTAACAAATTCAGGAACATGTGGCGAACACTGACCAAAGGGTCAAAAATGGACGTGTTTCAGGCGTATCAAGGGCTGTTTTTTGGGTATGCTTTGCAATTTTGAAGGAACAGGCGTCATGGACAACCCAGAACTTATTTTTATTGGCGGCGCTGGTGAAAGTTACGAGGAGCCACAATCGCTTATTCTGAAGTATGCAAACCGTCATGGTTTGATCGCGGGGGCCACGGGGACTGGTAAAACAGCAACCTTGCAAATCTTGGCCGAGAGCTTTTCTGCGGCGGGGGTTCCCGTGGTGTTGTCAGATGTCAAAGGCGATTTGTCAGGCATCGCAAAGTCGGGTTCGGCTGATTTCAAATTGCACGATGCGTTTATGAAACGGGCGAAACAGATCAAGTTTGACGATTACGATTACGGCAAATTTCCCGTCACGTTCTGGGGTTTATTTGGCGAACAAGGCCACCCTGTGCGCACGACCGTTTCCGAAATTGGGCCGCTATTGTTGTCGCGTTTGATGGAGCTGTCGGACGCAAAAGAAGGTGTGATGAACATTGCGTTCCATGTGGCAGATGAACAAGGTCTCGCGCTGTTGGATTTAAAAGATTTGGGTGCTATGTTGATTTGGCTCGGTGAGAACGAGGATGAAATTTCGTTAGAATACGGCAATGTGGGGCGCAATTCGATTGGTGCGATCCAGCGACGTTTGTTGGTTCTTGAAAACCAAGGAGCGGATGCGTTTTTTGGCGAACCCCGCTTGATCTGAACGACATGATTTCTACGACAGCGGGCGGGCAGGGGCGCATTAACATTCTTGCCGCTGATAAACTGATGCAAAGCCCGCGCCTGTACGCGACGTTCCTTTTGTGGATGTTATCAGAGCTGTTTGAAATGCTGCCAGAGGTCGGTGCCCTGATAAACCCAAGTTGGTTTTCTTCTTTGATGAGGCGCATTTATTGTTCGATGACGCACCCAAAGCCCTGCTAAATAAGGTTGAACAGGTCGCACGTTTGATCCGTTCCAAAGGTGTTGGCGTTTACTTTGTATCGCAAAATCCTGCCGATGTGCCCGATGATATTTTGGGTCAATTGGGCAACCGGATGCAACACGCCCTGCGCGTGTTTACGCCAAAAGATCAGAAGTCTCTGAAATTGGCCGCCGCTACATTTCGGGAAAACCCCGCCTTTAGCACGCGCGAAGCGATTACCGACATGGGTGTCGGCGAGGCGCTGGTTTCTACGTTGGAAAAGAAGGGGATGCCGTCGATTGTGCAGCGCACCCTGATCCGCCCGCCATCTTCGCAGCTTGGGCCAATCACAAAAGAAGAACGCGCAGCTGTCATTGCAAATTCGCATATTGCAGGAATTTACAAGGCCGAAATGGACCGTGAAAGTGCGTTTGAAAAACTACGCAAACGTGCAGATGACGCGGCCTCTGAGGCGGAAAGTGTCGAACGTGAAGCCGAAAAAGCAGAGGCCCGTGAAAAAGCAGAATCAGATCTCGCACGAGAGTTTCAAAAAGCACGACGTTGTGATGGCGGACCGCGCAAAAAAACGACGCGTAAACGCTCATCGTGCAAAGACAGCGTCGGTACAACATTTGCCAAATCATTTGCCCGTCAATTGGGCACAGAGGCCGGGCAATCCCTGATCCGTGGTGTTCTGGGTAGTTTGTTCAGAGGGCGTTAAATCAGCTGCGGATCAAAGCCGTTTGATCCGCAAACTGGTGATTTTATGCTGTTCACGCGCCGCAATTTCAAAGCGGAAATTGTGAAATGCGAACACTTGCCCCACATCGGGGATCATCTGTGCTTCGTGGATGACAAGGCCCGCGATCGTGTTGGCCTCGTCGTCCGGGAGCGACCAATCCAACGCGCGGTTCAAATCGCGGATCGTCATGGCACCATCAATCACGTAATGGCCTGTTTCATCCATCTGTAGAACGGGTTGATCATCCACGTCATGTTCGTCAGAAATCTCGCCGATGATTTCTTCGATGATGTCCTCCAGCGTGATCAAACCTTGCAAAGCGCCGTATTCATCAACCACGAGGGCAAAGTGGGTTTTTCGGCGCAAGAATTCGCGCAGTTGATCATCCAGCGTTGTAGTTTCTGGCACAAAATACGGTTCCATCGCCACATCAAGGACTTGGAAATTATCCAAGGCGCTGATGGAATTTTCACCGCGCATGACCTTGTTGACGGCGCGCAGCAGGTCTTTGGCGTGGATCACACCAACGATGTTTTCTGGGTCGTCTTTCCACAGCGGTAGCCGTGTGTGGGGCGATGTTAAGCACTGATTAATGATGTCTTGGGGGGCGCTGCTTGCATCAATCATTTCCATGTCAGAACGATGAAGCATGATTTCTTCGACTTCGCGGTCTTTCAAATCGAGCGCGCCAAGAAGACGATCGCGATCATCGCGGTGAACGTTGCCTTCCACGTGACCAAGCGAAATAGTACCAGCAATTTCAGCCTGCGCTGCACCTGCTTCGGCTTGGTCTAACGCAGACACGCCAAATAGACGCAAGATGCCCCGAACAACGAAACGAACCATTGCCACGACTGGCGATAGGACGGCTACGATAATCGTGATCGGCAAGGCCACAAAAGTCGCGGCTTTTTCAGATTCAAGAATGGCATAGGTTTTGGGCAGGACTTCGGCAAAGACCAGAACCAGTGCTGTCATTACTAGGGTTGCCAAAGCGATGCCATTTTCGCCGAACAATCGTAGGAACAGGCTGGTCGCCAGTGACGCCGCAAGGATATTCACAAGGTTATTGCCCAGAAGAACTGCGCCAATCAGACGTTCGGAATCTTCGGTTAGTTTCAATGCACGGTTTGCACCTGTGGAGCCGCGATCCGCAAGCGAATGCAACTTGCCGCGCGAGGCTGCGGTCAGTGCAGTTTCGCTGCCTGAAAAGAATGCAGACACAAGTAACAAACATATGATCGCGGCAATGGTCATCCATGCCTCGAAATCCATCACTACCGTTGCATTTTGTAAGGTTTCCATTCAGGTCGTCCTTAAAGTTAACTCTCGCCCCGTTATGGGCATCCAACCCGCCCCCCGCAAGAGAGGAGCCGATATGCGCATCCAAAAATTTAGGTGTTATCAGCGGTGAAATCCTGCTATTTGGTGGGGTCTATTCTAATTTGGCAGCCCTTGAATCCTTTATAGTCGTTTCGAGCCAGCGTGGGATTGATCCCGCGAACATGATTTGTAACGCTGATGTGGTTGCATATTGCGCAGATGCAGAGGCCTGTTCGGGAGCCGTTCGCACATAGGGCTGTGCAGTTCTATCTGGCAATTGCGAGGTTCAATTGGCCGGTGGCGGGGCAGATTGTGGTTGTGGGTTTGATGAAGGATCCGTCTGTTCTGTTTTATCACGCGATTGGTCTTCGCATGCGCAAAGCACAGTCAGTTTAGAAAATAAAGCATGGATGGGAGGATTGCCCGATCGTATCGTATTTACCCACGCTGGAAAACGCTGTGTTGTCGTACACGGCGGCGCAAGTGACATCGCCACGTTTGTTTGGCCCTTTGCAACGGATGATGAAATCCGATGTGAAATCGCACTGGCCCAGCAGCAAGTTGGCCCCGTGGATTGCGTGATCGTGGGGCACACTGGGATAGCGATGGACCGTGTTGTGGATGGTGTGCGTTGGATAAACCTGGGCGCAGTAGGAATGGCGCCAAATGACGGTGATCCACGGTGCGTATTAGCGGTGATGAATGGTGAAAATGTTTCGTTTGAGCGGCTTAGTTATGATGCTGAAATCAGCCCCAAGGCGATGGTCTAAGTTGGTTTAATCCAAGGCTAGGAAACCGCGATCACGACAGGATTTTGACTATCAGAGGATACTTTGAACAAAGAAATGCGGCGCTAATCTTCGGCGAGCGGGTGATGTTTTAGAACCAGCGTTTTTAGGTTCTCGTCCAGAACATGGGTGTAAATCTCGGTTGTGGCCACATCCGCGTGGCCCAAAAGCATCTGAATAACCCGTAAATCTGCACCGCCCGCCAACAGATGCGTTGCAAAGGCATGGCGCAGCGTGTGCGGGGTGACAGTTTCAGGGCTGACACCTGCAACAACCGCGATTTCTTTGACCAAAGTGTAAAACCGAATACGCGTAAGGTGGCCAAGTTTGCCATTCGATGGGAACAGAAACCGCGAAGGCTGTTTGCCTTCGGCCTCAGCCTCGTCCTCGGCTGTGTCACGCCGCTTAAGCCAAGCAGCAATCGCCATTTTCGCAGGCGGGGAGAGCGGAACCAGCCGTTCCTTGTCGCCCTTGCCGCGCACCAGCACCATTTCAGGGTTCCCACGCACTGCAGCCACCGGCAAAGACACCAGTTCTGTGACCCGCATGCCGGTTGAATAAAGCAGCTGCATCAAGCAACTGTTGCGCAGCCGTTCCGTGTTTGATCGCCCCGTTTGTTGGGCGGCTTCTAGCAGACGATCAACCTCTGCCTCGGTTAGTGTTTTTGGCAGATGACGTTTCTTTTTTGGTCCGCGAATTTGCGTGGCAGGATCGTAGTCGCGCCAGCCTTCTTCAAAGGCAAATCGATACA
This sequence comes from Amylibacter sp., assembly GCA_037625035.1. Taxonomy (GTDB): domain Bacteria; phylum Pseudomonadota; class Alphaproteobacteria; order Rhodobacterales; family Rhodobacteraceae; genus Amylibacter. The sequence goes on from JASJIO010000069.1 coordinate 15,944, forward strand.
GTTGACGTACCGCAGACAGTCGCCGTGCCCGTGTAGCCTGCGCTATGCCACGGATATCTAGGCTGACGAGATATCCCTCGATATGGCTGCGATTGGCGTGCAAGAAATCTGACTTTTCTTTTTTAAGGTAGTCAGAGAACTCTTTTAAATCAGCGGAATAGGCTTTGAGCGTGTTTTCAGATGCATCTTGTTCAGCATACATTGCCTCCAAGAACGTTTCGATCCAATTTTGCATCAGATTAGGTCTGATAAGTGCAACAAAACTTGGATGGCGATACGGCGTGCTTCTTCTTCTAGGCCAGCGATGCGCAGCGTGGCGATGGTGGTTTCGAGCGCTGCTGGGTCGCGATGGCGTGAGCGCACGAGGTTGGTAATTGATTTGAGGATCGCCTCGCCCATTCGACCTTGTTTCGCATCAACAATAAGGGAGTTAGACGAGGTTGATCCTTGAAAAGCAGCAAGAATTGCACGTTCCATATCAGAGTTTGCAGATGCTGGTAACGCGCCAAGTGCTAGCCCCTTTAAGAACGCATCAGTGCTATTTTGGGGCGCGTATTCCGTCACCAATTCTGCGTAATCTGCGTGAAACAGTTGCAGACGAAATCGTGTTTGATCCCCTGATGGTGTAATGGGCACGCCCTCGAGCGTGTCTGCCGCGATATCGGCGAGGATAAACGCCAAGCCAACAGCGTTTAAATCACGGTAAGCGCCGCGCAGTTTTTGTGAAATTTGATCTGGTTGGCCGCTATCGATTGCGCGCAGCAATTTTTGAACCGCAGACACACGGACCCAAACACCCCCCGATGCAGACGGCTTGCCTTCTTGGTAAAGCGCAATCAACTGTTGGGGCGGAATGGCCTGTGATCGCACGAGGCGTTCGGTGGCAATCACCTGGTTGCGCCAGCCCGTTTCGCGCTGCAAATCTTGGTGCAGAAACGCCAACGGCAGCGCTTGACCGCTGCGTGGCATCGCCAATGCTTCGCGCATAATGAAATCAAGCGCGGTCAGCGGGACGGGCGCTGGGGGCGGATTTTCCTCGTCGAATAGATCGGGATCAAGGAAAAGAGTAAGCAATTCTGCATCCAATTCGGGAATTTGACGCAAGGTTCTGGCGGTTGTGAGCGTGAGCGCCGCTGCGGACCAATCGTTTTCCCGTGCGAGGCAAAACACCCGTTCCTTAAGGCTCGGTGCTAATGACGGATTTCGCAGCATTGCAGCACAGGCGATTTGTGCGCGACCCGTTAACAGGCCAACATTAAAGGACTGTTGAAACAACGCGGGCGTGGATGAACCCGCTTGGTTTAGCAAGGCTTCGGCTTGATCCAATGCACCTGCATTTAACAAATGTGCAACGCGCGCGGCAATAATTTCACCGGGTGCAGAAACACGTTCAGGCGCATCGGTTTCCGCCAAAGAAAGGCGCTGCCAGAACGCGGTAATTTCGGGCAGAGAATAATCAAAATAGGGTTCAATCAAGCGCGCAATGACAGTGGGATCGCCGTTCCCCCAGAATTTTTGCGGAATACCTGTTTGTTGGGATGTTAAAATACCGACCGCATCTGGTTGCGATGTGTTTAGGGGCGTCGTTTTGATCGTTTCGGTTGTAATCCCGCCCTTTGTTGATGCTGTAATGTCTTGCAGGGACGTTGACGCAATCGTGCTGTCTTGTGCGTTCAGCGACAAGGATGAAAACAGCAAAACTGCAATGATGGTTAAACTATGATCCGTTAAGCGTAACAGGGACTGTCACCTCGGTTTGCGGGGCTGATAAATCGCCTAGATACGAATATCCTAACAATCCCAAAAAACCGAGAATGATCAGGATAAGTAAAAACCGTATCATCTTGCCCATTTATATTCGCCTTTAAAGTCATTTCTTTTCACATGGCCCAAGAAAAGCGTTTGAAAGAAAACGCCCCTAAGGGGTTGTGTGAAGTTTAGACAATGTTATCACCCAAAATGGAATTTGATAATGGGGCATCGGCAGGAAGTTGCGTATTTCTTGCTTGTGTGTCCCAAATGGAAACGAGGACGCTGTGCGGTATCAGTTGACCAAAACAATTGCGGTGATCGGTTTGATGGGGGCGGGTAAAACCGCTGTCGGTACACTTGTGGCGCAAAAGCTGGGCACAAATTTCCTCGATTCAGATCTCGAAATCGAAAAGGCTGCGAATATGTCCGTAGCTGAAATTTTTGAACGTGACGGCGAGGGATTCTTTCGTGCCAAGGAAAGCCAAATATTGGAACGTTTGTTGAAAAGCGAACCTTGTGTTCTGTCAACGGGCGGCGGCGCGTATATGTCGGATGTGAACCGTGATTTAATTTCAGAGCACGGTGTGGCACTGTGGTTAAAGGCTGACCTCGATCTTTTGTGGTCGCGTGTGCGTCACAAAGATACGCGCCCCTTATTGCGCACAAAAAACCCGCGTCAAACCTTGGTGGATTTGTTAGAATTGCGCGAGCCGATTTATTCCAAAGCAGAAATCGCAGTGGAATCCGAAAAAGGGATCAGCCTTGACGATATGGCCATAAAAATCGTTGAAACCTTGGTCAATTCACCCAAAAGCGGTGTCACACAAAGGACTGGATAATGCGCGAACAGGTTCACGTCGATTTAGCAGATCGTTCTTACGACATTAAAATAGGAACTGATTTACTGCACCAAAGTGGCGCATTTATTGCCCCGTTTTTGCAGCGTAAAAAGGTAGCGATTATTACGGATGAAACCGTGGCGGGGCTGCATTTGGAAACGTTATTGGCGGGTTTGCGCAGTGAAGGGATCGAGGCAGTGACCCTGACTTTTCCAGCAGGCGAAGCCACAAAATCATGGGCGAATATTCAGAAATCTGTTGAATGGCTGTTGTCCGAAAAAATTGAGCGCGACGATATTCTGATTGCATTTGGCGGTGGCGTAATTGGTGATCTGGCAGGGTTCGCGGCATCTATTTTGCGACGTGGCATTCGCTTTGTTCAAATACCGACAACGCTTTTGGCCCAAGTTGACAGTTCCGTTGGCGGTAAAACGGGGATCAATTCTCCTCACGGAAAAAATCTTGTTGGCGCTTTTTATCAGCCGCAATTGGTTTTGGCCGATGTGTCTGTTTTGGGCACACTGGCGCCGCGTGACTATTTGTCAGGCTACGGCGAAGTGGCGAAATATGGTCTTTTGGGCGATGTCGCGTTCTGGTATTGGCTGGAAGAAAATGCCAAAGCCGCCGCTGATGGCGATGTTTCCAAACGGATTTACGCTGTGAAACGGTCTTGCGAGATGAAAGCGGAAATTGTGGCGCGTGATGAACACGAACGCGGTGATCGCGCATTGCTGAACCTTGGCCACACCTTTGGCCACGCGTTAGAGGCGGCCACAGGGTATTCAGATCGGCTGCTGCACGGCGAAGGTGTTTCCATCGGGTGTTCCTTAGCGTTCGAGGTTTCGCAGCGTTTGGGATTTTGCGCCCAAGAAGCGCCAAGCCGTGTGCGCGCGCATTTCAAAGCGATGGGCATGAAATGTGATCTGTCAGAAATATCGGGCGATTTGCCAGATGCGGATGGGCTGATTGCATTGATGGGGCAAGACAAAAAAGTGCGTGCAGGGGTGATTGGGTTCATCATGGCGTGTGGCTTGGGTGATACATTTGCAACGCGCGACGTTGATTTAGATGTGGTTAAATCAGTTTTGAACGATGCACTTTTAGGCCGTTAAACCCCTATTTATTGGGCTGTTTCGCACGAAACAAAACGCCAGATGCAAACACCACACCACACGACACAATTGTGATGCCAATCCATTTTGCTGCGGTGATCGGTTCATTTAAGAACATCCATCCGCCTATTGCTCCGATTGTCGGAACCATCGCTGCGGCTGCGGCCGCAATTGCCGATCCTAAGGCTCGCACAGCGTAGAGGTAGGTGAAGTTAGCGACGAATCCAGCCATAAAACCTTGGAACAATTGGAGCACTAGAATGGATGTCGGCAGGGACGGCAGTGATGTACCAAATACGATTAGTCCGACAGAAAAGGCGATTGCCGACCAGCCGAGCAGTAATATTGCGCCGTCTACTGGATCGAGCGATGCCCAATTGAAACGTACGGTGTAGGCGGCCCAACAACACGATGCTGTCAGGAATAATAAATGGCCGCGCCAAGCACCGCTTTGGGCATTGGAAATCGCCTCGAAGCCGCCGACAGCCAAAGCGCCGATCAGGACAAGGCCAATCCCTAAAAATTGTAACATACTGTAATTGCTGTAAAAAAAGATTATCGTGATGATGGCCACGAACACGGGCAACATGGACGGGGTGAACAATCCGCCGTCAACTGCAGGGGCAAATCGAAATCCAGATGCCAGTAACAGCGTAAAGATCGTGCCGCCCAATCCGCCAATGATCGCCACGTCTGTCCAGCTTGCGCCTTTAGGTTTTAATCCGCGTTTTAGGATGAAAGGTAGCATCGCGATGGCCGCAGGCAAAGATCGCAGAAACCCGACATCAAATGCCCCGAGGTTTTGGTTCATTGCCGCGCGAGTTGAGACCAAATAGCTGCCCCAAATCAGGATTGTCACGCCAAGTGCGCCCCAAGCCAACACCGATTGGCGCAGGGTCATGCGGAACAGGACGCGCCACCCAAAACGCAGAATTTTGCGCAGTGTGGATGGTTTAGTTTGACAGATTTTTCGGCCTCTTTCAGCGTTTGCCCCAGATCAAATTCGGGATCGTAGGGCAGCAATGTGCAGGCCAAAACAGAAAGGTAATCGGCGTCTTTGTGTTTCACAACCATGCGCGACGATGCGCACATCACATCGTTGGGCGATTTGTTTAAAATCCCCCAGCAAGCCGTTGTAATTTCAGGAACTTCTACTGTTTCGTCCATTTCTGGAAACAGAAGCGTATGGGCCGGATTTTCTGCGTCTATGTCAAACCCATGCTCGGCGTAAAAAGCGGCGTATCCCGCGCGGCTTTCACGATCGGTATCACCCCAAACCGTGCGTCCGGCGACGTACATCGTGAAACCGTTGTCTTGCAACCATTTAATTCCTTTGATGGCGACTACGTAGCTGCCTTTGCCACGTTCTTGGTCGTGCATTTCTGCCGAATAGTGATCAACAGAGATCCGCAACGTCAGTTTATTTGGGAATTGTGCGTTAAGGGCTAGCAAACCTGCCTGCATGGATTTTCGCATCATTGGCAGCATCGCATTCGTGAGGATCAAAACATCGAAACCACGTTCCAGACAAACACGCGCGATGTCGATCATGTCGGCATTCATGAAGGGTTCGCCGCCCGTAAAGGCTATTTCGGTGGTCGGCCAGTTGCGATCCGCAATTTGATCTAGGTAAGATTCGACTTCTGATGTGGTTATGTAAACCAAACGGTCATTGGTTGGAGAGCTTTCGATGTAGCAGTTTAAACATTCGATATTGCACAAAGTTCCCGTGTTAAACCAAAGTGTTGTAGCCCCTTTAAGTGCTACACGCGCGCGCGGTTCACCCTTAGCGGTAATGTCCGGATCTTGGAACTTTGCTGCTGGCAGTGGATCGGGCAGGGTGAATTTTTGGTCGTTCATAGGGGCGCCTATATATGATTTGCAATTCGCTATCGCGTTAGAGGTTACATATCAAAGGAAAGGTTGTAAAATGCACGGAGTTGTGACTGTATGCGTACAAGAAATGATATCGCTAACGTAAACAGTATCAGGGACTTACAGATGGTGGCAATCACAATACCGGTCGACACATTTGATTTGGTGATTATTGGTGGCACAGGGGATTTGGCACGTCGCAAGATCCTTCCTGGCCTTTTTCAACGCATGTGTGCGGGGCAAATGCCCGACAACGCACGCGTTATTGGCGCATCGCGCACCGATTTGGATCAGGCGGGTTTTCAGGAATTTGTTCGTGAAGCGTTAAATGAATTTGCTGGTGAAACTCAGTGTGATGAAAGCGCGGTTGATCGCTTTTTGGCGATGTTGGATTATGTACCGCTGGATGTGTTTGGCGATGCAGGATGGAAGGCGCTTAAATCGAAACTGCGCCCAGATGTGATCCGTGCCGTTTATTTTTCGGTTGGGCCAAGCCTGTTTGGTGAAATTTCCCGCAAGTTATCGTTGCATAAAGTTACCGATGAAAACAGCCGCATTGTGGTGGAAAAACCGTTTGGCCATGACCTTGAAACGGCACAATTATTGAACGCAGAATTGCGCGACTGTTTCAAAGAAGAACAGATTTACCGTATTGATCACTATCTTGGAAAAGAAACCGTTCAAAACCTAATGGCTGTTCGGTTTGGCAATGCGTTGTTTGAACCTTTGTGGAATGCGCAGCACGTGGATCATGTGCAAATCACGGTTGGCGAAACCGTGAGCGTGGATGGGCGTGGGGCTTATTACGATAAATCTGGCGCGATGCGGGATATGGTGCAAAATCATATCATGCAGTTGTTGTGTCTGTGTGCGATGGAACCCCCCAGCAAATATGGCGCAGATGCGGTTCGTGATGAAAAACTAAAGGTTATCAGAGCGTTGGAGCCTGTCAGTGCCGAAGATGTGGTGCGTGGCCAATACAGCAGTGATGATGGTGTCGCGAGTTATAAAGACCATTCTGGCGATCCCAAATCCAAGACCGAGAGCTTCCTTGCGATGAAAGTGAAGGTCGCGAATTGGCGTTGGGCGGGTACTCCGTTTTACATACGCACCGGCAAACGCCTACGGGCCCGTATGTCCGAGATTGCAATCATCTTCAAAGACCCGCCGCATTCCATTTTTGAGGGTCAGGCTGATCGCAAAGGTAATGTTTTGATTATCCGCTTGCAGCCAGATGAAGGCATTACGCTGCGTGTGACGATCAAAGAACCGGGGCCGGGCGGCATGCGTCTGACAGAGGTGCCTTTGGACATGACATTCGCCGAAGCTTTGGGCGATCAAGTGGCGTTTATGCCAGATGCCTACGAGCGTTTGATTATGGATGTTATTCGTGGTGATCAAACCCTGTTTATGCGCGGTGATGAGGTCGAGGCCGCATGGGCGTGGGTCAATCCGATTATTCAAGCGTGGCAAAGCGCTGGTGATACCCCCGCGCAATATGACCCAAGCAGTTCAGGCCCAGAGGACAGCCTAATGTTGTTGCACCGTGATGGCCGCAGATGGCGCGAGATTAAGGCGTGAGTAAACTTACAAAATACGAGACCCGCGATGCGCTTTTTCAGGGACTAGCAGATGTTGTGGCCCAGCAATTGGCCGATGCGCTTGTGCAAAACGGGCGGGCTACTTTGGCGGTTCCAGGGGGCACAACGCCTGCGCCGTTTTTCGAAATACTGCGCAAAGTGGCGCTTGATTGGAAAAACGTTACGATCCTGCTGACGGACGAACGTTTCGTGCCTGAAACGTCGGATCGCTCTAATACACGGCTTTTGCGGGAAACCTTGTTTCAGGACCTCGCGGCGGAGGCGGCATTCGTGCCGATGTATTTGGATGCAGATAAGCCCGAGGATGTTTTGAGTGCCTTGCAAAAAACCATTGCTGACGCGTTGCCTTTGGATGTTTGTGTTTTGGGAATGGGCGCTGATATGCACACCGCCAGCATCTTTCCTGAGGCCTTTTTATTGGCCCAAGCATTGGCAGACGACGCGCCGATCTTACTGCCAATGCGCGCGCCAAATGCGCCTGAACCACGCATGACATTAACCGCGCCTACTATACGCGGTTCAGGTCACATTCATCTGTTGATTGCGGGGCAAGCCAAGAAAGAAGCGCTTACTTTTGCACAACAAGATGGGCCGATCATCGACGCACCAGTGCGCGCGGTATTGCCCCAAGCCCATATTCACTACGCAGACTAAGAGGATCATCATGGATCATTGGAAATCCCTTTCGGATCAACATGCTAAGACCAAGGATCGCAGCATTTTGGATTTGTTTGATGATCCGCAGCGGTTTGATCGCTTCTCGGCGCGATGTGGTGATTTTTTGATGGATTACTCCAAAACGAACATGGATGCCGACACCCGCGCAACGCTTGTTAAACTGGCGCAATCCGCACGTGTTACGCAAAATCGTGACGCGATGTTTGCTGGTGAAAAGATCAATGAAACCGAAGGGCGCGCGGTGCTGCACACGGCCTTGCGCAACTCGTCACAGACGGCTGTTCATGTTGATGGTGAAAACGTAATGCCGGGGGTGATGGCATCGCTCAATAAGATGAAAACCTTCGCAAATGGTATTCGCAGCGGGCAGATTGCGACGGCAAGTGGGCAACCATTTAGCGATGTTGTGAACATTGGCATTGGTGGTTCTGACCTTGGGCCGGTCATGGTTAATGTGGCGCTTGCGCCTTACGCCGATGGTCCGAAGGTGCATTTTGTGTCCAACATTGATGGTGCCGATATTACTGATACTTTGCAGGGGCTAAATCCAGCCATGACGCTGCTTATTATTGCGTCAAAAACGTTCACGACGATTGAAACCATGACAAATGCGCAGACCGCTAAGGATTGGGTGTCGCGCGGCGTGGCAGATGCAGACATCAGCAAGCATCTAGCGGCGTTGTCCACCGCACAGGATAAAACGGCTGCCTTTGGTGTGCCGGACGATCGGGTGTTTGGATTTGAAGACTGGGTCGGTGGGCGGTATTCCGTTTGGGGGCCAATCGGGCTGTCGTTGATGTTGGCGATTGGGCCAGATGATTTCACCGATTTCCTGCGCGGAGCCGAGGAAATTGATCGCCATTTCGTTGATGCCCCGCTGGAAGACAACTTACCTGTTATGCTAGCGCTCGTTGGGATTTGGCACGCCAATATCTGCGGTTATGATACGCGCGCAGTTCTTCCCTATGATCAGCGGCTTTTGCGCCTGCCTGCGTATTTGCAGCAGTTGGATATGGAAAGTAACGGCAAGGGTGTGTCGATGGATGGTCAGACGCTGAATCGCCAATCAGGGCCGATTGTTTGGGGGGAACCAGGCACCAATGGCCAGCACGCGTTTTATCAGTTGATCCACCAAGGCACGCGCACAATTCCTTGTGAGTTTTTGGTGGCGCGTCGCGGGCATGAAACGCATTTAGCGCATCAGCATCGTTTGTTGCTGGCCAATTGTTTGGCGCAATCCGAGGCGTTGATGATCGGGCGAAATATGGACACGGCCCGCGATTTGATGGCGCAACAGGGGGTGAATGGCGCAGAGTTGGAACGCCAAGCGGCGCACCGTGTGTTTACGGGCAATCGTCCAAGCGTGACGATGATGTATGATGTGCTAGACCCACGCACGCTTGGCAAAATTATCGCGCTTTATGAACATCGCGTTTTTGTTGAAGGGGTGATTTGGGGCATCAACAGTTTTGATCAATGGGGTGTCGAGTTGGGCAAAATTCTGGCCACTAAAATGCTCCCCTTGATCGAAGGCGATGCGGTTTATGAAGGCATAGACGGGTCTACGCGGGGGCTTTTGGCCACACTGTAGACGCGCCTTTTGCTTGCCGCGCAACCTAGCCTGTCTTTTTCAATGCGGTTTGCTTTTTGTCAGCGATTTCAATTGTTCCTTGCACATGCACCGTGATTTGCTCACCTGCCTGCAACTGATGCAGCCTTTTACATGCGACCAGCATCAACAGGTTATGTTCGCGCGCCACAATAGACATGTGGCTTAGCCACCCCCCGACCTCGGATAACACCGCACTTGCTCGTTGGATTTGTGGGAGCCATTCTGGGTTCATCATATTGCAAACGATGATATCCTTATCGCGAAAGCCAGCAAAGGCATCAGCGGCAATTGTTTGCGCTTCATCTACAACAAAAACGCGCCCAGTTGTTGATGTTGAACCCGACACGCAATTCCCGCACATTTCGCCGTCTTCGCCTGCACGGTGCTGCAAAATTGGTGCGCTTAGAATTTCACAATCAAATAGGGACAGCTCGACTGCTTTGGGTTGGCTGTCTTTCAACGCTTTGGCGTGTGTGCGTCGCCGCTTTGCAATCGCGTTTAGGGAAGGTGCAGTTTCATGGGACAGCTCGGTAATTTCTGCCACTTCTAGGTAGAAAATCAAATCGCCCAATCCGCTCTGTGCTCCGATAGCCAGCAAGGTTTGTCGCAGTAAATGCACCAACCACAAAGCGTCATGTTTGGCACGTTCCTTTAAATCTTGGAGCGTGAGCGCCAAGGTGATCGGATCATCCAATGCCTTATCTTCAGTGGCTTGTTCTGGTGTTGGCCGAAGGGATTTCAACAGCGGCCACAACAAATCGGGTGTTTCTGAATATCTTGGCATCGACAGCTCGTAATCAAACATTGCGCGGTGTCCAAGTTCGTTAAGCGCGGCAACTTCACGCGCGTTCCTCTTCAAACGTACACATTTGCGCATCAAGCCCGTGGGTGAATGGGCCAATTCTGCGTGGCGCAATCGGTCATGGTTTTGTGGGTTCTGGGCTGTAAAACTTTGGGATTCGTTCATGGCAAACCCTGCTAGGATGTTGATTTTCTCGGCTTCTACATAAATGTCTTGACCAATTTCAGACGATACACAGCATAAGGCAACCCTTAGAGCTACAGGGGGGGGTGCTGTAGGGGCAATACCATCACGTCGTGGGATCAAGTGTAGGTGTATATGGAACACAGTCTGACCTGCTGAGGCTCCAGCGTTAATACCAACATTGAAGCCTGTGACTGTAGGGTCTTGATCTAGGAGGGACTGCCGCTGCTTGGCTATCATTTGGTGGATTGCATTTGATTCTGCAAAATGATTGTCTCTTTTAGAATTTACCTGACCCTTTTAAAGCGAGTAAATAATATGTTTATCAAAAAAGAATTTACATCAGAAGGCTCAATCTTAAGAGGCCGCTGGTATGCTGCTCAGAATGCAGAAAATGCGCCTTGCATCGTGATGTGTCACGGGACTTCTGCCACTTTACCTATGGCACTCTCAAGCTATGCAACCGAGTTTCAAGATAAAGGTTTTAACGTTTTTCTGTATGATCATGCAGGTTTTGGCAGAAGTGATGGAAAAATTCGACAAACTATAAACCCATGGGTTCAGGGACGAGGTGTGGCGGATGCGGTTGAGTTCGTAAAATTACAAAAAGGTTCGCATAATGGAAAAATAGTTCTGTGGGGCGATAGCTTTGCTGGAATGTTAGTTTTGGTCGTAGCTGGATTAGTCGAGAATTTAGCTGGTGTTGTTTCATTCACGGCTTCCTGTGGGATAAGTGTCATTAATTTTGAAGACCCGAAAAAAAGCTTCAGCGCTTTGAAGAAAATCTTTTATAAGGGCGGATTTGATAAACTGGAGGACTTGGTACGAGAAGGACCAATGCCTGTTGTTTCTTCAGACCAAGAATTTACCCCATCTTTGTTGCTCCCTATCCAGGCGTTTCGTTGGTTCATAGATCAAGGTGGGCAATGGAACAGTGGTTGGGAGAATAAAGTTACACGTGTCATACCAAAGACAGAGGTTCCCTTTTCACCTTTGGTTACTGCACCATTTATTAAAGCGCCAGTTTTGATGATGACGGGTAAGGAAGATGAAATGCCCCAGATTGTGCGAGAGGTTCAAGTGGAAGTGTTCAACAGGGTGCAAAGCGAAAAGCAGTACTATGAAATTGATGGTGGACACTTTGGCGCAATCTATCCTCACACCCCACTCTTTTATGAGGCCATAGCCGTGCAGAGCGCATTCATTAAATCAATTACGTGATTTAGATCAGGGGTCGTATTGATATTAAGTTTCATTTTGAGATTTTGACTGATGATGAGGTTACTGCCAATGTTAAGGTTACAGAGGATGACTTGATGAGAAAGACGAATAAGGTAGTACGGATTAGTTACAGTGGTGGCATAATTGGCTTGGTGTTTGGTAGTGCCAGAGGTAAGTTAGAGAAGGTGCTTAAAGACAACAATGCTCAAGGTTGGAACCTCGCTGAGGTAGTTTCTGACAACCCAAATCTTATAATTTGGATTTTCCGCCTTGTCCTACTGTCCCTAACGCTTGGGCTTTGGACATTATCGAACAGCTACTTGCTGATCCTTGAACGCCCTATAGATGGGGGAGATAGGAGCAGTGGTAATGATCGCAATGCACAAGGTCAGAGGCGTGAACCTGCTCTTAGAAAATCACCCTATTTGGACCCATAGGCGCTGACGTCAGACAGTTTTTACTGATATGAAGTAAGGTAAAGCCTTAAATGCCGACTGACCCTCTGAAAGTGTGACAAATGCGATAGTATTAGTGTTTGTTGTAGTCACTATCGGGAACTACTCTATCGTGGGAATGTGAAGTGTGATTAAGTGAAGCTTGCCAGATGAATACTTTTCTACCAAAGAGAGCAATGCACAAGTTCTTTGCATTTCGCGCGCGATATAAAGTTTAATTTTAAACCCAAAAGGTGACTTAATGACATTGTTCAGAACACTAATCCTTATTTCATTTTTTGCAGTTGCTCCGTGCGTGGCTTTTGCAGATGGCCTTCAGGAACCCTCTGTTGATGCTATTGAAGTACCATATCTCGTACCTACGGACGAAAACTGGGCAGGATATTACGGAGGGTTAAACTATAACATCCAATCAGGTAATTTTTCCTATCCTTCAACGGCCTTCTCATACTCTCTGGTCTCCGAAAAATCGGCTGGTGGTTTTGTAGGTTACAACTGGCAAGCGAAAAATTTTGTGTATGGTGCTGAGCTTTTGGCTATTTCGGGTGGGATATCACCCGAAGGGCATCCACTTGAAGAAATTAACAGCCTGATAGAATTCCGTGGTCGTGGTGGGTATGCTTTTGGTAAAGCGCTTATTTATGGATTTTTGGGATACTCCGAAGCCGAAATGAACTATTCAGATAATACTAAATATAAAGCTCGCGGCGTTAATTATGGGCTCGGTATGGACTACAAAATAACAAGTTCAGCTTTTGCGGGAGTCGAAGTTTCAAGTCGTAATCTCGAAGGTTGTAATAATTCCACCTGCCCAGCTAATTTACCCTTTGAAGCTTCCATCACAATTTTGTCATTCCGTCTCGGTTATATTTTCTAAATGTCCCAGTAATGGGCGAGGTAATGTGAAAGCTACCCATTTAGAGTGACCCCTCAATGGAAATTAACACTCACAGAGAAGCCCTGATGCTAAACCTCTGATATTGTTCCATATGATTGAGGGTGTCTGATCGATCAGACCAAAACCTTTGGAACGACAATCATATTGTTGGCCTTGTTACCTATTGTTTATCAATAGAGTAGAGGAATATTGTTTGCGAGTTGCGCGCTTGATGTCTTTGAAGATCTTCTCGCCAGGGCTTTTGCGTGTTCCAGTTGTTTGTCTCATCTTCCACTCCTCAGTGGTTACGATGAGCCAAGGACACTCTCTTATCAAATGCCGCTATTTGGACCCATAGGCGCTGACGTCAGACAGATGGCTAAAATCTGCTTCATTCTTCATCTTTCTTGGCGTTTGCCTGTCTAACTAAACTCGCAACATTATGGCTAATTTCGGCCATTATCATAAAGAATATGGCCCCACCCAAACCGCTGACCAAAATCATGAGCCCCATAAATCTGTTATTATCAGCAAGCAAAACCAAGCAAGATATGACACTGCAAATAGCTATTATGAATGACCAAGTGAAGGCTAAGGTAGCGGCACATTTGTCTGGCGCATTGGGTTCGGTTGGGTTTACTGCAGCACTGGTTTGTTCAGTCCAATTTGAATGGCCCACAGGCCATACATCGGCTTTTGAACATGTTGGGCATCGCCTGTGTTCATCAACATGGAAAAAGGGCAAGAGCGTGCCTCAAGAAATAGAATCAGCCATTATGAAACTCCCTCGTCAGCTTCAATCACAACAGCAGTACCAGAAGCCATCATCATGCTGATCCCACCAATCGTTACAGTAGATAAGTCTAGATCGACTGCAACTATAGCATTTGCGCCAATTTTATGTGCCTTGGCTTTAAGTCCCTGAGTGCTTTTTACCCGAATTATATCCAGTTGTTTCTCTAGTTCATTAGAGCGGCCTTTAACTGGGTTCATGAAGCCGACAAACATGTCTTTAAAGTTGTTTATCTCAAATGCAGCATGAGCAGAAATTATGTCGATGCGCTTGGTGATGTTTAGATTGGGGGCTGTTTCTGTGGTAAGAAGAATGGGGCCAAATGCAATTTGGGGCTGTTTCTGTGGTAGAATTTGACATCTTGCGCAAGCGCCCCCGCCGCCCCCCTGACGGATTTCAAAGTTACTCAGATTTCTTCCACATTCGATACACTCAGCCATAACTTATTATCTATATAAATAGGGGAATTTTTGGAGCGGGTAACGAGAATCGAACTCGTAACTTAAGCTTGGGAAGCTCGCGTGATACCTTTTCACCATACCCGCATCAATAACTGAGCTAAGCATTGTCGTGCGTTGGGTCAAGCGTCTTTTGGCTACCGAAAACTCTGGGATTACTTCCTTGGAAGCTTGAAAAGGACACCCCAAATGAATTGGATTCTTATTGTTATGATCGCAGGATCACCGACTGTCGTGCCCGGCTTTCAAGATGATTTGGCGTGCAAAGCCGCTGGCAAAACTATCGTAAAAGACATCGGTGAAACAGCGAAATATTGGTGTTTTTCAACTTCGTAAATACGGGAAAGAAAATCACCCACGTCGTCTGCGGCGTTTGCCAGATGTTCCATCGGAGTTACCACGCGCAGTGTTGAAATTCACATCGGGAAGGGTGACGATTTTTGCCAAGATAGGAAACGTTTCAACACTGTTTGGAATTGCACTCGCATTTACAAAATGTTCTTGGAAGCGCGGCTCAATAGCTGTCTCAATCTTATGAATTTCTCTCACTGTTGCCTCGATTTCCGTTCGTGCCTTTTTATTCAACAACGCAATTCGTGCGCCAGTTCCAGCCGCATTGCCCGCACTCGTAACTTTTTCTAAGGGGCAATCGGGGATCATTCCTAAAACCATGGCATGTTTGGGTGAAATATGTGCACCAAACGCCCCTGCAAGAACGATGCGATCAACTCTATCCACGTTAAACTTGTCCATCAATAAACGCGCACCTGAATAGAGCGCGGCCTTTGCCATTTGAATTTCGCGAATATCGCGGTTTGTTACCGTAATTTTAGGCCCACCTTCTGCTGACCCATCCCAGACAAGATACGAATGGGTCCGCCCGTCTAGGAAACAACGTTCAGTCCCGGTTTGATCTGGCGATCCAATGAGTCCAGGACCATCGATGATACCACCGATGCGCATTTCAGCCACCAGTTCAATAATGCCTGATCCACAAATTCCAGTAATTCCAGATGACAAAATACTGGCATCAAAGCCTTCTTCGTCGGACCAAATATCCGATCCAATCACACTGAATCGCGGCTCCTTGGTAATCGGGTCAATTTCTATATGCTCAATTGCGCCAGGAGCAGCGCGTTGACCTGACGAAATTTGCGCGCCCTCAAATGCCGGTCCTGTCGGGGAAGAACAAGCCAACACTTTTTCTTTATTCCCCAACAAAATTTCAGCGTTGGTTCCAACGTCAACAACAAGCACCAAATCATCTGATTTATTAGGCGCTTCGGATAGGGCAACCGCAGCCGCATCTGCACCAACGTGTCCCGCAATACACGGCAAGAAATATACGCGCGCGGCTGGATGCAAGTTCAAATCCAGCTCAATCGCGCGCAGTGAAATTGCATCTGAGGTCGCCAATGCAAACGGTGCTTGGCCCAATTCAAATGGATCAACACCTAGGAAAAGGTGGTGCATCACTGGGTTACAAACAAAAACGGCAT
>JASJIO010000070.1:0-9093 GCA_037625035.1 Amylibacter sp.
ATCTGTGATGTTTACTTTCGCCGCTAGCTTGCTTTGTTTTTGATCCTTATCAAACGACTGTTCCCAAATCACGCTTAACGGAACCAAATCCAATTTGGCATCGCCAGATAACTTGACGCCATCTTGCGTAATCAATGCATCTAACTTTTGGGACGTTAGAACACGATCTTTAATCAAAACGTCAGATCGTACATTCAGCAATTGAGCATTCAGCTCCATCTCAACATCTTCTGTTTTTGCGTCTTTCGCTAACGGCAACTTGAACCATCCGCTTACAGAAACCGCCCCTTTGCCCAGATTTGAATCAAAGCCAACTTTATCCAGAAACCTAAATTTCTCTACATTCAACAGCTCCAATGCGGCTTGCAAACTTGCTTTGGCATGAAAGGTGATTTCGCCTGGTGTGGGGTGCGCATCTATGTCGGGAATAAATAAACCAGTTCCAGCCACATCTATCTTAGAGCCATTTGGGGCCACAACGTAACCAGAACTCAGATCGAGGCGAAGATCCTTATCCGTCAGATATCCAAACCCATCGCCTTCTTCCAAAGGCGGCAACTTATTGACGTATCTAAAATTGGCTTTCTCAAGGCCAAAATTAAAGGCGAATTCTGGCTTGCCCTTTTCAGTGCGAAAACCGCCAGAAAACCCGACAAACTGCCCAGCAAAAACATTTTCCTCCACCCAACTGCGGGTTTTATCAACAACGGGTTTTGGCCACAGTTGTTTCAGGCGTTCGACATCCATTTTGTCGATATCCACGTCATAGCTGTTATTCCAAAACGCATCTGTCGCTTCTGACGTTCCTGAGATTTTTACAACGCTTTCTTTGTCAAAAACAGTTAACCGCCCGACGTCAATTTTTAGCGGAGAAAACGACAACCGTGCATCAAGAGCTGCTTCGGGTAAAACCACATCTGCATCAAAAAGATCGGGACGTTGAATAAGAATATCACGCAACCGTAATTGCCCCGCCATCGAAAGAACAGTCCCGGCTTCACTTCGCTGTAGCTCAACAAAGCCGCTGGCACGAACGCCACCAGAACTCGTTTTCAATTTAACTTGTTCTAGATTCAAGGCATCTGTGATCGGGTCATAATCAAAATAAACTTTAGCAGTGCTAAATTGGATCGGTTGGCTGGTTGGCGTTTCGGCCAACTTCCCCTCGGCCATTTCCAAAACACCGTGCAAATTCCCCAACTTGCCATCGCCTGACAAATCAGCCCGAACAGATCCGGACAACTGTGTATCAAGATTGCGCAACCAGTCAAACGCTTGGAATAAATCTGCAATTTCTGTTGGCGACGTATCTGAGAATTGAAATGAAACCGACGCGGTTTCCGACCCGAGCAAATACGTCGCGTTCAAGATCATTGTCGCGGATTGTTCGACATTACGACCCGCTTTTCCTAACTCCAAGACGGCCCTGCCTGTAACCGTTTCGCCGTCGCGCTTAATGGACAGGGCCGAATTATCCAACACCCACCCCCGTTGCGTTATACGGTCGCGAAACGTCACCCGAGTATTCGCTAGCTCCACACTCGTTAACGCGGCAAAACCTGATTGCTCATTAAGCGCATCCAACAGCTCAAGAACATTCTCTCCAGCGGCAACTCCCTTGCCTGATCCAAAAAAGCTGATCGTTCCATTCTCAGAGCGTTCCAAAGACAACTCAGTGCCAATAATCGAAACATCCTCTGGTACTATTCGCCCGTTCACCAAATCCAGTAGGGAAAACCGCGTTCGCAATTCTGGCACAGCCAATAGCTGCTCTCCACTTTCCGCTAAAACAATTACGTCTTTCAAAAGAACGCGGTTGCCGACACCCGTTTCGCTAGACGTCAAAGCAATGCTGCCGATCTTCACCTCGTGGTCTTTTGTTTGCATATTTATGCGATCTTCAACCACAGAACGCAGTTGCGGTAACTCAAGCGGGCCACGTTGGAGCAAAACAGTGACGACACCAATAGCGAGAACCGTCAAAACGATTCCAGCCATCAGAATAGCCAGCGATGCCACCAAACAATGCCTGATCCAGATCAAATCAACTCCGCTCTTTTCAATAGGTGCAGTTGTATTCCGCGCTTGAAGTCCACGGCTCCACCCTATTTAGAATATGTAACTGCCAAACCATAGGCTTAGCTTAACAATATTTCGTCACCTAGGGGGACAAATGCCTGAAATCGGAGAAAAATCGCCTAACTTCACGTTACCACGCGACGGTGGAGGCGTTGTATCCCTCGCAGATTATGCAGGCAAAACGCTGGTGATGTATTTTTATCCGCGTGACGACACGCCTGGATGCACGAAAGAAAGTATATCGTTCACACAACATCTTGCAGATTTTCAAGCATCCGGCGCAGAAATTTTAGGCGTGTCCAAAGACAGTATCAAAAGCCACGATAAGTTCGTTGCAAAACATGGCTTGGGCATCACCTTAGCATCCGACGAAGATGGCTCCCTTTGCGAAGATATGGGCGTTTGGTTGGAAAAAAACATGTATGGCAAGAAATACATGGGCATTGAGCGGGCAACTTTTGTGATCAACGGCGACGGGGTTATCACGCACATGTGGAATAAGGTCAAAGTACCTGGCCATGTGGAGGCTGTGCTTGAAGCCATAAAATCGACGTGAGCCAACCAACCCTCACGGAACTCGCTTGTAGCGTGCTAAACACTGCGGACGGGCGCGAAAAAACCGCTAAATCCCACACAGCGGCGGCGCGTTGGTTCAAAATGAAAGAAGCGGGAACGCCCTTGAATATTGGTGGCAGCCAACCACCAAACGATCCGGCGCGCCCTACTAAACCAGAATTATTACCTCCAAACGAGGTCCCTCGTCGAAAGTTAGGGAGCCCCGATGGTCGGTGCGCTTTGATCCACACCATCGCGCATATTGAGTTGAATGCCGTTGATTTTCCACTGGAACATCATTCCACGGTTCGCCCACATAGAAATGCCGCCAGGGTATTATGACGATTGGGTAAAGGCCGCAGACGAAGAAAGTAAACATTTCAACTTGTTAGTGGATCACCTAGGAACAATGGGTTCAAATTATGGCGCCTTTCCGACCCATGCAGGTTTGTGGCGTGCAGCCCAAGACACAGCCGAGGACTTCATGGGGCGCTTGGCAATCTTACCGATGGTCTTAGAAGCACGCAGAATAGATGTTACGCCCAATATGATTCAACAGTTTAAGTCGTTCAAAGACAAAGAAACCGTTGCCCGCTCGAAATTATCTACGCAGAAGAAGTTGGCCATGTGGCCTATGGATCAAAATGGTTTCACTGTCTGTGTGGCCGATACAACAAAGACCCAAAGGTCGAGTTCCATCGTCTTGTTGAACACTATTTCCATGGTGGATTAAAGCCGCCGTTCAACGATGAAAAACGCGCGGAAGCAGGCATTCCATAAGATTTTTATTGGCCAATGGCGGTTCAATAAGGTCAAACTACGCGAAAATGCGCGAATTACTGCCAGCCGAGCAGGAATTTCTTGCACGCGCGCCTCAGTTTTTGTAAACCCACGACGTGTTCTTAAATAAGCCTAAAAATGGCCCCGAAAAGGGTGCGAGAATACTAAGGCAGAGGGAAAATTCATGAACGGACCGTTTGAAAAAATAAACGTGCTTTTGGCACGTCATGTGCCCGAACAACGTATTTATATGCGGACAGAACGCACGACTCGGTATTTCAGAGCAACGCCGCTGCTTCAAGCAACTGCTGGCGTCCTTATTACTATTGGGGTGTGCTGGTCCGTCATTGCGACCTCGGCCCTGCTGATCGACCATATTTCTGAACGCTCGGATACAAAGCAAGCCGAAGTTTTGCAACGCGCCTATGAGGCTCGTTTGAACGAGATAAGCCAAGAACGCGATCAACGCGCACTTGAAACGCAAACAGCACAGGATCGTTTTTACATCGCGCTGGAACAGATTTCTTTGCAGCAGAGCGAACTTCTCCAAGCCGAAGAAGAACGCCGCGAACTGGCTACTGGCCTCAATATCATGCAAAAGAAACTGCAAGTCGCGATCAAGGAACGGGACGTTGCACAGAAGCAATCTGATTCTATTATTTTGGAAATGCAGGCCGTCACGGGCAGCCTGAATACCAAACTTGGTGGTGCGGAAGACAACGAAGATACATTGTCCCACCTGACGCGAGCGCTAAAAAATACGGTCGCACAGCGTGACGATTTAGAAACAACAGCAACCGATTTGTATGGGCAAATGGCAGAAATGTCGAACGAGCACCTGTTGCATCAGCAACGAAACGCTCGTATTTTTGCCAATCTTGAACAGGCAGTAAACGTCACACTGGGCCCGTTAGAACGCGCCCTTAGCAACGCGGGCATAAGCAAAGACAGCTTAATCAACGAGTTGCGTAAATCCCATTCTGGTACGGGCGGACCGCTAATGGCATTGTCCATTTCAACAAAAGGCGTTGCTGCTGGAGTCTTGTCACCTAAAATACTAGATCTTTTTGATCGGTTGGATCGTGTCAGCCTAACCAAACTAGCAGTCGAAAAGCTGCCGCTCGCGTTCCCAGTGCGCGGTGGGTATCGCCATACATCAAGTTTTGGGTATCGCAGCGATCCCAAAACTGGCGGGCGACGTTTGCACAAAGGTCATGATTTGGCTGGCGCGCGTGGTACAGCGATCGTTGCAACGGGTGACGGCGTCATTACATTTGCAGGACGTCAAAGCGGCTATGGTCGATTAGTTAAAATTCGCCATATCCGTGGTTACGAAACTTATTACGCTCATATGAACAAAATTCGGGTCAAGCTGGGACAAAGGGTCTCGCGCGGGGAACGAATTGGTGATATGGGCAACTCTGGCCGGTCCACCGGCGTGCATCTTCACTACGAAGTGCGCATCAATGGAAATGCAGTTAACCCCTCTAAATACATGAAGGCAGCACGAAATGTTTTCTAAAAACAAAATCAGCGAAACAAACAAATCCGATCCCGCTGCGGATGCAAATAAGCCTGCGGCAACAATGCCGCCTGCTTCAACAGCCCCTGCGGCAAAGCAGGCATCATCAGCCGCGCCTGTTCCAGCAGCGCCGCCAAAGGCCAAACCGCCCACATCTGCGCTCTCTACTGATCTTACGATCACTGGGAACCTGAAAACAACTGGTGACATCCAGATTGAAGGCAAAATCAAAGGCGACATTCGCGCCCATCTTTTGACAGTCGGCGAAGGCGCGACAGTTGAAGGCGAAATTGTTGCAGACGATGTTGTCGTTAACGGCCGCGTCATTGGCCGTGTACGTGGCCTAAAGGTGCGTCTCACATCAAGCGCACGCGTTGAAGGTGACATCATCCACAAAACAATTGCTATCGAAAGCGGTGCGCATTTTGAAGGATCGGTCCAACGTCAAGAAGACCCACTTAATTCAAAATCTGACACTAAACCGATGCCAAAACCAACGGCTTAAACTTTAAGCTCGCTTGAACAGATCGAGAAAGGCTCAGAAATTTCTGGGCCTTTTTTAATTGGGTCTGTGGTTATTCTGGGTTCGACGCATCATCCAGATAGGCAATTACGTTTTTTATATCCTGATCTTTTTTCAAGCCAGCAAACGACATGCTTGTGTTAGGTACTAATTTTTTTGGCGCTTTCAAATATTCCGTTAAGGTCGCCACATCCCAAGTTAAACCTGATTCAGTCATTGCAGTCGAATACTTGAAGCCGTCAATTTGCGCAGCATCACGTCCAATAACGTCATAAAGGCTCGGACCCGCGCCATTCTTACCCTCTTTTACTTTGTGGCAAGCTTTGCACTTATTAAAAACTTTCTTACCCTTTTTCACATCACCTGTGATCTGTGCGACCACAGCGTCAACGACCTCGGCGCCAACTTCAACCGTCGTTTCCGTGGGTGTATCCGCTGAAATTGAAAACGCCGATAACAAGTGTGCTCCGGCCACGATCGCGAAGATTTTAGGGTAGCTTGATATCATTTCAGATTTTTTTTGAGTTTCGTAAGTCATTAGCTAGCGCGTCAAAGAAATAAAACACCTACGCCACGGAAAATTCAAACGAATGTTTTAATCTTTCGTCATTCCAGTCTTTACCAATTCCCTGAATGGCGGCACTCTATACCTAACTTAATGATAAAGGTTCATTTCACCGTGACTAAAGCCAAAAAAACAACCGATTTGCGCTCCAAGACGTGGTTCAACAACCCAGATGATATGGAGATGACAGCCCTTTATCTTGAACGCTATTTGAATTACGGCCTAACACGCGAAGAATTGTCATCGGGAAAGCCAATTATTGGCATCGCTCAAACAGGCAGCGACCTATCGCCTTGTAATCGTCATCATATCGAGCTGAGCAAACGTGTGCGCGACGGAGTGATCGCCGCAGGTGGCACAGTTATCGAAATCCCGGTGCATCCGATCCAAGAAACCGGGAAACGACCAACAGCGATGCTAGATCGCAATTTGGCCTATTTGTCGCTTGTTGAAACTTTGTTTGGGTATCCCATCGACGGTGTTGTTTTAAACATCGGTTGTGACAAAACCACACCTGCGCTTTTGATGGCAGCGGCCACAGTGAATATTCCCGCCATTGCCTTTTCTGTCGGCCCGATGCTGAACGGATGGTACAAAGGCAAACGCACCGGTTCTGGCACAATCATGTGGACCGCGCGTGAACTCCGCGCCAAAGGTGAAATTAACGACGACGAGATGGTCGAACTTGTTGCCTCTTCCGCGCCTTCTACGGGGTATTGCAACACGATGGGTACGGCCAGCACGATGAATTCATTGGCCGAAGCCCTCGGAATGCAACTGCCTGGTTCCGCCGCAATTCCAGCCCCATACCGCGAACGGGGCCAAATGGCCTATCAAACAGGGCGTCGCATCGTTGATATGGTTTGGGATGATCAAAAACCATCTGATATTATGACCCGTGAAGCCTTCGAGAACGCCATTGTGATCAATTCCGCAATTGGCGGATCAACCAATGCTCCGATCCACCTAAACGCAATTGCGCGCCATTTGGGTGTGCCGCTCGACAACCAAGACTGGCAGGACAACGGCCATAAAATACCGCTGATGGTGAACTTGCAGCCGGCTGGTGAATACTTGGGCGAAGATTACCACCGCGCGGGCGGCGTGCCTGCTGTCACTGGCGAGTTGATCCGTGCTGGCTTACTGCCCCACCCAGATGTTGTCACCGCGAATGGTCGCACAATGGCAGAAAACTGCGCGTCCGTCGAAATCGAAAATACTGACGTAATTTGGCCAGTCTCCACGCCTATGTTGCCAGAAGCGGGTTTTATCAACCTAACGGGCAATATCTTTGACAGTGCCATTATGAAGACCTCCGTAATCTCAGAGGAATTTCGCAATCGCTACCTCATCTCCCCAGATGACCTGAATGCCGTCGAAGGGTCAGCCATCGTTTTTGATGGCCCAGAGCACTTTCACAAAATGATCGATGACCCATCACTGAACATCACTGAAAACTCGATGCTTTTCATGCGCGGCGCTGGCCCACTTGGATACCCTGGCGGCGCAGAAGTCGTGAACATGCGCGCACCCAGTTATCTGCTTAAAAGGGGCATCACATCCCTGCCCTGTATCGGTGATGGACGTCAATCTGGCACCTCTGGTTCACCGTCAATTCTGAACGCCTCTCCCGAAGCTGCCGCAGGTGGCAACCTCGCGATCCTTCAAAACGGCGACCGTGTGCGTATTGATTTAAATGCCTGCACCGTAAATATGATCGTGGACGACACAGAAATCGCAGCGCGCCGTACAACACTTGAGGCCGCAGGCGGTTACTCATCTCCAGAAAGTCAATCCCCATGGCAGCAATATTTCCGGGAATTGACGGGACCATTTTCCGAAGGCATGACCTTGCGAGATGCCCCAAAATACCAACGGATCGCGCAAAAACACGTCCCACGAAACAATCACTAACCATCAGCTAGAAAACGCAACGATACCTGTGACTGTAGTTGCCAGACTCATGGGTCATGAAATCGAAGGGCAGACCTTCGGTAACTACTCTGATGGTCTAGCCCTCAAAGGGCTTCGAGACGCAATCAACCACGTAAACTGGTCTAAACTAGCGGCAGCATCGCTGAGGCTCGTTCAGGCTGATCTAGCTGATCACATACGTGTTATCACCTCCGACACCAGAAATCAGCAACCAAGTTTTAAATGCTCCTGTTTTGGATTCGTTAGACAGTCATGTTTGGCAATCTTTATTTGATTGATCTAAATAGAGATTGGCAACGTATTCTCATTATATTGTAGTAATAAATGGAATGTGAAGATGATCATCAAGAGAACATTAAAGTCTTTATTGGTTAGTGTTTTTGTTCTGGCGTCTGCGAGTGGCAGTGCAATGGCTGAAAACATTATCCAAACGGGCCAGTGGTCCTATTTAGCAGACACCGTGATGGGTGGTGTGTCTGAAGGCACTGCTAAAATTGAAAGCATTGGGGTCGATAAAGTCATACGGCTAACAGGTGAAGTATCTACTGAGAATAATGGAGGCTTTATACAGGTAAGGTCATCAGGACCTTGGGAGTTGGCAGAGGGCAAAACAGGTATAAAACTAAAAGTTAAAGGTAATGGAGAACAATATTATTTGCACATCAGAAATTCTAGCACTCACCTACCTTGGCATTATTATCAACAGGGTTTCAAAGCAAATAGCTCTTGGACGGAAGTGAAACTTCCATTTGAATCCTTTGTAAAATCAGCATCATTGCTGCGAACCTCCATGAACCAAGATACGATCGAAACTATCGGTATAGTTGCATATGGTAAGGACTTCACCGCTGATATTTCTGTTATGAGCTTTGAGTTTTACTGAGCTAACAATTAGGAAAACACGCAAACTAAATCTTTTCAGCTTCGCTGATGTGCCAATTGAAAATTGGGTCTTGGATTTGTTGGTCGATAACGAGGGCGGAGCAAAAGTTCCCACGGGAAATAGTGGTCCCACGCTTAGACTAGTGAGAACAAAGGCTCAGACAATAACAATCTAATTGGCGTCATGGCAACTTCCCAAACTTGGCATTACGCGTTCAGGCGACCTCATCCTTGATCCAATAGACAGACTGT
>JASJIO010000071.1:0-4626 GCA_037625035.1 Amylibacter sp.
CCATTCGGCCCTGTCTTCGTTCTCATCTCGTATCCTTTCAAGGATTACGATGAACCGAAAACTCTCGCTAAGCAAAACTGATGCTCTGTCTCAAAGGGCGTGACGGGTTACACTGTGTAAGTAATTAATAAAACTATATCAATGACTTATACTTAAATAACTACTCCCACTCAATCGTTCCGGGGGGCTTACTGGTGATGTCGTAGGTCACACGATTGATGCCCTCGACCTCGTTGATGATCCGCGTTGCCGTTTCGCCCAGAAATTCATGGGTGAAGTGATAATAATCCGCAGTCATGCCATCCACCGATGTTACAGCGCGTAAAGCGCAGGCAAAATCATAGGTACGCCCATCGCCCATCACTCCAACTGTTTTTACAGGCAGAATGGCCACAAATGCTTGCCAAATTTCATCGTACAATCCGTGTTTGCGGATTTGATCAATGTAAACGGCATCCGCTTTGCGCAGAATTTCTAGTTTTGGAATTGTAATTTCACCAGGACAGCGGATCGCCAAACCGGGTCCAGGGAACGGATGCCGTCCAATGAAACTCTCAGGCAATCCCAATTCACGACCCAGCGCCCGCACTTCGTCTTTGAACAACTCGCGCAGCGGTTCGACCAGTTTCAAACCCATCTTTTCGGGCAACCCACCTACATTGTGATGGCTTTTGATCGTCACAGACGGCCCGCCAGAAAACGAAACGCTTTCAATCACATCAGGGTATAACGTGCCTTGCGCCAAGAATTTAGCATCCCCAACAGCCGTCGCATGTTTTTGGAACACATCGATGAACAGCTTGCCAATAATCTTACGTTTGGTTTCAGGATCAGATTGCCCGTCCAACTCACCAAGGAACAACTCCTGCTCATCCGCATGGATCAATGGCATTTTGTAGTTGTCGCGGAACATCGTGACCACTTCTTCGGCCTCGCCCTGTCGCAACAATCCGTGGTCCACAAACACACAGGTCAACTGCTCGCCAATGGCTTCGTACAGCAACACCGCCGCAACCGAACTATCAACGCCGCCAGACAAGCCGCAAATCACCTTGGAATCGCCAACCTGCTCGCGGATCGCTGCAATCGCTTGCTCGCGGTACGCACCCATCGTCCAATCGCCCGTAAATCCGGCTATTTTGATGAAATTCTCGTACAACATCGCGCCTTTTGGCGTGTGGTGAACTTCTGGATGGAACTGAACCGCGTAAAAATTACGATTTAAATCTGCGGTTATCGCAAAGGGTGCATTTGGCGATGTGCCATACACATCAAATCCGGGTGCCAGTTTGCTGACGTGATCGCCGTGTGACATCCAAACTTGTTCGTCGCCATCGCTGAACCAACCGTTCAACAGATCAACCTGACCCGCAGGTTTCACGAATGCGCGGCCAAATTCAGCCGTTCCGCCGCCACCTGAAATTTTTCCACCCTCAACCATGCCGCCAAGTTGCTGCATCATTACTTGCTGGCCGTAACAAATCCCCAGAACGGGCAATCCTGCGGACCACAGACCTTCGGGCAGGCGCGGGCTGCCTTCGCGGGTCACACTGTCAGGGCCACCTGATAAAATCACCGCCTTGGGTGCGAACTTAGCTAAAAAAGCATCCGTAACCACTTGATAAGGATGGATTTCGCAATACACATTCAGTTCGCGCAAACGGCGCGCAATCAGCTGCGTGACTTGGCTGCCAAAATCAATGATCAGCAGGCGTTCATGAATTGCGTCTAAAGCGGGGGCGTTGGATGTATCTGTCATGGTTGGGCAATAATAAACGACGTCTAGAATCGCAAGGCCCGTTTGGCGCAACGGCACCCTTGCACTGGGTGTTTCATCCGCCAAAGATGCCGAAAAGGAGTTTTCCCATGCCCCACATCGGCCCAGACGTCACGCTCAATGATCCCGCCTTCATCCACGAAACGGCATTGCTGCACGGCAAAGTCACGATCGGGCAGGGCGTATCTATCTGGCCCTATGTCGTGACCCGAGCCGAAATGCACGAAATCGTAATCGGTGCGCGCACCAACATCCAAGATCACGTAATAATCCATGTTGGCTACTCCAGCCCAACGATTGTGGGCGAAGACTGCTCCATCACCCACCGCGTTGTCTTGCACGGCTGCACGCTTGGTGATCGAGTTTTAATCGGTATCGGCGCTACAATCATGGACGGCGCGAAAGTCGGCTCCAATTCCATCGTTGCTGGCCATTCCATCGTCACCGAAGGGTCTGTCTTTCCCAAAAACAGCATCATCGCGGGCAGCCCTGCAAAACTCATAAAAACCCGTGATAATTCGGTGGCAAACCTGATGAACGCCAAGTTTTACCACCTGAACGCTCTGAACTATGCAAACGGCGTGGAACGATTGTCGCCAGACGATTTCAAAACACTTCAATCCTAATCTTATTTCCCCCGATTGCCCCGAGTTGGAACACAAAACGACACGCAATGTCGTTTGTTGCTCACAAGCGACGATTTCGCACCGCACAGCGTTTATAAAAAGGGTAAATGTTGCCTAACCAGTGATCTATGCGTCCGAACGAAGGAATAATTCCATGTCAGAAGAAACCGCAGCCCCCCGTCGCCGTTCCCGTGGATCAGGTGGTGGTGCCGCCCGTCGCGCAGAACGAACCGCTGTTCGCCTCGAAGTATCCAAATACATCGAACGCAACATCCCCAACTTCGAAATTCTGACCGAAGAAGCGATGCAGATCATCGAAACCAATGCCGAAACGATTTTGGCTGAAATCGGTGTGAACTTCCTCGATAACCCAACAGCCCTAAAACGCTGGGAAGACGCTGGCGCGGAAATCGACGGTGAACGGGTCCGCATTCCACGCGGCCTTGCACGCGAATTGATCAAAACTGCCCCATCCGAATATATTCAACACGCCCGCAATCCTGAACGCAATGTGCGTGTGGGTGGCAACTCTATGGTGCTTGCGCCTGTTTACGGCCCTCCATTCGTGCGCGACATGCAGGGTGGTCGACGCTACGCCACGATGGATGATTTCCAAAAGATGGTGAAACTTATCTACATGTCCAAATGGATGCACCACTCTGGCGGCACGGTTTGCGAACCAACAGATGTGGCCGTGAATAAACGCCACCTCGATATGCTTTATGCGCACATGACTCTGTCTGATAAACCTTACATGGGGTCGGTCACCGCACCAGAACGCGCACAGGATTCGGTAAACATGTCCGAAATTCTGTTTGGTGAAAGCATCGCGAATAAAACTGTGATGACCTCGCTCATCAACATCAACAGCCCGCTGACATTCGACGATATTATGATGGGCGCGATGGAAGTTTACGCCAAAAAAAACCAAGCCTGTATCGTTTCCCCCTTTATTGTTGGCGGCGCAATGGCACCGGTTTCTGTTGCTGGCACACTCACGCAAGTCCTCGCCGAAGCCCTCGCAGGGGTTGCCTACAACCAACTGTGTAACCCCGGCGCACCCGTCATCATGGGCGCATTTGTGACCAGCATCGATATGAACTCTGGCGCGCCGACATTCGGCACACCCGAAGCGTCAAAAATACTTTATGGGGCAGGGCAACTCGCACGTCGCCTCAATTTGCCATTCCGTTCTGGTGGCGCACTTTGCGGTTCCAAACTCCCAGACGCACAGGCGGCCTATGAAACATCCAACACCCTTAACGCAGCCCTTCTAGGCGGTGTTAACTTCTGCCTGCACGCAGCGGGTTGGCTAGAAGGTGGCCTCGTTACGTCTTTCGAAAAATTCGTCATGGACGCCGATCAACTTGGCGTGCTGCATTCCATCGCCGAAGGCGTAGATATTTCTGAAAACGGCCAAGCAATGGGCGCAATCCGCGAAGTTGGCCCTGGCGGTCACTATCTTGGTTGCGAACACACCCAAGCCAATTTCAAAGAGAGTTTCTGGAAATCAGGCGTGCTCGATTACAAACCGTTTGAAACTTGGCAGGATGACGGCTCCAAAGACACCATGACACTGGCCAATAAAAAAGTGACGCGCATGTTGGGGGAATATGTTCAACCTGCTATCGATCCCGCCGTAGACGAGGCGCTCAAGGCCTATATCGCAGAGCGCAAAGCCTCCGAGCCTGATGCTTTTGGTTAAGAGCTAAAGATGGTGACACTGCGTCAAACGCGCCGTCACACATTCACGACGTAACGACGTCCTTCTCGTTCCATCGGCCAGCGGTATCATTTCAGCATCTTAACCAAGGATGTTGAAATGCCCCACAAACCCGATCCTGTTACTACCCTTCAAAACATCAACAAACTTGCCCAATTTAACACTTGGGCGGGTCTGGAAATCATCTCTGCAGCGCCAGGGTCAGCCGAAATCGCAATTGATTGGCGCAAGGATTTCGGGCAATATTCGGGTTTTCTGCACGCAGGAATGGTCGGCGGTTTGCTTGATACTGCCTGCGGTTTCGCCGCCGTCACACAAGTTGGCCTCGTGCTAACCTCTCATTTCTCGGTAAGCTGTCTGCGTCCAGCCGTTGGCGAACGCTTCATCGCGCGTGCCAAACTTATTAAACTCGGAAAAACCCAGTGCTTTGCCCGCGCAGAATTATTTGCAATCAAAGACAGTTCAGAAAAACTCGTCGCCACGGGCGAAGCTATCATGGT
>JASJIO010000072.1:0-23882 GCA_037625035.1 Amylibacter sp.
GCGGGCGCGACCGTTTCGGCGACGATGAACCAACGCGCGGCCTTGGATGGTGCGGATTTCGTGGTGACGGCGTTTCAGATCGGCGGGTACGAACCGTGCACTGTGACAGATTTTGAAATCCCCAAAGCCTATGGATTGCGCCAGACAATTGCCGACACGCTGGGCGTTGGCGGGATCATGCGTGGGCTGCGCACCGTTCCCCATTTGTGGCAGGTCGCAGCCGACATGGCGCAAGTTTGCCCTGATGCGTTACTGCTGCAATACGTGAACCCGATGGCGATTAACACTTGGGCATTGGCAGAGCAGTTTCCAAAGCTAAAGCAGGTTGGTTTGTGCCATTCGGTGCAGAACACGGTCGAGGAATTGGCGCATGATTTGGATCTGCCGAAATCAGAAATCGAGTACCGTGTTGCGGGTGTAAACCACGTCGCGTTTTTCCTCGACTTGGCGCATAAAGGGCAATCGTTGTATCCGCGTTTACGGGATGGATACCGTTCCGGTGCATTGCCAAAACCACCGTTGTTGATGCCGCGTTGTGCAAACAAAGTGCGCTACGAGGTGATGGATCAGATGGGCTATTTTTGCACAGAAAGCAGCGAACATTTGGCAGAATACGTGCCGTGGTTTATCAAAGAAGGGCGCGCCGATTTGATCCGTGATTTCGCGATCCCGTTGGATGAATATCCAACCCGTTGTGAAGAGCAGATGGCCGATTGGGCGACGCAAGCGGCGGCGCTTGATCAGCAAGCGCAAATCCCTGTGGAAAAAAGCCACGAGTTTGCCGCAGAGATAATGAACGCGGTCGTAACCAACACGCCGTACGTGATTTACGGCAATTTGGCGAACACCGGGCAGGCGCCGCAATTGCCGATGGGCGCGGCGGTCGAGGTGCCGTGTTTGGTGGATCAAAATGGTGTTCAACCAAGCGTGATCAGCGATATTCCACCCCAGTTGGTGGCGCTGATGCGCACCCAAATCAACGTGCAAGAACTGGTTGTGCGGACGCTGGTGGATGAAAATGTTGAACACATTTATCATGCGGCCATGATGGACCCGCATACGGCCGCGGAACTGGATTTGCGCCAAATTCGCGCGATGGTCGATGATCTGCTGGTAGCGCACGGGGAATGGTTGCCAGAATTTGCGCGCAAAAGGAATGCAGCATGAGCAAGAATGTAACTTTTCACGATTTAGTTGGGCAGTCGGTTTTCATCACGGGCGGTGGCGCTGGTATTGGCGCGGCGCTGAGCGATGGATTCCTTGCGCAGGGGTGCAAAGTTGCGTTTGTGCAGCGATCGGATGCGTCGGATTTCGTGGCTGATATGAAAGCGAAACACGGGGTCGCGCCACTGTTTATTCAGTGCGATATTATCGATGTTGCCGCCTTGCAATCGGCCATGGCGCAGGCGGCAGAGGCGCATGGGGACATCACGGTTGTGGTAAACAATGCGGCCAATGATGCGCGTCATACGTTGGATGATATCACGTCGGAAAGCTGGGATTTGGCGCAGGCGGTGAACCTGAAACCCCATGTGTTTAGCGCGCAAGCGGCTGCTCAGGGCATGAAAGCTGCGGGCGGCGGTGCGATTATCAACTTCTCGTCTGTGTCCTACATGATGGGGAATGAAGGCTATCCTGGATACGTAGCGGCAAAGGCGGGAATTACTGGGTTAACCCGTGGATTGGCGCGCGAATTGGGGCCAGATAATATTCGCGTGAACGCGCTGATGCCGGGCTGGGTTTTGACGCCGAAACAGAAAGATATGTGGGCGACACCAGAGAGCCTTACGGCGCATTTGGACCGCCAGTGTTTGAAGGAACATTTGGTAGAAGATGACATTGTTGATGCGACGTTGTTCTTGGCCAGCAAAGCCAGCCGCATGATGACGGGGCAGGCGTTGGTTGTGGACGGCGGCGTGGTGGTAACGGGATGAGCATTGCAGAGCGTGTGGCATGGATTGCAGTAGATTGGGGCACGTCGAACCTGCGGATTTGGGCGATGGATGCGGGCAATGATTTGCTGGCGGAAAGATCATCGGATCAAGGCATGGGCGGGCTTAATCCCACCCAATTTGAAGACGTTCTGCTGGGCTTGATCGAAGAGTTTTTGATGTACGATCGTGTGACCCCAGTGATTTGCTGTGGCATGGTTGGGGCCAAACAGGGGTGGATTGAGGCCGATTATGTTGGGGTGCCAAACGCGCCGCCAAACGGAGTCGCGGCGACGCCTGTAAAATCGAATGACCCGCGTATTGAAGTGCGGATTTTACCGGGCATGAAACAGGTCGCACAGCCCGATGTGATGCGCGGCGAAGAAACGCAAATTGCCGGTTTTTTACGTGATCAGCCAGAGTTTGACGGCGTGCTCGTCATGCCTGGCACCCATTCCAAATGGGCGCATATCAGTGCGGGGGAAATCGTTTCGTTTCAGACGTTTATGACGGGAGAAATGTATGCGTTACTGGCGCGACAATCGCTTTTAAAACACTCTATTGCGGTTGCGGGCTGGGATGATGCGGCATTTGAGAATGCGATAGGCGAGGCGATTTCACGCCCTGAAGGCGTCGTGGCGAAACTGTTTGGTTTGCGGGCGGCATCGCTTTTGGGTGAGCAATCAGCTGAGGCCGCGCGCGCGCGTTTGTCGGGGATGTTAATCGGGTTGGAATTGGCGGCGACGCGGCCTTATTGGTTGGGGCAAAACCTTGCCATCGTTGGTGCGGCTGAGGTTGGCGCGGTTTACGCAAAAGCCTTGGCGTTACAAGGATTGCAAGCGCAGGTGTTTGATGCGCAACCGATGACGCGCGTGGGTCTAATCGCGGCGTATGAAACGATGAAAGGCATACAATGACACGAGAGATTATTGCGATCCTGCGCGGTGTAACGCCTGACGAAATCCTTCCGATTGCCGATGTTTTGTGGGCCGCTGGGATTGATAAAATTGAGGTTCCTCTGAACTCCCCGAATGCGTTTGACAGTATCGAAAAGCTGGCGGTGGCGCATGGGGGCAACGCGCTGATTGGTGCGGGAACTGTGCTTGCGCCAGATGATGTGCAGCGGGTTCAAAATGTTGGCGGCGCACTGGTTGTTTCGCCCGATTGCAACGTGGATGTGATTGCCAAAACCAAGGCGCTGGGGATGCAATCTTTCCCCGGTGTTTTGACCCCAACCGAGGCGTTTTGTGCGCTGCGAACAGGCGCAGACGGGTTAAAGTTTTTTCCTGCAAGTTTGGTGGGGCCATCTGGGTTGCAGGCGATGCTGGCGGTGCTGCCAAATGGCACAAAAACCTATGCCGTTGGGGGTGCAGGGCCTGCGAACTTTAAGGATTGGTTTGCGGTTGGCGTGACGGGTTTTGGCATTGGCTCTGCGATTTACAAACCGGGTGATACGGCGCAAATTGTTGCGGCTAAGGCTGCGGAAATTGTCGCGGCCTATGATGCAGGTGTAGCTGAATGAACGCCACAATTTACGATCCGCGACAGTGCGTGCTTGGCGAAGGGCCGTTGTGGCATCCTGTGCGAAACGAGCTGTTCTGGTTCGATATTTTGGGCAAAAAGCTGATGTCCGTTGCGCAAGAATGGACCTTTGGGGAACATGTTTCAGCGGCAGGTTGGGTCGATCAGGATCATCTTTTGATTGCCAATGAAACCGCGTTGTTTACGTTTGATTTGCGTGATGGATCGCAAAAACACGTGGTTGATTTAGACGCTAAAAATGCGATCACACGGTCCAATGATGGGCGCGCGGATCCCCAAGGTGGATTCTGGATTGGCACGATGGGGAAATCTGGCGAACACGCCGCTGGCGCGATTTATCGGTATTATCGGGGCGAGGTTCGCAAGCTATTTGGCGAGATCACCATTTGCAATTCGATCTGTTTTTCACCGTGTGGAACTAAGGCATATTTCACGGACACACCGACACGCCAGATTATGTGTGTTGGGCTGGATCAGCACGGGTGGCCCGAAGGCTCGCCTGCGGTTTTTGTTGATTTGGCGTCGGATGGGTTGAACCCAGATGGCTCCGTTGTGGA
The DNA here is from genome assembly GCA_037625035.1 of Amylibacter sp. Lineage (GTDB taxonomy): Bacteria > Pseudomonadota > Alphaproteobacteria > Rhodobacterales > Rhodobacteraceae > Amylibacter. The sequence continues at coordinate 4,031 of JASJIO010000072.1, forward strand.
TCGTGATGGATGTTTGTGGAACGCGCAGTGGGGCGCGCACCGCGTTGCAAAATATGGGCCTGATGGGGTATTTATTGAAGCGGTTGAGATTTCAGCTGTGCAGGCGTCTTGTCCTGCATTCGGCGGGGTAGATTTGCGGACGATGTTTGTAACCTCGGCGCGCGATGGTTTGATTGGTGCGGATGACGGCAAAACGTTTTCGATTGATTTGGGCGTGCAAGGCCAAGCGGAACATCAGGTAATTTTATGAAACGAACCTTGGGATGTTGCTATTATCCTGAACATTGGCCCCAAGAAATGTGGGAAAAAGATGCCGCGCGGATGGTCGATGCGGGCCTAACGTGGGTGCGGATCGGAGAGTTCGCGTGGAGCAAGATTGAACCAGAATATGACCGATTTGAGTGGCGCTGGTTGGACGATGCAATTGCGGTTCTGACGGATGCAGGTTTGCAGGTTGTACTTGGCACGCCCACCGCGACGCCACCCCGTTGGATGCTCGATCGTCATCCAGATATGTTGGCGCTTGATGCCGATGGGCAGCCGCGCAAGTTTGGGTCGCGTCGGCATTATTGCTTTAGCCACGGCGGATATGCGCACGAATGTGATCGCATCGTGGAGGCGTTGGCAAAGCGGTACGGCAACAAAATTGCGGCGTGGCAGACGGACAATGAATACGGCTGTCATGACACGACGATCAGCTATTCTAAGGCGGCGCGTAACGCGTTTCAGGACTGGTGTGCGCAGCGGTATCAATCACCTGGCGCGCTGAACGCGGCTTGGGGCAATGTGTTTTGGTCGATGGAATACAGCGAATTTGATCAGCTAGATTTGCCGAACCTTACCGTGACCGAACCAAACCCTGCGCACATGCTGGCGTTTCGACGGTTTTCCTCAGATCAAGTTGTGGCGTTTAATCGGCGGCAGGTCGATATTATTCGCACCCATTCTAACGCGCCTGTGTCGCATAATTACATGGGGCGAGTGACGGATTTTGATCATTTCAAAGTGGGCGCGGATTTGGATATCGCCACTTGGGACAGCTATCCGCTGGGATTTCTGGAAGACCGCGTTGGTGCGTCTGCAGATCATCAAAAGGCGTACATGCGCCAGGGGGATCCTGATTTTCAGGCGTTTCATCATGATCTGTACCGCGCCGTTGGGAATGGGCGTTGGTGGGTGATGGAGCAGCAACCGGGCCCTGTGAATTGGGCACCTTACAACCCTGCGCCCTTGGCTGGAATGGTGCGATTGTGGACATGGGAAGCATTTGCGCATGGGGCCGAGGCGGTGTGCTATTTTCGTTGGCGACAAGCGCCATTTGCGCAGGAGCAAATGCACGCAGGTTTGTTGCGGCCCGACAGTGTTGATGCGCCTGCAATAGCCGAGGCTGTTGCGGTAGCTGGGGAATTAAAGGAAGCGCCTGACGTGGTGATTAGCACTGCGCCCGTGGCGTTGATTTTTGATTATGATGCTGAATTTGCTTGGGAAACGCAGCCCCAAGGGCAGGGGCTTAGCTATTTCGGGCTGGTGTTTGATCTGTACCGTGCGTTGCGCAAATTGGGTGTTTCGGTGGATATCATCCCGCCAAGCAAGCGAGATTTTTCGGGGCGAAAGCTGGTTATCGCGGCGGGTTTGATGACGATGGAAGCTGATTTGAAAACGGCGCTTGTCGGGGCTGGTATCCCCGTTTTACTGGGGCCGCGATCAGGGGCGCGAACGGGGGAAATGGCGATCCCAATTCCCTTGCCGCCTGCTGTTGACGGGCTGGATGTGAGCGTGGCGTTGGTGGAAACTCTGCAGGCAGATAGCCCGATGGAATTGGCGCAAGGTGGTGCGTTTATCGGATACCGTGAAGAAATTGAAGGCGACGCAGTGGTCGTTGAAACCTTGCGCGATGGTCGCGCAGCGATGATGCGCAGTGGCGCGGTTTCCTATTTGGCTGGGTGGCCAGACGCCGCTGCGGCGGATCGTATCTTGCGTGATTTGTGCGGCGATGCAGGTGTGGCCGTGATGGATTTGCCCGAAGGATTGCGGGTTCGCGCCACGGGAACAGAGCGGTTTTGGTTTAATTACGGCGCCCAAGCGGTGCAATTTGAGGGACGGACGTTAGCGGCGGCAGGGGTTTTGCACGAGGATATTTGAGCTATTTTTCGACCCAAATCGTTACGGGGCCATCGTTGATGAGCGAAACCTGCATATCGCCGCCAAATTGGCCTTTGCCCACTTTTACACCGTAACTTGCCACTGTTTCGCACAATAAATCATACAGTTTTTCGCCCTCATCTGGTGGTGCTGCGGCTGAAAAGCCGGGCCGATTTCCCCGCGAGGTATCTGCGGCAAGGGTGAATTGGCTGATAATCAACGCACTGCCGCCAGTATCGAGCAAGGATCGGTTCATGCGATTATCATCGCCTTTGAAAATGCGAAGGTTTACGATCTTTTTGGTGGTGGCATGAACATTGTCAGCGGTATCGCCTTGCATCGCGCAAGCAAGGATCACGAGGCCTGGTCCTGTTTCACCGATGACGATTCCATCAACAGAAACAGCGCCTTGGGTCACACGTTGCAGCAAAGTGCGCATTTTATGGCAGCGTTCCCGACAAGATGTAAGACAGACATTGCGCCACTTCTTGGGAGGAATAACAGACCGCTTGTGCAGCTGCGTTTACCTCTTTCAAAGCGTGGTTATGCTCTTCCATTTGCAGCACAATCACGGATTTTCCAAGCGCGTGGGCATAGCCTGCATCAAATGCAGCGTTCCATTGTTTGTATTTTTCGCCAAAGCGCACAACAACGATATCTGCGTCTTTGATCGCCTTGCGGGTGCGCATGGAGTTTAGGTTTGCGCCCTTGTTATCGTGCCAGAATTTGTTGGCCTCATCGCCCATGATTGCTACGCCACAATCATCCGAAGCGGCGTGATCTGTGACGGGTGCGGTGAAGGCGATATCGAGGTTTTGGGCCTGACAAGCGGTGATAATTTCTGCGCGCCAAGAGGAGTGGATTTCACCTGCAAGATAGACGTTCAATTTCATATTATAGACCGTCCACTTTTTTCATCAGTTCGGCCAATTGCTGTTTTACGGCTGATAATTCTTCGGTTTCGGGGGCTGATTCTGGTTCATCTTTCGGCGCTGCAGCGACAGGATTTTGCACTTGCGGCATCCACGCAGCCATCATTGATTTCATCATATCGGCCTGTTGTTTTTGCCAGTTTCCAGTCGCACCCATGCCTGGAATCTTTTCCATCATGGTGGATTGTTGTTGGGAAAACATCTCGTATGATTTTGAAAGAAAATCAGGCAGAACACCCTGTGCAGCGGTGCTGTAGGATCGCACGAGGCCCGTTAACACATTGACGGGAAGAACATTTTCGCCCTTGCTCTCTTGTTCGGTGATGATTTGTAGCAGGAATTGGCGGGTCAGATTTTCGCCCGATTTACGGTCGCGAATTTCGACATTATTGCCCTTTTTGATCAGCTCAGAGATTTCATCGAGCGTGACGTATTCGCTGGTTTGCGTGTTGTACAAGCGACGACTGGCGTAGCGGTTTATCAAGATTGGATCGGCCATTTTATCCCTAATCTGCAAGCAATGCTGCACCGTAGCGTAATTTTTTGTGCGTACAAAGGGAAAAGCCAGAAACGAAAAAGGGGCGCCTGTAAAAGGCACCCCAGTATTCAATGGTTTTCGGGGAGGACGAAAACCAAATTTAGATTGCTTAAGCAGCTTTTGCTTTTGCAGTAACGTCTTTTGTCGCAGCAACAACTTCGGCTTGAACGTCTTTGCCAGCAGCTACGAACAATTCAACAGCTTCCAATTGAGCAGCTTTTGCAACTTCTGCGTAAGCAGACAGTTTTTCTGGCATTGCTTGTGCGTGTGCAGAAGCCAATTCAGAAGCAATTGTTGCGTAAGCCGACGGATCTTTTTGGATTTTGTTCGTTGCTTCAACGGCTTTCAGTGTTTCGGCTGTCCATGCGTTTGTCAGTTCTGCGTTTTTCTTCGCAGCTGCCAAAGCAATCTTGCCCAATTTTACGCTGAATTCAGAAGCATTTTTAGATGCATCGTCGAACATGTTTGTGTCCATTTTGAAGGCGCCAAAGAACTCTTCAGTTGCTTTTGCGAAGTCGAAGTCTTGATTAGCCATTTTGTAGATCCTCTGATCATGAATTTCGGTAGGAGCAAGATTGCTCCTGATGAACAGAGATCTAAATGCTGCGTTGCGGCATTGCAAGAAAAAAATGCTGCAACGCAGAATAATTATTCTAAATACCCGGTTTTAATACATAACTTCCAGGGGCGGGTTCGATTGCAGGATTGGCTTTGCTGCCAATTTTGCGGGCTTTGACGGACATTTCTTCGCTTGATGCCAACCAAGCGGACCATTTATGCCACCAGCTTTCCTTGATGAATTCTGCATTTTCCAGCCAGAATTCAGGATCGCGGGGCGGTTCGTCGTTAAACCAGTGGCCGTATTTGTTTTTGGATGCGGGGTTGACGATCCCCGCGATGTGACCGCTTTCAGACAGCAGAAACGTCCGCTCGCCACGCACTTTGGCAAGGCCGCGAAACGTGCTTTGCCACGGTGCGATGTGATCCTGAACGGTTGAAACCGCGAAAATGGGGGTTTCAATCGCCGCCAAACGCAGCTTTTTGCCGAGCAATTCAAACTCGCCTTTGAACAGCTCGTTATCGACGTAAAGTTTCGCGAGGTATTCAACAGCCATGCGGCCTGGCAGGTTGGTGCTGTCGGCATTCCATTGCAACAGATCAAACGCAGGCGGGGCCTCGCCCATCATGTAGGAGCGCACGGCGGGGGCATAAACCAGATCTTTGGCGCGCAGATAGCTAAAGGTGCGTGACATGAAATAGCTTTCGAGGTAGCCCGTTTTAGCCACTTGCGCTTCGATCCCTTTGAGGAACCCTGGCTCAAGGAAATTACCCAACTCACCAGGCTCACGAAAATCGGTCATGGTGGTCAGGAAGGTCGCTTTGTTGATTTTCTGCTCCTCACCGATTTCGGTAAGGTAAGCCGCGGCGCAGGCCAAAAGTGTGCCGCCGATACAGTAACCCGCCACATTCACGGATTTTTCTTTGGTGATTTCAAGAACCGTGTCGATGGCCGTAAGCAGGCCTTCTTCGAGGTAGGTGTCAAAGCCGCAATCTGCGTAATCCGCATCTGGGTTGGCCCAAGAAATAACAAAAACAGTGTGCCCCTGATCAACGCAATATTTGATCAGGCTGTTTTCAGGGCGCAGATCGAGGATGTAGAATCTGTTGATCCAAGGCGGCGTGATCAAAAGTGGTTTTTTATAGACGTTCGGCGTGCTCGGTTTGTACTGGATCAGCTGAAACATCCGATTTTGAAACACCACGGAGCCTTGGGATGTTGCAATGTCTTTGCCCACTTCAAAGGCATCCGGGTCGGCCAAACGCACCGCGATACCTTGTTGATTGCTTTCTAAATCGGCGACGAAGTTTTCCAATCCGTCGACCAAAGACTGGCCATTTGTTTCAATTGCTTTTTCCAACGCATCGGGATTCGAGGCCAAAAAATTGGTCGGCGCAAACATATCGACAATCTGTTTGGCAAAGAAATTAACTTTTTGCTGCTCGCGGTCGGGCAGGTGGGTCATGTCTTTTGTGACGGCTTCGATGGTCTGGGAGGACAGAAGATACTGTTGTTTGATCAACTTGAAATAGGGGTTCGTGTCCCAATTTGCGTTCTTAAATCGTTTGTCCGTTGACGGCTCTGGATCAACATCGGTTTCACCTGCGGCAATTTGCTGCTGAATTTCTGACCAATTCTTAAGGCTTTGGGTCCAATATCCGACCTGTGCTTCGATAATTCGGGTTGGATCGCTGATCATCTCGGCAAAATATGCGGCCGCTGCTTTGGCGTAAAACTGGTAATCTGGGCTTTCCAAGGCAGGGCTTTGGGATTTGCGATCCGACATTGCGGCCACCATGCGTTGATTCAAGTCGTTGATCTTAGAGAGGTTTTTCTCCAGAACTTCTTGGTCAGGTGACTTAGGGTCAATCATTTGTGTTCCAGCATTGTTAAGCTTTACTCTGGTAATTATATCGACGTTTGCGCAAGAGTGCACGGGTAAGACATAAAAAGGCGAATGGTATGACTGTTTACGACATGAATGAAAGCATCCGCCAATCGAATGCCTGGATCGGTGCAACGACCAAAGCATTTTGGAGCAACCCTGCATTTTCAATGTCGATGAGCCCGTTCCCATCGCTGTTTGCAGCGTGGGGCGAGGTGACTGAACGCACGTTCGAAAAAATCGCGACAAAGCCAAGCTGGGGCATCGAGAGCGTTGTCTCTAAGGATCAAGATTATCCCGTGACAAAGAAGATTGATCTGGAGTTGCCGTTTTGCGACTTGATCCACTTTGCGGCGCAACGCAATCGCCCTGTGACGCGCAAGGTTTTGCTGGTTGCGCCCATGTCTGGCCACTATGCCACGCTGTGCCGCAAAACGGTTGTCAGCCTTTTACCAAACTGTGACGTTTACGTAACCGAGTGGAAGAACGCGCGCGATATTTCGATGTCTGCGGGTAAATTCGACGTTGAAGATTACACCAAATACCTTGTGCAGTTCATGAAACACCTGGGCGAAGACGTGCACGTGATTGCCGTGTGTCAGCCTGTTCCCCTTACGCTTGTCGCGACTGCGATGTTGGCTGAGGACGAAAAAACGCCAAATCCGCGCACGCTTACTTTGATCGGTGGCCCTGTTGATCCCGATGCCAACCCGACCGAAGTGACCGATTTTGGCAACCGCGTTACGATGGGCCAATTGGAGCATTCTGTGATCACGCCCGTTGGCTTTGCTTTCCCGGGTGTTGGCCGCAAGGTTTACCCCGGCTCGACGCAATTGGCATCGTTTATGGCGATGAACCCAAAAACACACGCAAAAGCGTTTACAGATCAAATTGGCGCCGTGGCACGGGGCGAAGCAGCCGATCTGGATCGCCACAACAAATTCTACGACGAATATCTGGCCGTGATGGATATGCCTGCGGAGTTCTATCTGAGCACCGTCGAGCGGGTTTTCAAAAACCGCGATGTGGCGCGCAACGCGTTCACGGTTGATGGCAAAAAGATCGACATTTCCAAGATCACAAAAACTGCCGTTAAAATCATTGAAGGCGGGCGCGATGATATTTCTGCACCTGGTCAATGTTTGGCAGCGCTCGATCTGATGCCAAACCTGCCTGACAGCATGAAAGAACATTTCGTGGCTGAAAAAGCTGGCCACTACGGTATTTTCAGCGGCAGCGCGTGGCGCAATGACATTCGCCCTGCTGTTCTGGCGTTTATCGACACGCACAACGGCGCGTCAAAAAGCACAGCCAAAGTGACCAAGCTGAAGACACAGAAAAGCTGATGCAGCGAAACGCTTTTGACGCGATGGCACAGTTTGGCGCCGTGTGGCAGGGTGGGGCATCTGAAAAGGAGCCCTCCCGATGCCCGACGTCACGCAGCTGCTAACACATCACCATAAAATCACGGATCAAAAGATCGTAACGGTGCCGGCGGCATCGCTGTCCACAGGGCAGGCACGTTTGCGGATCGAACGATTTGCGCTAACTGCGAACAACGTGACCTACGCGGCATCAGGGTTTGCGATCGGCTATTGGAGGTTTTTCCCAACCGCAGAACAGGATTGGGGTTTGGTTCCGGTCTGGGGATATGCAGAGGTTGTTGAATCTGCGTCCAACGTGGTTTCGGTTGGGGAACGGTACTACGGATTTTACCCGCTGGCATCTGAATTGGTGATGGAACCCGTGGCGCATGGTGGAAATGCAGTGCGCGATGTGGCAGCGCACCGCGTTGATTTGCCTGCGGTTTACAACATCTATTCGCGCGCGTCATCCGCCCCCAAAGATAGCGACGCGTATCAAGCATTGATGCAGCCGCTGATCGCCACGTCGTATCTTTTGTATGATTGGCTGATGGACAATGATTGGTTCAACGCCAAGCAAATCGTCATCGGGTCGGCGTCATCCAAAACAGGTTTGGGGTTAACGGCATTTTTGGCGAAACATGCGGATCGCTCGTTTAAAGTTGTTGGGCTGACTGGTGCTTGCAATGCTGATTTCGTGCGTGAATTGGGGTTCTGCGATCAGGTCGTACCCTACGACGAGGTCGAAGCGCTGGATCAAGTTGCGTCGGTTTACGTGGATATGGCGGGGAATGGCGATGTTAAGAAGCGGCTTCATGCGCGGCTGGACGGGCATTTAAATCATTCATCCGCCGTTGGGATTTCCCACTGGGATCAGTTCGCGCCCCAAGCCGAAGTCGCGGGGCCAAAGCCAGAATTTTTCTTTGCGCCGAGCCAGATCGAAAAGCGCAAAAAGGACTGGGGCAAAGGTGTGATTGAGCAAAAAATTGGCGAAGCGACGCAGATGATTGTGCAAGACGCCGCCCACTGGTTGACGCTGGAAACCCATGCTGGGCTGGAAGCGGCGATGAAACCTTACGCCGCCCTTGCGAACGGAAAGGCCGATCCGAAGACTGGCCATATTGTTGCGGTTTAGCCCCGCATTCGTTTCATTTCTGGATCAAACAGGTGCTGCGTTACGCGCTTTGCTTTGCACATTTTCCCAAGGATTTCGATTTCAACTTCGAGCCCCTCTGTGATCATTTCTGTCGGGACAAACCCGAAGGCAATGGATTTTTGGGCAAAGTGCGAATAGCCACCTGAAGTGCAAAACCCGACGACAGCTCCGTCGATCCAAATTGGTTCATAGGCGCTGACGTCTGCGTCGGTTGCGTCTACCTCGAACGTGCAAAGTTGCCGCGCAGGGCCGCTGGATTTTTCGGCTGCCGCTGCGGCGCGACCGATGAATTCAACAGGTTTATTGTAGCTGATAAAGCGGTCCATGCCGGTTTCTGCTGGCGTGTAATCGGGCGAAAATTCGGCGTTCCATGACCCAAAGAAACGGTCCAAACGCAGGGACATCATGGCGCGCATTCCGAACGGGCGCAGGCCAAGGTCTTGGCCCGCGTCTGCCAGCGTTTTGTAAAGTGCGCGTTGGTTTTCGGCGTCCACATAAATTTCGTACCCAAGGTCGCCAGTGTAGCTGACCCTTTGGACAAGCGCGTCGCACATGCCCACGGACAGGGATTTTGCGTCCATGAATTTGAACGCTTCGCCAGACACATCGGCGTGGGTGCAACGGGATAAAAGTTCACGCGCATTTGGCCCCGCAATTTGGAAACCGATGCGTTTGGTTGAGACGTTTTCGATCTGCACGTCACCATCGAGTTGCTGCAAGAACCAGCGCATGTGGATTGCTTGCATCCCGAAACTGGCGGTCAACTGGAATTTGGTTTCAGACAGACAAGTAACGGTGAAATCGCCCAGCAGCTTGCCTTTGACGCTGAGCATTGGGGTGAGGGAAATGCGGCCCTGTTTTGGGATACGGCCCGCCATGATGCGGTCAAGCCAACCGCGTGCGTCTGCTCCAGTGACAAAGTATTTGCCGAAATTGTGGATCTCGTTAATGCCAACTGCGGAGCGTACGGCGCTTACTTCTTGGGCGGTTGCATCCCATGCGTTTGATCGGCGGAAAGACGGTGTTTCGAAACGCGGTTCGCCGTCGAGCGCGAAATAGTTTACGGCTTCGATACCGAATTGCGCGCCGAAAACGGCGTTTTGTTCATCCCAAATATTATAGGCTGGCGTGGTTTGGAACGGGCGACAGGCGGGGAGTTCTTCGTTTGGGTGCGATACTGAAAACCGTTTTTGATAGTTTTCGATCACCTTTGGGCGTGTGTAGCCGGGCGTAATCCAGTCGCCAAAACGCGCAACGTCCATGGCAAATACATCGCGTTCGGTTTCGCCCTCGATCATCCATTGCGCGAGCATTAGTCCGACGCCGCCGCCTTGGGAAAAGCCCGCCATAACGCCACACGCGGACCAGTAATTTCGCATGCCAGGGATCGGGCCTACAAGCGGATTGCCGTCAGGTGCAAATGTAAACGGGCCGTGGATGACGTTTTTTACGCCTGCGGTTTCCAAGACGGGAAAGCGTTTGTAGGCGAAATCGACGCTGGCTTCGATTTTGTCGAAATCATCTGGCAACAGTTCGTGGCCGAAATCCCAGCTGGTGCCATCAACCGCCCACGGACGGCAGGTTTGTTCGTAAAATCCGATGCACAGACCGCGTGCTTCTTGGCGTAGATAGCTTTCGCCAGCGGGGTCCATGACGTGTGGATGTTCGATCCCGCTGTCGATCATTTCTTCGATCATAGGGATGTTTTCGGTCACAAGATATTGGTGTTCCATCGGGTGTAGCGGCATGTAAACGCCTGCCATTGCGCCAACTTCGCGTGCCCAAAGACCGCCCGCGTTGACGATGTGTTCGACGTGGATTGTGCCTTTGTTCGTGACCACATCCCACGTGCCGTCTGGGCGTTGATTGGTTTCTTGCACCATGCAATGGGTTTCAATCGTGGCGCCACCCATGCGCGCGGCCTTTGCGTAGGCGTGCGTTGTGCCAGATGGATCAAGATGCCCATCAAGCGGGTCGTACAATCCGCCAATGATTCCTTCGATGTTGGTGACGGGTGCGATCTTGGCGATCTCTTCAGGGCCAACAATTTCGGTTTCTAGCCCCATGTAACGGTGCTTGGCCCGTTCAGCGAGGAACATATCCATGCGCTCTTGGGTATCGGCCAGCGTGACGCCGCCAACGTGGTGCAGACCGCACGACATGCCTGTCAGTTCTTCGAGTTCTTTGTACAAACGAATGGTATAGCCCTGAAGAGCAGCCATATTCGTATCGCCGTTTAGTGTGTGAAATCCGCCCGCTGCATGCCACGTAGATCCCGATGTAAGTTCGGAGCGTTCGACCAGCATCACGTCCGACCAGCCGAGTTTAGTGAGGTGATACAGAACTGAACAGCCGACAACGCCGCCGCCGATGACACATACGCGAGTGGTGGTTTTCATAGAGTGATTCCTGACCCAATTGCTTTGTGCCAAGCTGCCCCTGATTTTCGCCTTTAGCAATGCGGTTCGCGACAGACTTTGTCGCGAACATTTTTACTTTTCGGGGATTAGGCCGCGCGGGCTAAAGCGCAGAACGACCAACAGGATGATGCCCATCGTCATCAGACGCATATGGGCGGCACTTTCCAACAGGTGTTTGCGCAGGCCATTATCGTCGGCCATTCCCATTGTGATTGTGTCCATCAGCCACAGGCCGATTGGCTCTGCTTGGATCCAAAAGAACCAGACCACAAACCCGCCAAGGACCGCACCCCAGTTGTTGCCTGACCCACCCAAGATCACCATAACCCAGATGAGGAAGGTGAAGCGCAAGGGTTGGTAAGTGCCAGGCGTTAGCTGCCCGTCGAGCGTGGTAAGCATAGCGCCCGCGATACCCACAACGATGGAACCGAGCACGAACACCTGCAAGTGGCGGGCGACGATGTCTTTGCCCATCGCGTTTGCCGAAACTTCGTTGTCGCGGATGGCACGCATCATGCGGCCCCAAGGGGAATTCAGTGCCTTTTGTGAAAGCCACATCACAAGTAACAGGACAATCGTGAACAACACTGCGTAGCAAAGTTTCACGAGGATGGACGACATCGTGGCTGGGTTTTGGCCCCAACTTGCCGCGAGGTCCAAGAACCACTGTGCTTGTTGAAGATCGATTTCGTAGGGCACGGGGCGGGGCAGGCCAGATACGTTCTTCACACCTCTGGTCATCCAGTCTTCGTGTTTAATGATCGCGACGATGATTTCTGCAATGCCGAGTGTCGCAATCGCGAGGTAATCGGAGCGCAGGCCGAGGGCGATTTTGCCGATGCCCCACGCAGCCAAACCTGCAAGCAAACCGCCCACAGGCCACGCAAGAATGATCGGAAGGCCAAGGCCGCCGAGATAGCCAGACGCCGCCGGATCAACCTTTTCGATGGCTGTGGTTGCTGGGCCATAAAAGGAACGTGCCAAAAGCAAACCGCCAATGGCGATCACGGCCACGACCAGTGTGCGCTTGCTGGTTTTGTCCATGTTACGATAGGCATAGGTCGCGCCCATCGCCGTAACAACGGCGATCACAAAGGCAACAAACACGCCAAGCGCACCTGCGGCCCAAGCATCAGAAACAGGATCAGCAGCAACGAGGACTGCGGCCACACCACCCAAGGCTGCAAAGCCCATGATGCCGACGTTCAACAGACCAGCATAGCCCCACTGAATGTTCACACCGAGCGCCATGATGGATGAGATCAGACAGAGGTTTACGAGTGCGAGGGCGACGTTCCAGCTTTGGATTTGGCCAACGATGACGATCATCATGGCCATAACGGAAAAGAACGCGATGTTGCGCAGGGTATCGGACAGGGGTTGCATGCCGATCAAGCGTGGCATCAGAGTGCGAACAATAAGAGCCACACAAAGCGCGCTGAGAATGTAAACAAAAATCATACCGATTTCCCCGCGAATATACCTGTTGGTCGGAACAGAAGCACCAGTAACAGGATCAAAAAGCTGACTGCGAATTTATAATCTGTGGACAAAAGTTGCACCAAAGTTTCGGGTTCCCAGCTTTCTGGGACCAGATATTTCAGGAACTTTTTATAGGCGTAAGTGACCATAATTTCCGAAAATGCGATAACAAAGCCGCCGGCGATTGCCCCGATAGGTGAGCCGAGCCCCCCCACGATTGCAGCCGCGAAAATTGGCAGCAGCAATTGTAGGTAGGTGAATGGTTTGAACGATTTATCAAGCCCGTACAGTGAACCCGCGATTGTGGCGAGGATCGCGCAGATGATCCACGCAACCATGACGACTTTGTCTGGGTTGATGCCCGACAAGAGCGCGAGGTCCTCGTTATCGGAATAGGCGCGCATGGATTTGCCAGTGCGGGTTTTATTGAGGAACCAAAACAGGATAATCACGGCGATCACGGTGGTGACAACGGTGATGCCTTGGCTGACTTTGATGGACATGCCCTCAGCCAAACCTGTCATTTCTTTGAACGTGCGGGCCTTAATGATGAAGCGTTCGCCGTCTTGGAATTTCTGATCGTTTGGGCCGATAATAAAGCGAATGATGCCGTTGGTGATGAACATAACACCCATCGAGGCGATCAAATAAATTACCGGCGAGGCCTTTCGTTTGCGATAAAAACGATAGACTAGGCGATCCGTTCCCAAAACCATGCCGATGCAGGCGATGATGCCAAATGGCAGCGCGAGCAGGGCCGTGGGCAAGGGCGCGATGCTGATGCCCCAGGATTGGAACAACCATGTGAACAGGATGGTGAACATGGCACCAAAGGCCATCGTGTCGCCGTGTGCAAAGTTCGAAAACCGCAAGATGCCGTAGATTATCGTTACCCCAAGGGCCCCGAGTGCGAGCTGTGAACCATATGAAACGGCTGGGATCAGCACGAAGTTCGACAAAAGGACGAAGGCGTTTAAGATTTCCATAAGGTCAACTTTCCGGTGACTTGCAGGTACCGTAGAGGAGCGTGTCCTCGGGGCAGTCGATAAAATTCATCACGCCGACAGAAATTGTGGAGTCGGGGTAGATATTGATGCGGTACATTTTTTCAGCTTCCGTGCTGGTGGTCGCGGTCAGGGTTTGGGTTGTGCCAACAGACATCACACCCAGCCCACCTTGGGACGGTGTCCCATCTGGCAGCACAAATTTGGTCATGCCAAACTTTGGATTGTGCTCAATCGTCATCGTCTGGTCGATTTTCGTGCAAGCAGTGTTCACGACACAACGTTGCTGCATCAGGCAGGTGACTCTAAACGCATCTGGCGTGAACCAGTTGGTTTGGGCAACGGCAGCCGATGTAATCAGACAAAACACCCAAGAGAGGAGCGCGAGTTGCATCATCCCCCTAAGAAACTTTTGCGGACTTCGGGGTCGTTTAGCAGCACTTCGCCTGTGTCGGTGAAACGGTTGCGACCTTGCACGAGGACATAACCTTTGTCGGCGATGTTCAGGGCTTGGCGGGCGTTTTGTTCGACCATCAGTATGGAAATACCAGTGCGCGCGACCTCGATGATGCGATCAAACAATTCGTCCATCACGATGGGGGACACTCCTGCGGTGGGTTCGTCCAACATCAGTAATTTGGGTTGCGTCATCAATGCACGGCCCACGGCGACTTGTTGGCGTTGGCCGCCCGACAATTCACCGGCGTTTTGGCGGCGTTTGTCTTTTAGGATCGGGAACAATTCAAACACTTGTTCCAACGTCACGTTGATATCGTCGCGCCGCAGAAACGCCCCCATTTCGAGGTTCTCCTCCACGCTCATCGACGGGAACACGTTAGAGTTTTGGGGTACAAACGCCATGCCCTTGGCAACGCGGGCTTGTGGGGACAAATTGGTGATGTCTTCACCGTCGAGCATGACCGAGCCTGTGTGAATGTCGAGCATTCCGAACACAGCTTTCATCGCGGTGGATTTGCCAGCGCCGTTGGGCCCGACGATCACGGCGATCTCGCCCTCTGCGGCCTCGATTGTGCAGTCGTGCAGGATGTCTGCGCCGCCATAGCCGCCTGTCATGTTTTTTGCTGAAAGAAAGGTCATGCAGCACCTTCTTTTTGGGCTTTTTGCTCTTTCGGGGTTTTGTTTTTTAAACCCGTTCCAAGGTAGGCTTCGATCACCTGTTCGTTGGCTTTAATTTCAGCGATTGTACCTTGGGCGAGCACGCCGCCCTCGGCCATGCAGATCACGGGGTCACACAGGCGGCCGATGAAATCCATGTCGTGTTCGATCATGCAGAACGTGTAGCCGCGCTCTTTGTTCAGGCGCAGAATTGCGTCGCCGATGGTGTTTAGCAGCGTGCGGTTCACGCCAGCGCCGACTTCATCCAAGAATACAATCTTGGCGTCGACCATCATCGTGCGGCCCAGTTCCAGCAGTTTTTTCTGACCACCCGACAGGTTGCCAGCAAGTTCATCAGCAACTTGGCTGATTTCAAGAAATTCAATAACTTCATCCGCTTTGCGCCGAATTTCGGCTTCTTGCACGCGAACTTTGGCAGGGCTGAACCATGCGTCCCACAGGCGTTCGCCTGCTTGGTTTGGTGGAACCATCATCAGGTTTTCGCGAACGGTCATGGTGGAAAATTCGTGGGCGATTTGAAAGGTGCGCAACAGGCCCCGATCAAACAACGCGTGGGGCGGCAGGCTGGTGATGTCTTCACCATCCAGCAAAACACGGCCTTGCGTGGGGGTATGAACGCCCGCAATCACGTTAAACAAGGTGGTTTTGCCAGCGCCGTTTGGCCCGATCAATCCAGTGATTGATCCTTCTTCAATTTCGAGTGAGGCATCGTTCACAGCGTAAAAGCCGCCAAAACGTTTCGAGAGGTTCTCAACTTTGATCATGGGTAAGCCGTCAATATAAGAAGGCAGCCCGCAGGGATATGCGGACTGCCTGTTTCTATCGCTTAGAAATTAGCGATATTTTACTGTGGTCAGCTTGCCGCTGGAGATTTCGATTTCGCGGTAGTTGCCAGCGCTTTCGCCTGCACCCACGAGCTCTACGTTGGACGCGCCAACATAGTCGATTTCGCCACCATCAGCGAGGATTTCGAGCGCTTTGCCCAGATCGCCAGGATAGATTTTCTCACCTGGTGCATTTGCAACATCAAAGACTTTGTCTTTGTAATCAGCAGGTTTGTCTGAACCAGCTGCTTGCATTGCCAACATGATCAACGCAGCCGCGTCATAGCTTTCAGCCACGAAAGGAGCAGAGCCGTCATAACCATCAGCGGTTTCTTTCAACTTAGCAGCACCCGGGCTGTCTGTGCCTGGTACTTGGCCGAAGGAACCGTTCAGATCAGAACCGATTGCTTCTGGCAGGCTGTCGCCAACCATGCCGTCTGGGAGAACGAAGGTATCGAATGCGCCAGAATCAAGGGAACCCTCGATGATGCCTTTGCCGCCTTGGTCAAGGTAACCAGCAACAACCAGAACTTCGCCACCAGCAGCAGCCAAAGCGCCAACTTCAGCAGAGTAATCCGCTTTGCCGTCTTCGTGCGCTGTCGAAATAGTTACTGTACCACCAGCTGCTTCGAACGCAGATTGGAACGCATCGGCCAAACCTTTGCCGTAGTCGTTGTTGGTGTATGTCAGCGCAACTTCTTTGATGCCACGGTCCATGATTACGTCTGTCATCACGGCGCCTTGGCGCGCATCAGATGGTGCTGTGCGGAAGAACAAGCCGTTGTCTTCTACAGTAGACAGCGCTGGGGACGTCGCGGATGGTGAAATCATCACCATGCCGTTTGCCAAAGCAACGTTTGTCAAAACAGCAGTTGTAACGCCTGAACAGTCAGCACCGATGATGCCAGATACTTTGTCAGATGTGATCAAACGCTCAGCAGCGGCCGTTGCAGCGGCTGAATCGACACATGTGCTGTCTGCGCGAACTGATGAAACAGCTTTGCCGCCCAAAAGTTTGCCAGATTCCGTGACTTCGGTCATTGCTTGTTCTGCGCCAGCTGCCATTGGTGGTGTCAGCGATTCAATCGGGCCAGTGAAGCCAAAGATGATGCCAAGTTTAACGCCAGAGTGGCCATCAGCGAATGCGCCGCCAGTCAGTGCTACGGTTGCCGCAGTTGCGAGCAATAGTTTTTTCATGTGATTTTCTCCCTGAATACACATTGGTGGGCGAACATTAAGGATTGAGGACATGATTGCAAGGGTTTCGTGGTGACCAAGGGGCACGATGTTAACTTGCCCTCAGCTGGAAATGTGCCATCTTTAGAGTCACTTGAATCAAAAGAGCCTTGTAATGAACCGTCTATTTGCCGTGATCTTGATGTGTATTGCCCCGATACTGCTGCACGCGCAAACAATGGCGACTTCGCTTGGGTCGTTTAAGGTTACAAAGTTGGCGGGCGAGCTGAAAGACCCATGGTCGGTGGCGATTTTACCGAACGGCGGTTACCTGATAACCGAGAAACGCGGTGTGTTGTTGTTGTTTAACGCGCAAGGGGAGCGTCGGCGGGTTTCTGGTGTGCCAAAGGTCCTGGACATGGGGCAGGGCGGTTTGCTCGATGTGGTTGCGGCGCGTGATTTTACGACCAGTGGCACTGTTTTCATCACCTACGCAAAACGGCAATCAGGTGGCGCTGGGACCGCATTGATATCTGCAAAATTGGATGTTGGATCCGCGAAACTAAGCGATCTGAAACAGCTTTTTGAAATGCAGTCAGGCACCAAAGGCGGGCGGCATTTTGGCTCGCGCGTAGTGGAAGGGCGCGATGGATATTTATACGTCACTGTCGGTGAACGCGGCGATCGGCCATCCGCGCAAGATTTAAACCGCCATAACGGCAGTGTCATTCGGGTGGCGCGAAATGGCGGTGTGCCACAGGATAATCCGTATGTTGGAACCCAAAATGCGCAACCTGAAATTTGGTCGTATGGCCATCGCAATCCGCAGGGGGCAGCGTTGGATGGGTCGGGCGTGCTGTGGGTTTCTGAACATGGGGCCAAGGGTGGCGACGAGGTCAACATAGTGCGACGGGGTAAAAACTATGGTTGGCCGGTGATATCGTTTGGAGAACACTATTCGGGGCAAAAAATCGGCGAGGGTTCGTCCAAAAAAGGAATGGAACAGCCGAATTTTTACTGGGATCCGTCAATCGCGCCGTCGGGGTTGATGATCTATTCGGGCAAGATGTTTGCAGAGTGGAAGGGTGATCTTTTCATCGGATCGTTGAAGTTTGATCATATTGCGCGATTGGATCGCGCAGGCAATCGTTTGCGGGCGGGCGAGCTGTTGAACTCACACGAAACGAAACGTGTGCGCGATGTTCGCGAAGCGCCAGATGGGTCAATTTGGTTTTTAAGTGTGGATCGACGAGGCCTGTTTAGGATCAGCCGATAACAGGGCGCGCCGCCTGTGATCCGCGTTCGCGGTACGGTGTGGTGTCGTATTGCGCACGATAACATTTGGAGAAATGCGACGGGGACGCAAACCCGCAGGCAAGGGCGACGTTAATCACCGACATTTCTGTTTGCATCAGCAGATTGCGCGCCTTTTGCAAGCGCAATTCCATATAATACCGCTTGGGCGAGCGGCTGAGATACCGACTGAACAGCCGCTCCAATTGCCGCGTCGACATGCCGACATCTTGAGCCAAAATCGACGGGGAAACAGGTTCTTCGGTATTGCCCTCCATCATCTGAATGACGGTCGACAGTTTTGGATGGCGCACGCCAATCCGTGCTGGGATCGACAAACGCTGTTCATCACGTTCAGTGCGAATGTTGGTATGCAGGCATTGATCCGCCACCCAATTGGCGATTTCTTCACCGTCGCGGGTCGCCATAAGTTTCAGCATCAGATCAAGTGATGACGTGCCACCAGCGGAGGTGAACCGATTGCCGTCAATCACGTAAACGGCCTTCGTCAGTTCAACGTCGTCATATTCTTCGGTGAAGCTGTCGTAATTTTCCCAGTGGATCGTGCATTTTTTATTGTCGAGCAAGCCAGCCTTTGCGAGGGTATGTGCGCCCGTACACAGGCCGCCAATCGACGCGCCTTTTCGGGCTTCGCGGCGCAACCAGTTCATAATTTTTTTGGTCGAGCTGCGATTAATGTCTAATCCGCCACACACCATGATCGTGTCTTCGCGGGCGACATCATCCAGGCCCATATCGACAACAATTTGGGTCCCGTTTGAACAGGCCACGGGTTCGCCATCTTGCGAGGCAAGCGTCCAAGAATAGCGCGGTGCTTTGTTAAAACGATTGGCGATGCGCAACGTGTCGAGCGCGCTGGAAAACGGCAGCAAAGAGAATTGGTCAAGCAAAAGAAAGACGAATCTACGCGTCTTTATTTCATTTGAATCTGGTTGCTGTGCTGACATTTCACATTGCTCACTGTGGCCGAATCACTCGGGTCGATTTCGATCCAACCAGCTTGTATAAATTGTATTTATTCTTCAAGACATTAACTTTTTTGTCACAGTATATTTTTTTCACGTGAAAATTAGTACAATTGGGCAGGTTCAGGGCTTTGCGGTTCTAGCCAAACGTCCCAGAGCGGGTTTACACTAAGCTCTTGAAAAATAACCAAGGAGAGACCCGATGACTTCGGCTTGGAAAAAATCTGACTGGCGCAACAAAGAGCGGATTCAGATGCCTGACTATACCGACAATGCTGCTTTGACGGCGGTAGAGGCGCGTTTGTCTAGCTATCCACCGCTGGTTTTTGCAGGCGAGGCCCGGTCTTTGAAGGCTAAACTGGGCAAAGTTTCGCGCGGGGAATCCTTTTTGTTGCAGGGCGGCGATTGCGCCGAGAGCTTTGCTGAGTTTAACGCCGACATGCTGCGTGACACCTACAAAGTGATGCTGCAAATGGCGGTTGTGCTGACGTACGGTGCCAAGGTTCCTGTCGTGAAAATCGGCCGTGTTGCGGGGCAATTCGCAAAACCGCGTTCCGCAAATATGGAAACAATTGATGGTGTGGAATTGCCGTCTTACCGTGGCGACATCATCAACGACATTGATTTCACGCCAGAAGCGCGCATTCCAAACCCTGATCGTATGCTCGAAGCGTACACGCAGGCGGCGGCGTCGCTGAACCTGTTGAGGGCATTTTCGATGGGTGGCTTTGCCGATATTCACCGTGTTCACGAATGGAACCTGGGCTTCGCCAATGCGGCAGGAGCGGCCGAGAAATATACACAACTTGCGAACCGAATTTCTGACAGTCTCGATTTTATGACGGCAGCTGGCATCAATTCGGACAACACAAATTCGCTGCACACGGTTGATTTTTACACCAGCCACGAAGCATTGTTGCTGGAATACGAAGAGGCTTTGTGTCGGATCGATTC
>JASJIO010000073.1:0-36557 GCA_037625035.1 Amylibacter sp.
CCACAATAACTACTGAGAAAGCCGCATTGGAAGGCGCGAAAGAAGCACTAACCAAGAATTTGCCTGACGAGGATGCAGCGGTTCGTGCCGTGGACGCTGCCAAAACGGCGCTAACTTTTGCCGGAGTTGAAGCACAAGCAGTGGCTCTGGATGGTGCAAAGGCAGAGCTAGCTGCAGCGCTCGATAATGTGACAGCAGCAAATGGTGCGCTTGAAGTGGCAAAAACGGGTGTTATAGACGCAATGGCAAGCGTTGATGATGCAAAAGACGCGTTGGTTTCTGCATCAGCGGCGGCGGATGCATCAACTGAATCAGCGGCAGATGCAGCATCGGTAGCAATTGAAACAGAAAGTGCTGCAACGGCTGCGAAAGATGCGTTCGCTGAATTGACAGCACGCGCTGAAGTGGCGGCATCAGATGAAACAGCGCTAAAGGTTGATGAAGCGGCGATGACTACTGCCAAGGCAGCAGTTGATGCAGCAAAAGAAGCGGCGATGGCTGCAAGCGATGCAAAAGTGGCAGCAGACGCGGCGGCTTTGGGTGATCAAGAAACGCTCGGTACTGCGCAAAACGCGCTGAACACGGCGATGGCAGCGGCTACGCAAGCGGGCGAACCTGTTAAGGCTGCCGAGGCAAACGTTGCTGAAGCGCAGGGTGCTGCCGACGGTGCAGGTGCAAATGTTGAAGCTGCGATGGCTGCGTTAGAGGCATCAAATGCAGCAGTTGCGGATCAAGAAACTGCGGCGGGCGATGCATCGAATGCACAAACCCAAGCAGAGGCGGCGTTGGTTGAGGCGCAAGCAAGTGTTGAAACGGCGAAAGCTGCACTTGCAAGTGCAACAGAGGCAGGCGAAGCGGCAACAGCGGCAGCGGTTGCATCTGAGGGTTCAATTGGTGTGGCAGAAGAAGCCGCAGCAGCAGCGCAGGCAGCTTTTAAGGCCGCAACTGCCAAAGCTGGCGAGGCGAAAGCCGCCGTCGATGCAGCGATGAAAGCGCTGAATTCACTGAACTAAACGGTTCCCCACAGCTATTTAGACGGCGTCAAAGCAATTTGGCGCCGTTTTTACGCCGTATGCCGCTTATTTGGGCGAAATAATGATGGTTGGTGGTTGTATTCCTGCAAATTAGCGCACAAATGCTGCAGTGCAGAAAATCAACCCAAAAGGGGAACCTGAACATGAAAAATATTATCATTATTGGCGGTGTCGTTGTAGCAGCTGTTGTTGGCTATTTCGTATGGTCATCTAATCAAGACCCCGCAGAAATGGCAGAAATGCCAAAAGTTGAAGCGACAACTGAAGCAGCAGAAGACGCTGTTGAAGAGACAACAACGGCTGTTGAAAACGTTGTTGAAACAGTTAAAGAAGCGGCTGAAGACAAAGTTGAAGACGTTGTCGAGACAGTGACTGAGACAGTTACGGAAACAGTGAACACTGCAACTGAGGCGGCGACTGATTCGGCGACTAGCGTAACCGATGCAGTGACGGATGCGGTAACGGGCACAACAGATGCGGTTACAGAAACAGTGACTGAAACTGCTACAGAAACTGCTACAGAAACTGTTACTGAAGCGGCTACGGATGCTGTGACAGAAACGGCTACACAAACGGTTACTGAAACAGTGACTGAAACTGTGACGGATGCAGTTACCGATACTGCGACACAAGCAGTTGAGGGTGTAACCGACGCGGTTAAAGATGCAGTTACGGACGCTGTGAAAACTGTTATCGACTAATCCTTTTCAGGATTTTCGAGTTTTAGGAGGGTCGCTTTTGGCGGCCCTTTTTTATGGGATAAGCACCGAATTTCGTGCGTAAGTGACGGTGTCTGTGGTTTCGTCATCGTAAGTTATTTGCACGGTGATTGTCTGGATCGAGTTTAGCGGTTGAGCCAGATAAATGGCTTGATCCTCAAGGATTGCAGCCGGGGTCGGGCTGTCCTCATTGCACGGGTTAGGTTCCAATTCAGCATCGGTTCCGCGTCGTTGATGGTATACAGCAATCCAGAAAGACCACAGCGCCATGCAAGAAGGTGGCTGAAATAGAGCAGGTCTTGGCCCTCATATTCGCGCACGGCAATCCAACTACCTTTGGTTGCGTTTAGGGTCGTTTTTACCTGGGCTGCCGTGAGGAATTTGCCTTGTGCAGACGCCGATGTGGTGCAGATCAACATTGCGGCGAGTGTGGATTTGAGGAGAGTGTTGAACATGAAAGCAATTTTTTTGGTTTGTAATTATGCGCTAGATTAAAAAATTTTCCCGTTTGAGGGCGGCTGCCATTTCATTTTAACCTGTCTGAGCCTTTATGTCATCAAAACCAAACGGGCAGAGATCGTGGCAAAAGAATATAACGTATTTGCAATCGTGCAAGGTGGTCGGCTGGAATATGAAGCCGTGCTGTTTGTTGCGTCTTTCTTTGAGAATAACCCAAATTTCATGGGTCGCTTGATCCTTGGTGAGCCGCAGCCATGTGATCTTTGGGAAGAAGATCTGCGCATTTCAAACCCAGCAGTGCGGGCCCTGTTGCTGGAGTTGGGCGCAGAGATTATTCCGTTTCAGAACGGCGTTTTTGGCGACAGATACCCAAACGGTAACAAGATTATTGGCCTGACGTGTCTGCCCGAAGGTGAACCGTTTGTGTTTTTTGATACCGACACTGTTTTCACTGGGCGTTTGAACCAAGTGTCGTTTGATTTTGCCAAACCAACTGCGTCGATGAAACGTGAAAACACCTGGCCAGAGTTTGATTTATACGGGCCTGGTTAAGCAGAGATGTGGAAATCGCTGTACGATAAGTTCGAGCTGGATTTCGAAAGTTCGCTCGATATGAGCCAGCCAGATGAATATTGGCGCCGTTACATGTATTTTAATGCGGGCTGGTTTTTCTACAAAGACCCTGCCGAATTTGCGAGCTATTTCACCCATTACGCCACTGAGATTGAACGCGAAGCGCCTTGGCAGATTGAAACACAAGAACTGTATCCATGGCTGGATCAGATTGCGTTGCCGCTGGTTATTTCCAAGTTGGGCGGGGTGCGAAATACCATTCCTGATTGGCGGTTAAACGGGGCGGTTAGCTTTCATTACCGCTATTTGTCGCTGATGTACGCGATTACACCTGATGATTTGATCGAAACCGTTGAGAAAGTTTTGAGCCCAAATAAAATCAAAAAAATGGTGAAGGCATATGCGCCGTTCCGCCGTTTGGTGTTTCAGGGCAAGAGCGAGAAAGTGCGCGATATGTTTGATCGCGAAAACTTGCTACGCAAAGAAATGGCGATCCGTCAGCGGATTAAGAAACAGAATATGTGGTTACGTTAAACGGTTATTTCTTGCGATTTTCTTTTTCAATGATGCCCGAGGTGCCTTCGCGGCGCTCTAACTCGGCCAGCACGTCCTCGAATTTTACACCGCGCGATGACAGCATGACACATAGGTGAAACAGCACGTCGGCGGCTTCTTCTGTTAGGTTCTTTTTGTCGTTTTTGACGGCGGCGATGATGGCTTCAATGGCTTCTTCGCCAAATTTTTCCGCACATTTTTCAGGGCCACGCGCAAATAATTTTGCGGCGTAAGATTTCTTTTCATCTGCACCAAGGCGGGATTCGATAGTTCGGGCGAGGCGGGTTAGAACGTTAGCCATGTTATAATCTCACAGGAATGCCAGCGGCGTGCATATGGGTTTTGGCTTGTTTAATGGTGAAATCGCCAAAGTGAAAGATCGATGCGGCGAGCACTGCGGATGCGCCCCCTTTGGTGACGCCTTCAACGAGATGATCAAGCGTGCCAACGCCGCCAGATGCGATGACGGGGATTTGCACGGCGTCCGAAATTGCGCGGGTCAGGGGCAGGTTAAAGCCAGCGCGGGTTCCGTCACGATCCATTGAGGTCAGCAGGATTTCACCAGCACCTTTGGCAGCCATTTGTTTTGCAAAATCAACGGCATCAATGCCTGTGGCTTTGCGTCCACCGTGGGTGAAAATCTCCCATTTACCGGGGGAAACTGTTTTGGCATCAATCGCGACCACGATGCATTGGGATCCAAAGCGATTGGCAGATTGAGCGACAACATCTGGGTTTGCGACAGCGGCAGAGTTGAAGGATACTTTGTCTGCGCCTGCCAGCAAAAGGTTGCGCACATCTTTGGGAACCCGCACGCCGCCGCCGATCGTGAGGGGCATGAAACACTGTTCAGCGGTGCGACGGACCACATCAAACATGGTGCCACGGTTTTCAACGGTGGCCGCAATATCAAGGAAACACAGCTCGTCTGCGCCAGCGGCGTCATAGGCTTTGGCGGATTCAACCGGGTCACCAGCGTCGATCAGATCAACGAAATTCACGCCTTTGACAACGCGACCGTCTTTAACATCGAGGCATGGAATGATGCGGGTTTTAAGCATTACGTTTTACTAACCAGTCGCGGATATAAAGTGTGCAGCCGCCGAGCAAGAGCCAGAAGATGAACAGGCTGCTGGAGGCGAAGATGCTGATAATCGGGTTGGTGTTGTACAGGGCGGCGACGTCCGAGTTGCCGACTTGGCAAGTTTCCATGATGCCGTTTTTGTAGGTGCAGATGCCGATGATATCGAGGAATGTTGCGAACATAATGATGATAAAAAATACGGCCAAAAAGGCGATGTAGACAAGGATTATGGCATTTTTGGCGGTCATGATTTCAACAAGGCAGCGGCGTCGGCCACGTTGATTTCACCGTCGTACAGCGCGCGCCCAGAAATTGCGCCGTTAAGTGGTGCGCCGCAGTTTTTGAGGGCTTGTAGATCGGCCATGGAGGACACGCCGCCTGATGCGATCACGGGAATGGTGACTGCGTGGGCGAGTGCGGCTGTTGCTTCAACGTTGGGGCCTTGCATTGCGCCATCGCGGTTTATGTCGGTGTAAATGATTGCAGCGACACCTGCGTCCTCGAACTGGCGGGCGAGATCGGTTGCGTCTACGTCGGTGTTTTCGGCCCAGCCGCGTGTCGCGACTTTTCCGCCGCGTGCGTCAATGCCCACGGCGATGTGGCCCGGGAAAAGTTTGGCTGCTGCGCGCACAAGGGACGGGTTTTCTACGGCGACAGTGCCAAGAATGACCCGCTGGAGGCCGCGTTCTAGCCAGCGTTCAATTGTTGCCATGTCGCGGATGCCGCCCCCAAGTTGGGCTGGGACTTTGCAGGTTCTTAGGATGTCTTCGACAGGCTTTGCGTTAACGGGTTCGCCTGCGAATGCGCCGTTTAGATCAACAAGATGCAGCCAATCGCAGCCTTGATCGACAAAGGCTTGCGCTTGGGCGGCGGGATCGTCGTTGAACACGATCGCCTGTTCCATTTCGCCTTTGTACAAACGCACGCATGCGCCGTCTTTTAGATCAATCGCGGGATATAGAATCATCGGGTCGTCCGTTCAAAGTGGCGTTGGCTTTGCGATAAAGCCATAAGCGGGAAAATGCAAAGGGCAGGTGGGTTCACTTGGGTTTTGCTTGACGCTTTGGGCAAGTGTTTGCATTGTTCGCGCGCAACAGGGGAAAAAATTATGAAAAAAAAATTTG
Organism: Amylibacter sp.; assembly: GCA_037625035.1. Taxonomy (GTDB): domain Bacteria; phylum Pseudomonadota; class Alphaproteobacteria; order Rhodobacterales; family Rhodobacteraceae; genus Amylibacter. The sequence continues at coordinate 5,549 of JASJIO010000073.1, forward strand.
CACTAATCGCAATAATGGCCGCATTTGCGACGCCTACGCTGGCGGATGACATCTTTGGCACTTGGAAAACAATTGCGGATGATAATGGCAATTCTGGACACATCAAAGTAGCGGCTTGTGGCGCTAAAATTTGTGGCACTTTGATCCAGTCTTTTGACAAGGATGGGAATACCTTTAAATCTGAAAACCAAGGCAAAAAGCTGATGTGGGATATGGTTAGCAAAGGCGGCAGTAACTATGGTGGCGGCAAAGTTTGGTCACCAGATCGCGATAAAACGTATTCAGGCAAGCTGGTTTTAAGTGGAAACAGCTTGAATGTTAAAGGCTGTGTCTTTGGCGTTTGTCGCAGTGGTGGTAAATGGAAGCGCGTAAATTAAACGACTTTTATCAGACTCTTACGGATTCCACTGTAAGAAATTGCCAATCAATCGCAGGCCGGTTGATTGGCTTTTTTCTGGGTGAAACTGTGTGCCGATGATGTTGTCGCGCCCGACTGCGGCTATGATGTCGCCGCCGTAATCGACCGTTGCCACCACGTCTGCCGCATTTTCTGGCACGAGGTGATAGGAGTGGACGAAATAGACGTGATCGCCCTGCGCAATGCCATCAAATACTGGGTGATCTGGTGTTGTGGTGAGTTCGTTCCAACCCATGTGCGGGATTTTTAGGGCAGGAGTGTTGGGGGTTAGCGCGCAGACCTCGCCTTTGATCCAGTCAAAGCCTTTGTGGTCGCCATGTTCGCGCCCGCACGTGGCCATCATTTGCATGCCGACACAGATTCCCATGAAGGGATTGCCTGCTTTTACTTTTTCCTCGATCGCGCCGAAAAGGCCGTCGATTGCACCAAGTTCGCGGCGGCAATCGGCAAATGCGCCAACGCCGGGCAGCACGATGCGGTCGGCTTTGCGCACCACATCGGGATCAGCGGTGACGATGATTTCGCCACCGTTCACCTCGGTCGCCATGCGTTGAAAGCTCTTTTTAGCGGACTGTAGGTTGCCAGAATTATAATCGACGATTGCAGTGATCATAAGGCGTTCATTACGATAGCGTGCCTTTAGTCGATGGAATGGCGTCTGCTTTGAGCGGGTCCGTTCCTAACGCCATGCGCAGGGCTTGTGCCACAGATTTGAACGCGGCTTCGACGATGTGGTGGCTGTTGAACCCGTCTAGCGCCTCGACGTGCAGCGTGATGCCGCCTTGCATGGCAAACGCGGTGAAGAATTCGCGTACGAGTTCTGTGTCGAACGCGCCGATTTTTGAGGTTGGCATATCGACCTTCCACACGAGGTAGGGGCGGCCAGAAAGATCGAGCGCTGTGCGCACCAAAGCGTCGTCCATCGGCAGAAGGCAGGAGCCGTAACGGCGGATACCGCGCTTGTCGCCAACGGCTGAAGCCAGTGCTTTGCCAAGGGCGAGGCCGACGTCTTCGACCGTGTGGTGATCGTCGATGTGCAAGTCACCTTTGGCGCGGATTTTCATGTCAATCAGGGCGTGACGCGACAGTTGATCCAGCATGTGATCGAAAAATCCAACCCCTGTTTCATTGTCGTAAACGCCTGTTCCGTCGAGGTTTATTTCAATGGTGATGGCTGTTTCAGCAGTGTCGCGTTTGATTGTTGCAGTGCGCATGGGCGGGCCTTTGATGTGTTTGAGGGCACTATAAGCGGGGTTTGAGGCGGTTCCAAGCGGGGAACACGGTTTCGCGAAAACCGATTTTGGACTGTTGCAGTTGGGTGCGCGATGAGTGTTACTGAATTTCGAGCGGAAACAAGTATGTACGGTAATCTTGGAGCAGTTTTTCAGCCATTTTGATGTCTTTTGGCGGCAAGTTTTTGCGAATGCGCGCCGCCTGATCTGGTGCGGCGTCTGCACGTCCGATCACCGCGAGTTCGGCTCAAAGAAGGGCGCGAATTTGGTCTGGTGTTGTGCCAGTCCCGTTAAGATAGGCACGCGACAGCCTAAGTTGTGCAGATGGGTGGCCTTTGCTGGCAGCACGCAGGTAATACTCGAACCCACGGGTCGAGTTTTTGGGGTGTCCCATGCCGATGCTGTGAATATTACCAAGCAGAAATTCAGCCTCGGCGTTGCCCGAATTGGCTGCTGGGATCAGGCTTTCAACGGCTTTTTCAAACTGGCCATTGGTAAAAGCATCCCGCGCGGTTTGCATATCGGCCTGCGCGGGCAACGCAAGGCAGCACAGAAAAAGAAACAGGCGCATTGGATAAGCCTTTGTTTTAGCTTTTTTTTACAGGTGCGGTTGGGGCGCAAGAATTGCCAAAGCCGCTGTTGGTTGAAGCATTTTACAGGTTGATCCCGCGCAGGCAAGGCTTGGGCAGGTGTTGTTTTATGATCGTTTGTTGTTGGGCAATCGCAATATTTCGTGCGCGACCTGTCACAGCCCTGAATTTGGATCTGGCGATGGTGTTGCGTTGAGTTTTGGCGAGGGCGGGGTTGGACTTGGGCCAGGGCGCAGGCAAGGCAGTGCGACTGTGCGCCAATCGCGAAATGCACCTGGGTTGTGGAATCTGAGCGCAAAAGAGGTGCGTGTGTTGTTTCATGATGGGCGTGTTGAACGTGTGGACGGCGTTTTGCACACGCCTGCAGGAGCGCAGTTGCCTGATGGTATAAATTCGGTTTTGGCGGCGCAAATCCTGTTTCCGATGTTGGCACGAACCGAAATGGCGGGTGATCCTGCCAAAAATGAGGTTGGCGCGGCAGCGCAAGATAATGCCATAGAGGCGTGGCGTTTGATTGCTGAACGGGTTGTGGCGAACGCGGAGTATCGTGCGCTATTTGATGCGGTGTATGGTGGTGGTGAATACGATATATCGCATGTTGTTAATGTGTTATCGGCCTATATTGATGTTGATTTTAAGGCGCAAGATACGGCGTTTGATCGCTATGTCGGTGGTGATATAACGGCGTTGAATGGCCAACAGGCCCAAGGGTTGCAGCTGTTCTTTGGGGATGCTGGATGCTCTGTGTGTCACAGCGGCAGTCTGGTTTCGGAAGAAATAAAACGAGGACGTTTGGTGCAAGTTTTGAAGAGCATTTCAATGTAGCAATCGAACTTTTTGGCGCTTTGGAATCGGCGTTCAAAAACTGCGCATATCGTTGAAAGCTTTATTGATCACATCGAAGGTTTGCTTGAGCGTATCCGTCGTGATTCGGCACCGTAGCATCAGAAAAGCCTTGCCGCCTGTGCGATTGCGCGCCTAATAGCGGATATGGTTGAAACTCCTGGAAAATTATCGCTTTGGGCGATTGAAGTGTTCATTGGTGCTGTTGAGGAGGGATCTGTTTCGGCGGCTGCAAAACGTTTGTCGGCAAGCGTTTCGTCTGTTTCGCAGCAATTGACCAACCTTGAGAACGCGCTGGGTACTATTTTATTGGACCGCACGACGCGACCACAGCAATTGACCTCGGCTGGGGCGTTGTTTCTGAAACGGGCGCAAACGATCCTGTCAGAGGCCAATCAGGCCAAGGCGGAATTGGCGGTTTATAACTTTTCCAAGATGACCCGATTGCGCCTTGGTGTAATCGAGGATTTTGACGCGGATGTAACGCCTGCGCTGATGGTGCAGTTGGCGGGCGCGTTAAGGGGATGCCAGTTTTTGCTGGAAAGCGCGAGCAGTTACGCGTTGGCGGATGCGCTGGAATCGCGATCCTTGGATGTGATTGTTGCGGCGGATTTGGACATCACATCAAAGTGGATGGAAGTGCATACGTTGATGACTGAACCTTTCGTGGCGGTTGCGCCAAAGGGGTATGTTGATCGCACAAAACCCGTGTTTGAACAGGTCGAAAAGCTACCGTTTGTGCGGTATTCTTCGCGCCAAATGATGGGCCGCCAAATAGAGGCCCACTTGGCCCGCCAGCGGATTGAGCTGCCAAACCGGTTTGAGTTTGGCAGTTATCACGCCATTCTTTCGATGGTTGCAGGGGGCGGCGGTTGGACAGTTACGACGCCGCTGGGATACATGCGTGCGCAGCGGTTTCATGGTGCGCTCGATGTTATGCCGTTGCCGTTTAAGGCATTGTCGCGCAGCATTTCGTTGATTGCGCGCAAAGGCGAGATGGAGAGCATTGCGGGAGATGTGGCGGGGCTGTTGCGTCCGTTAATCCGTGAAATGCTTGTCAAACCCTGCGTGACGCAGTTCCCTTGGATGGACGGCGCGTTTCGTGTCGAATAGTTAATCCAGCAGGATGTTGAACTGTTTGCGGATCAGACGATCTGCAGTTGGGTCTAGATATTTGGGTTTGTACGTTTCAAGAATTTCTTTGGCGCGGGTGTTGGCCACATCCCACATTGTGCGCGCGCCGTTTTCTTGCCATGTGCGTGAATCTGATCGGTCTGATAGTTTTGGGTAATAGTAATCCCGCTCCATTGAATCGAGCGTGTGTTGGCCACCTAAGAAATGGCCTTCGCCCAAAACGGCCGCTTTTATTGCTTCAAAACCAAGGGTTTCAGGCGTGACCTCTATCCCGCGTAGGGTGCGGTAAATCAGAGAGTGCATTTCGTCGTCGATCAAGAATGCTTCGAATGAAGCACCGAGCAGGCTGGCCATCATGCCTTAGCTTTCGTGGATCATATTGCCCCCCGCAAGCCCTGTGGCAAGCGCGATAATGCCCTTTTCCATGCCCATTTGCGCATCGGGTGCTTTTGCGTCCGTCATTGACGACGCAACGCCAGAGGCTAGGCCGATCCAGTTAATAATTTGTGCAGAGGCCGCGTTCATCACGGCGGTTTCCCCACCCGCGCCAGAAAATGCGCCTGTGCGCAGATCAACGACAAGGGGCCAGTTCGAGAATATCATCGGATAGCCAGGTTCGTAGACGTTGACCATGATTAGGCTGGCAAGGGTTTCAGCGAGGGATGAGGCGAGAAAGCTAGCAAGTGTGGCCGGGGCAGTTGCGCCTGATTGGGCGGCGGTGATGCAGTTGAGCGGAATGCCGATGCGCATACATTCCAACGTGACGTCAACCGCGTCTTCGCCGTAGCGAAGCGGTGAAATGACGGGCTAAATATGCGCGAATACCCACGAGCGTTGGCGGAAAGACCCCGTGTCACTGCCTGCAATATCGAGTATGTTGGCGATGGGCTCAACGAATTTGGGCAGGAAGAAAGATGTGGCGACAGGTTTGGTGGTGCCGCGAAAAAGGGCGTAGGCAGTGTTGAGATCAAGTTCGAAATCGTCGGGAATATCGGCCGCAACGCAGCAGCGCGTGATCCAGCTGACATTTGGCAGCGTGTCTTGCAGGCGGGTGAAATCGTACAGATCGACTAGAGTGGACGGGCGTTAGGTGCGCGTATCAAGATCGAGGGTTTGAACCGCTGCGCCGCCTGTTCCGAAGTGGATGGATTGGCCGCCGACATCAATGTAACGCGCAGGATCGCGGCCATGCAGGGTGATGGTTTTGGCCGCACCATCGACGATTTTCTGTTTGAAATCAGGGGGGAACGAAAGGCGGCCGTGTTTGTTGATATACGCGCCTTTGGACAGACATTGGTTTTGCAATCCTTCGGGAACTTCGCCCATGCCAAGTTCATCTAGGATTTGTAATGCGGTGGCGTAAATGGTTTCAACTTCGCCGTCGGTTAGTGGTTTGTACTGCTCGCCGCATGGCCCAATCGGGGCTGGATCGTGTTCTTTTATGACACTGGCCCGTTTGGCTATGCGTGCTTTGCGTCCGCCTGATTTTCGCATTATGGCCTCGTTTTTTTTGAATACCAAAACAGGATGCAGGGTCGAATCAAACCTGCGAGTTGGCGTTTCGGTATCTGCGAAGGGGTGTCTAAAAATTTGTGTAAGTCGAAGGACTTGCTGTTTTGGTTGATTTGCGGTGGAGTGGGGATATGTGTGGACGATTTGCCTTTACCTTGACGCGTGAAGCGGTGGTCGGTTGGTTTAATGCGGTGCATGTAAAAGCATCGTTCGAGCCGCGCTATAACATTTGCCCCACAAGTGATATCCTTGTCGCGGTGAATTTTGAGGGCGAGCGCCATTTGGTACCTATGCGGTGGGGATTTATCCCAAAATGGTACAAAACACCGAGCGATGGGCCAATGTTGATCAATGCGCGTGCTGAAACAATTGCCCAAAAGCCAGCGTTTCGTGAAGCTGTTCAAACGCGCCGCTGCTTGATCCCTGGGGATGGATTTTATGAATGGCACCGCGAAAAGGGCAAGGGCAAGGAGCCTTGGTATTTTTATCCAAATCAAGGTGAAATAATGGCATTTGCAGGGATTTGGCAGGTCTGGAAAGGCGAAGACGGTGCGCGTTCTGTTACTTGCGCGATGGTCACAACCGAGGCCGGCGAGGGTATGGCCGAGGTGCATCACCGAGAGCCTGTGTTCGTGCAGCCAAAGGATTTTGGCATGTGGTTGGGGGAGGAAGGCAAGGGTGCTGCAACCTTGATGAAATCCGCTGATCCTGCATATTTTGGGTGCCACCGTGTTGGGCTTGAGGTGAATTCAGGTCGTGTGGAAGGTGCGAAACTGCGTGATCCATTGGATTGATTTATTATTCATGACATGCAACAAAGGTGAAATGAATTCACCTAAGAAGGTTTTGCCATGCGCGCCAAACAATATGAAATTCCGCCCCTGACAATGCTACGCGCCTTTGAAGCGGCATCGCGCCGTGGTGCGTTTAATGAGGCCGCATCAGAGTTGAATGTGACGCCAGGTGCAGTGAGCCATCAGGTGAAAGCGCTCGAAAAATGGTTGGGGATGCCGTTGTTTTCGCGTGCTCATCGCGCGGTGACGCTGACGGATGAAGGCGAGCAGTTGTTTGCAGTTTTGCGCGATAGTTTTCGCGATATCGCAGCGATTACTTCGTCGTTGCGCACGCAGGCAGAAACGCCGCGTGTTGAGATTTTGGCGACAACAGCCGTTTCGTCGCTGTGGTTGACGCCCCGCGTGATTTCATTTTGGACAGATCATGAAGATATTCAGGTGAACCAGCAGGTTTCTGACAGCAATATGGAACGTCCCCTGACCGTTGATCTGGCTATTGAATACCGATTGGAGCCACCAAAAGAGCCTAAATTTGTGAAGTTGTTTGACGATGAATTGGTGCCTGTTTGTACGCCAGAAGTTGCCGAGCAGTTGAAGAATGCGAGCCTTGAAGAGTTGGCGGGGCAGGCGTTGATTAACATGGATGCGCGCAATGAAAACTGGACAACCTGGGCCACGTGGTTTGAGATGATGGGCTATATGGGGCCTGTTGCGATGGCGCGCCGCGTGAACAATTACTCAATCGCTATTCAATTGGCCCGTGAAGGTGCTGGGGTTGCGCTCGGGTGGCGAAAATTGACCTCTGCTATGATTGTGGATGGTCGATTGGCGACGTTGGAGCAACATTCTTGCCCATCACCGGGTGCGTTTTACCTGATTTCGCCGTTGCCAGAGTTGTCCGAACCCACAGCCGCTTTGTTTGATTGGATGGTCGACAATCACGTGAGCTAAATTCACCTATTTAAAAAAATTCCTGATATTGTTCAGTCGCGGTTTTCAACGCCATAGTGGGGCAAGGGAAACTCAAATTTTTGGTGATGCCATGACCATATCTAATTCCGACCTGTCCGACGTAATGCAACCCGTTGCCCGTGCCAAAGGTCTACCAAATGCGCATTATATTGATCCTGCCGCGTTTGACGAAGAACGCAAATCTGTTCTTTTCGCGAATTGGTCTGGTGTTGGATTTGCCAAGGATGTTCCGAATGAAGGCGACGCGATGCCAGTGGATTTTCTGGGTGTGCCGCTATTAATTTTGCGCGATCACGATGGGACGGTGCGGGTATATCAAAACACCTGTCGTCATCGCGGGATGATTTTGGTGGATGAGCCGCGCAACATTCGTGGCACGATCCGTTGTCCGTATCACAGCTGGTGTTATGGGCTGGATGGTCAATTGCGATCGACACCGCATGTCGGTGGACCGGGGCAAAATATTCATGCCGATATTAAGCGCAATGAACTGGGTCTGTTTGAAATGCGCAGCCATGTTTGGTTGGGTGTTGTTTATGTGAATGTGTCGGGCGTCGCGGCTGATTTTGATGTGGTGCATGCCGATTTAATTGCGCGCTTGGGCGAGTTTAATAAGCCGCTGTATCATTCGGGCACGGACAGTTCTTTCAAGCTGGATGTGGCGTGTAATTGGAAGCTGGCGGTTGAGAATTATTGCGAGAGTTATCACCTGCCGTGGGTGCATCCCGGGCTTAACAGCTATTCCCCTCTTGAGGATCATTACAACATCGAAGAAAATGGTCGCTATGCTGGACAAGGGACGTTGGTTTATCGTCAATTGCAGGATGAAAGTGGCAAAGTTTTCCCTGATTTTGAGGGGGTTAGCGATAAATGGGATACGGGCGCGGAATACATCACTGTGTTTCCGAATGTGTTGCTGGGTGTTCACCGCGACCATACGTTTGCGATTGTTTTGGAGCCAAAAGATCAGGAAAAAACCTGCGAGCATGTTGAGATTTACTATGCCTCAGAGGATGCTATTGGAGACGGTTTTTCCGCGACACGGGCCAAGAATAAGGCGCAGTGGGAAGAGGTGTTCAAAGAGGATATATTTGTGGTTGAAGGCATGCAGCGGGGCCGTTTGGGCCCGTTGTTTGATGGTGGAAAATTCTCACCTGCGATGGACGGCGCAACGCATGTGTTTCACGAATGGGTGGCGCAATCCCTGTCGGCTGGGCGACAGATTGCGGCTGAATGAACACGCTTGATGCGGACTTGTTGGCGGCGCATTTGGTGGGTGACAATGCAACGCTGATGGCGTTGTACCGCGCGGCCGGTGAGGCGGCATTGCCCCGTGATGAGGTTCAGGGCTGTTTCTATTTAACCCACGCATATGTTTTTGCGCTGGAGGCTGGACTGGCTGAGGCGGAGGTGTTGCGCGCAGTTTTGATGGCGCGTGGACGTGAAGCCTAAACGTTGGTGGCGCGGATCATGGTGGCGGTTTTAGTATCGATTTGTTCCCACGGACCGTTGGACATTTGCTGGAATATCTCGGTAAATTTTTCGTGGGCTGCGGTTGCGATTGCGTCGTGTTCGCCCGTTCTGTTTAGCAGGAAAAACTCGCGCGGTATGCTGTTTGGGCAGGGTACAAAGGCCAAATCGCGCAGGGCGTTGGGGGATTGCAGTAGGCAAAATGCGGTTGTTATGGCCCAGCCATAGCCTGCTTGAACGAAGCGTAGCAGGCTTTGTGTGCTGTCAAAATGGAACCGAGTGGGCTTGTTGACGCCGATGCGGGCGAGTTGTTCGATGATTAATGCGCCCATTTTTGATGTGCGCCCGTACCCGACATAGTTTTCCGTTTGCAGGATTTCGGACAGATCGCGGCCCGCGAATGATTTGGGCATGGCGATGACGAGGGGGTCTTTGAATAGGGATTTCAGGTCGATCTGTGTGGTGTCTGTGAAGGGTGGATTGTCCACGGCGAGGTCGAAATGACGGGCGCGAAACGCGGTTTCGAGCCACGGGGAAATACCGGATTTCAGCTCGACTGTTGTTGCAAAGCTTTGCATTGCGCCAACAAATTCTGCGCCGAGGATTTCTGACAGGGAATCTGACATGCCGATGCGCAGGGTTGGCAGTTTAGACGTGGTTAATGAGCGGATATTTGCGGTTAGGTCACGAGCATCCTGCAGTAACGATGGGGCGCTATCAATCAACAATTTGCCCGCTTTGGTCGGTTGTAAGGGGCGCTCGTCGCGATCAATCAGTTCTGTATCAAACATGGTTTCTAAGCGTTTTATTTTCTTGGTAATAGCTGGCTGCGTAAGGTTGAGTGAAATGGCCGCTTTGGACATGGATTGATGCTCGATCACCGTTAAAAACGTGTGCAAAAGAGTAAGGTCGGGAAGCTGTTGCATAGTCATTTATTCTAATTTGGAATGATTAAGTATAACTTGTTTGAATAAACACATTTCACTTATGGTTCACAAGTTTTTTCACGTTTAATGTGGGAAATTATCGCGCATTAACCTTGGAGAAACAGCATGAAAACCCACGCACAAGCGGTTGTTATCGGTGGCGGTCTGGTCGGGTGTTCGATCCTGTACCATTTGGCGAAACTGGGGTGGACGGATGTTGTTTTGCTGGAACGTGACGAGTTGACATCGGGGTCAACGTGGCATGCGGCGGCGAACCTACATGGGCTGCATGACAACAATAATATCTCTAAGATTCAATACTATACCATGAACCTGTATAAGGAATTGGAAAAGGAAACGGGACAGGGGTGTGGTGTGTTTCAACCCGGTTCCATCTATCTGGCGCAGACCGAAAATCGGGAACATCAGTTGCGCTTGCAAGAGGCCAAAGCGCGATATTTTAAGGAAAAATTCTATGAGCTGACACCTGAGCAGGCGTTGGAAAAAAATCCACTGCTGAATTTGGATGGTGTGCGATGCATCATGTTCGAGGAAGACGGCGGTAATGTTGACCCGTCGGGCGTGACGCAGGCTTATGCGACGGGTGCGCGCCAAATGGGGGCGGAAATTTATCGGTTTTGCCCTGCGACAGCGACTATTCAACTGCCAGATGGCAGTTGGATGGTGGAAACGCCCGAAGGCAACATTCACACGCAGTGGGTGGTGAATGTCGGCGGGTTGTGGGCGCGTGAAGTTGCGGCAATGGCGGGGATAAAACTGCCGTTGCAACCAACCGAGCACCAATATTTGGTGACGGAATCCATTCCTGAGATCGAAGCGATGACAACGCGTTTACCATCTGTCGCGGATCGTGACGGTGAATATTACATGCGCCAAGAGGGCAATGGTTTGCTGATCGGGGCCTATGAAAAGAACCTGAAATTCTGGGCCGAAGAGGGCACGCCTGCGGGGTTTGGGCATGAGCTGTTTGACGGGGATTTGGATCGTATCATGGACAATCTGGAACGCGCGATGGAGCGGGTTCCTGTGGCGGCGACGGCGGGGATTAAACGGGTGATTAACGGGCCAATGATTTGGTCGCCTGACAGTTCCGCGCTTTACGGTCCTGTGCCAGAATTGAAGAATTATTTCTGTTGTTGCGGGATTATTCCTGGGTTTTCACAGTCTGGTGGCCTTGGTTTGATGTCCGCACAATGGATCATTGAGGGCGAGCCAGAGTTTGACATGTTCCCGTGGGATTTGACGCGGTTTGGCCATTGGGCGGATAAGAAATTCACCAAGGAAAAGGTTGCAGATCAGTATTCTAAACGCTTTGCGGTCCATTTCCCGTTTGAAGAACGCGATGCGGGGCGCGAAACGCGGATGCGGCCTATTTACCAACGTCAGAAGGCGATGGGGGCGGTTCATGGGCTGAATTACGGCTGGGAACATCCGTTGTGGTATGCGGGCGAAGGCAAGGTTGGCAAGGAAAGTTACGGGTTTACGCGCCAAGATTGGTTCGAACCTGTGGGGCGTGAATGTCGGAACCTGCGCGAGAATGTTGGCGTGGTGGATGTGTCGAATTTTGGCAAATACGAAATTATGGGCGCGGGTGCGCCGGCGTGGATTGATCAGGTAATTGCAAACCATGTGCCAAAGGAGGTTGGGCGGTCTTGTCTGACGCCGATGTTGGGTTTTCGGGGCGGAATTGCGGGTGATTTCACGGTGACCAAGCTAGCGGAGGATCATTTCTTTATGATCGGGACTGGCATTGGGGAGCGGTATCATCAGCGGTATTTCCAGATGGTCGATTTGCCCGAAGGAACCACGTTTAAAACGGTTACCGATGATTATTGCGGCGTGAATGTTGCGGGGCCGAAATCGCGCGAGTTGCTGGCGCGCTTGACACAGGAAGATTTGAGCAACGAGAGCTGGAAATTCATGTGCTCGCGTCAATTTACCATTTTGGGGATTGAGGCGATTGGCATTCGGGTGTCGTTCACAGGTGATCTGGGTTGGGAGATTTATGTGGCCGAGGCGGATCAGGCCAAGCTATGGGATGGGCTGTTTGAAAGCGGCAAGGATCTGGGGATTATGCCTGTTGGCGGACGTAGTTTAGGGTGTTTGCGTATTGAAAAAGGCTATGGGTCGTGGAGCCGTGAATATTCGCCTGAATATTGGCCCCAAGAGGTTGGGTTTGAACGCTTAATCAAGATGGAAAAGCCGAATTTCCTTGGGAAAGAGGCGTATGCTGCGATCATGGACAAAGCACCGCGTGAAAAGCTGGTTTGTTTGACGATTGAAACCGAAAACGCCGACAGTTCGGGCGGCGAGCCGATATTCTTGGCCGATGGAACGCCTGTTGGACGGGTCAGTTCGGGGGCCTATGGATTTAGCGTTGATCAGTCCTGTGCGCTGGCATTTATAAAAACGGAACACGCGGTTGCAGGGGACGAAGTAGACGTGGCTGTGTTGGGCCGTGCGCATAAAGCGGTTATTTTGGGCGAACCTGCGTTTGATCCAAAAGGCGCACGATTGCGGGCATAGAAAGGGTTTTCAGATGACACGGATTGGATTTATCGGAACAGGTGAAATTGCTGCGGCGATGGTTAAAGGGTAGGCGGGACAGGGTCACCAGATTGTGGTGTCTGAGCGAAATTCGGCGATGTCTGCTGTATTGGCAGATGCGTTTGACGATGTTGAGATCGTGAGCAATCAGGATGTTGTGGACAGTAGAGACATCGTTTGGCTGTGTTTGATGGCGTCGGTGGCCGAGGATGTTTTGGCAGGCCTGAGATTTTGGGACGGGCAGGCGATTTTGTCGGCGATGGTATATGTTCCCCACGGTGCGCTGCAACAATTGTGTGTGTCAGCCACGGATATTTCGATGACCATTCCGATGCCTTTCATCGCGCTTGTGGGGTGTCCGTTGCCTGTTTATTCTGCCTCTGCTGCGCTGGAGGAAATATTTGGTGCGCGAAATATTGTGATCCCGGTGGAAAGCGAGCGGGCGTTGAATGCGTATTTTGGCGGTTTGGCGCAGGTTGCGGCTGGCTTGGCGCAGATGCGGGAAGGCGCTGTTTGGTTGGGCGAGCAGACGGGTGATCCTGTGGCGGCGGAGGCGTATATTGCGGCGAAGTTTGCGGGATCGCTGGCGCAAATGCCAAAAGATGAGCAGGGGCAATTTGATCGCGCGATCAATGCGTTAAACACGCAAGGGGGGCTGAACACCGCGGTTCGTACCCATTTGCGCGATACGGGTGCGCTGCGCGAATTGCGTGTGGCGCTGGACGGGTTAAAGGTGCGGTTGGGGCTGAATTAAAAGCCCAAACGATCGCGCATGGCGTACCATGTCATGGCGAGTTTTAGGCTGGGGGAACGAAGCGCGCGTCCCCCTGGGAAACGGTGCGTTGGGACGCGCGACACGACATCGAAATCCTCGGCTTGGCCTGCGATCGCGGCGGCGGTGATTTTCCCTGCAAGTGTCGCAAGCGCGACGCCGTGGCCAGAGTAGCCAGAGGCGGAAAAAATGTTTGGTTCTACTTGCGCAAAATGGGGCATGCGGTTGACGGTGATCGCAAGCGTGCCGCCCCAAGCGTAATCCAGTTTCACGTCTTTGAGTTGTGGATAGATTTGCAGCATTGGTTTGCTGACGACCGCGCGAATGTCTTTGGGGAATTTATAGCCGTAACTTTCGCCGCCCCCGAACAAAAGGCGATTGTCGGCACTTCGGCGGTAGTAATTTACCACGAATTTGCTGTCTGCGATGGCGACGTCTTGGGATATGAGTGCCTCTGCGCCGCTTTGGCCCAAGGGTTCGGTTGCGACGATGAAGTTGTTGATCGGCATGACGCGGGCGGCCGTTGGTTCGTTTAATCCGCCGAGGTATCCGTTGCATGCGAGGGCGACGTGATTTGCGATGACCTTGCCGTGGGCCGTGACAATGGTGGCAGGGTCGCCTTTGGCGATTTTTGTGACTTCGGATTGTTCAAAGATTTGCACGCCAGCGGTTGTGGCTGCACGCGCGAGCCCAAGCGCGAAGTTCAGGGGGTGAATGTGTGCGGCCCCCATATCGAGCGCGCCGCCGTGGTAGGATTTTGTGCCAACCAGCGTGCGCGTGGCGTCGCGATCCAAGTTTTGGATTTGCGTGTAACCGTATGTTTTTTCAAGGTGTTGCGTGTAGGCGTGGGCGTGTGGCACGGCTTTGGCGTGGCATTCCAGATGGGCGACGCCGTGTTTGTGCGCGCTTTCGATTTTGTGTGTTTCTGACAGGGATTTTATCAGCGCTTTTGCCTGTTCAGATAGATCCCAAAGGTGGCGGGCATCGTCTAGGCCAACCATTTTTTCCAGCTCATCTTGGTCGCGGCGTTGGCCTGAACCGACTTGACCACCATTGCGCCCTGATGCGCCCCAGCCAACGCGGTGTGCCTCAAGCACGGCGACGGAATAGCCGCGCTGTGCGAGGTGAAGTGCGGTTGAAAGGCCCGTAAAACCAGCGCCGATAACGCAGACATCAAAGGTTTGTGCGCCTTTGAGTTTTGGATATGGGGCCAGTGGAGTGGCCGTTGCGGCGTACCAGCTGTCGGGGTATTGGCCGCGTTTATCGTTGGAATAAAGCAGGTTCATAAAGAGCCTTTCGTACCCTTCTGAGTGGGGTGGGCTGTGTCATTTACAGCCAATTTTTTTGCACTGAAGCGTGTTTCACAAGAGGTTGATTTTACTGGAATTCGTGAAACACTGATTAGACGTTCATCAGCAAGTGTTCTCGTTCCCATGGACTTATAACCTCTTGATAATCCTCAAGTTCTTTGTGTTTGGCGGCTTTGTAGACGGCAGTAAATTCTGGTCCTAACATTTTGGTCAGTTCTTCGTTTTCGTCCAACAAGGACAAGGCTTCGCGCAGGGATGGTGGGATATCGCGGTCGGCATCGTAAGCCTCGCCTGTGGCGGCGACGCGCGGGGTAAGTTTATTTTTTAAACCGAGGTAACCGCAGGCCAAAGACGCGGCCAATCCGATGTAGGGATTGCAATCCATGCCTGCGACGCGGTTTTCGACGCGCCGGGATTCTGGATCGGAAATTGGCACGCGGATGCCCGTGGTGCGATTGTTTTCGGCCCATTCGAGGTTGATCGGCGCAGAGAAGTTCGCCACGTATCGACGATAGCTGTTCACGTAGGGCGCGATGAACGGTGTTGCGGCGGGCAGGTAGGTTTGCAGACCTGCGATGAAACTGCCAAAGGCTTGCGTGGGGTTGTCGTTGGCATCGTTGAAGATGTTTTTGCCTGTTTTCAAATCCAGAACGGAATGGTGGATGTGCATCGCAGATCCCGGCTGATCGCCCATCGGTTTGGCCATGAAGGTGGCGTAGCAATCGTGGCGTAGGGCGGCCTCTTTTATCAGACGTTTGAAGTAGAATACTTCATCAGCGAGTTTGATGGCGTCGCCGTGTTTGAGGTTAATTTCAACCTGACCAGCGCCGCCTTCTTGGATGATTGTGTCGATCTCAAAGCCCTGCGCTTCGGCGAAATCATAGATGTCGTCGATCACGGGGCCGTATTCATCCACGGCGGACATTGAATAGGCCTGCATGGATGCGGCGGGGCGACCTGTGCGGCCCAATTTTGGTGTGATGGGCTGGTTTGGATCGGTGTTGCGCGCCACGAGGAAAAATTCCATTTCGGGGGCAACAACAGGCACAAGGCCGTCGGCTTCGTAATAAGACAGCACACGTTTGAGCACATTTCGTGGGATCAGCGGCATTGGATTGCCGTTTAGATCGGAAACATCGTGGATGATTTGCAGGGTGACGTCGCCTGTCCAAGGGGCAGCCGTGGCGGATGAAAAATCAGGTTTCAGAACCATATCACCTTCGGTGTATTGGTTTTCTATTTCGTCCATATCTACGTAAGAGCCTGTAACTGTTTGATAAAATATGCTGTCGGGCAGGTACATAGGGTCTAGGCGGCCAAATTTACGGGCGGGCATACATTTGCCGCGCGAAATGCCGGTGGTGTCTGAAATGATGCACTCGACCTCTTCTAGGCGGCGACCTTCGATATATTCACGGGCGGCTTTTGGGATTTTTTCAACCCATTTGAGGTTATCATCCATTGGCTTGGCCTTGTTTTAGGAATTTTTCGAAATGATCCGCCATGTAAGCCGTGGCGACGGGTGATTTCGCGCTTTCAATTGCGGCAAGGCGTTGAGGATCGGGTACGATGCCTTTGGCGCGGGTGTTTGCGAGGCCAGTGACGAAGGCTGCATCGAATTCAGGATGGGGTTGAATGGTGTAGATGTGATCTCCGATGGTTAGTGCTGCGTGGGCGCAAAATTCGGTACTGGCGACGGTTTTTGCGCCCTTTGGTGCGGTTACAACTTGATCTTGGTGCCATGCAAATAAGGGCAGGGTTTCGCTGCTGGTGGTTGGGTATTCGACCCGCCCAACGGACCAGCCGCCTGCGTATCTCTCGACCTTGCCACCAAGGGCTTGGGCGATGATTTGATGGCCAAAACAAACGCCGATCATTGGCGATTTTGCCGCGTGAAGGTCGCGAATGAGGGATTCGAGCGGGGGGATCCAATCGTGATCTTCATACGCGCCAAAGCGGGAACCGGTGATGATCCAGCCGTCCTGTTCAGTGATCGAGGCTGGAAATTCGTTTTCTAAGATATCGTAGATGCGAAATTCGAAACCGCGCCCATCTAGCATTCGTTCGAACATATTGCCGTAATCCCCAAACGTAGGCGCGAGTTGCTTGGGGGATTTGCCTGTTTGCAGGATACCAATTTTCATAAAACACCTGATTTGTCGCACGTTATGCGGTTGGTTAATGGCTATCATTGACGTAGCGTAGCAGGCAAGAGGGTTGATCTGCTTTGACCGTTAGCATACCAACAAAACAACATTTTTTCACGACATAAAGGACGCTTTGATGACTGCGCAGACACCAACTTTGAAAGCTAAAGATAAACCAGATTTGGGATCATTCCAGTGGGATGACGCATTGCTGCTGGAAAGCCAGTTGAACGAAGAAGAGCGGATGATCCGCGATGCGGCACGCGCCTATGCGCAGGAAAAATTGCAACCGCGCGTGACCAAGGCTTATGCGGATGAGAGCAGTGATCCGGGTATTTTCCAAGAAATGGGTGAGATGGGATTGTTGGGGATTACCGTTCCAGAACAATACGGTGGCATTGGATCGAGCTATGTGACCTATGGGTTGGTGGCGCGCGAAGTGGAGCGGGTGGATTCTGGATATCGTTCCATGATGTCGGTGCAGTCGTCTTTGGTGATGTACCCGATTTATGCGTATGGTTCAGAAGAGCAGCGGATGAAATATCTGCCTAAACTGGCGTCTGGTGAGCATATTGGCTGTTTTGGTTTGACGGAACCTGATGCGGGTTCTGATCCAGGTGGCATGAAAACCAAAGCCGAGAAGGTTCAGGGCGGGTATGTTCTGAACGGGGCAAAAATGTGGATTTCAAACGCGCCGATTGCGGATGTGTTCGTTGTTTGGGCCAAATCCGACGAACATGGCGGTAAAATTCGTGGGTTTGTTCTGGAAAAAGGCATGAAAGGTCTGTCAGCGCCGAAGATCGAGGGCAAGGCGTCGTTGCGGGCGTCGATCACGGGTGAAATCGTGATGGAAAACGTGGAAGTTCCAGAGGATGCGTTGTTACCAAATGTTGAAGGTCTTAAGGGGCCGTTTGGCTGTTTGAACCGTGCGCGCTACGGCATTTCTTGGGGTGCTTTGGGTGCGGCTGAGGCCTGTTGGCATGCTGCGCGGCAATACGGCTTGGATCGTATGCAATTTAATAAACCACTGGCGCAAACGCAGCTGTTTCAAAAAAAACTGGCGGATATGCAGACGGAAATCACGCTGGGTTTGCAGGCATCACTGCGGGTTGGTCGTTTGATGGACGAGGCAAATGCCGCGCCCGAGATGATTTCAATTGTGAAACGAAACAACTGTGGCAAGGCGCTGGATATTGCGCGGATGGCGCGTGACATGCACGGCGGCAACGGAATTTCGCTGGAATTTCAGGTGATCCGTCACATGATGAACCTTGAAACGGTGAACACCTATGAAGGCACGCATGATGTGCATGCCTTGATCTTGGGTCGTGCGCAAACTGGATTGCAGGCGTTTTTCTAAAGCGTCAGATTTGGATATTTGTGGCCAAAAGAAGGGGCGGGGCGGTTATTCGCCCTGTTCCATCTGCGCGATGACCTTTTGGCGGGCAAAGCCACTGTCGCGATCATTTACGCCCAGTAGGTTCACGACAAGGCGCAAAAAGCCGTCTTCTTCGTGATCCCGCGCGCCATCCGCAAGAGCGACGCGCCACAAGGCTTCGACAACGCCTGAGCGATCCTCGTAGGGGACGGATTCTTTGACGATTTTTGTGAAACGAACGGTGTCGGGCGCTTGTGATTCGAGGCGTTCTGCGTCTTCTTTTAGCAACTGCACGTCTGCATCGCCGAGTTCATAGCGGGTTTGCAAAACATCGGTGATCATTTTCTGTTCGACCTCGGCGTAGTGATCATCGGCGCGTGCGATGCGTACAAGAAGCGTTGCAAGGGCCGCGCGCGAGTCTTCGGGTTGAAGGTCGGCGCGGGTGTCGGGGGTGGCGAAAAGATCGAGGAGGGCTTGGAACATGAGGTGTCAGCTTTTTATTGGGGCGTGGGTTAGTCTTTGAACGGCGTATAGCGGGTTTTAAAGTTTCTTATGGCTGCGTTGTAATCGTCTTTTGTGTAGCTGAGAAGGCCGTCAAAGCGATGATTGTATTGGGGGTCGGAAATATTTCTGCCTTCTATATCTGCACCCTCCCTGCGCAAACAATTTGCGATTTGGTTTGAACGATCGCTTTTCTTTAGCCCACGTTCGCGTGCAATATCAAGAACGCGCCAAGCCATTCCCAAGTCACGCGGCGCACCGAGGCTTTCGTAATATTCTGCCAAGAGCAGCATCGAGGCGTCGTCACGGTGTTCGGCGCCACGCGCTATCAGTGCGATGCCTTGATCTGGTTTCTTGGGACCAATAGCGCCTGAAACGTAAATGGCTACGACTGCGCCGCGCGCCTCGCTATGGCCCAGAAATGCGTCAAGTTCAGCCCAGTGGAATGCCGCAGCATCGTCTTTTTTAACACCATTCCCCGATGAATAGGCACCTGCCAAATCCCATGCCGAGTATTGGTCGCCTTCTGCGGTGGCCCGTTTCATCCATGTGATTATATCCCCTTTTGGCGTGACTTTGCCTTCGGTGACTCTGGATATTTTGACGATTGTCTTGGTGCTTTTCTGCCTTGTGTCACTTGTGTAGGTGTCTTCGTATAAAACCATTGCCTCGGCCAATGTATCAAAGTCATCTTGTGTAATCTTCATTGAAAATGCGGATGCTCATGACCCGCGCGAGAAGCCCTGCGAGGTAGGAACCTGAGGCGTTGTCACCTGCGTTATAGGCTTTGCGCAGCAGGGCATTGGCGCAGGGTTGATCAAAATCCCCGCCAGTTCCAGTGTAAAGCATATAGGCGTGGTAGAGCACGGCCACTGGGTCATTTATGGAAGCAGGTTTTTTAAATTCCCTAAGCGCGGCGTCGTAGTCTTTGGCCTTGAAAAAGCTAATTCCGCGCTGTGTATCGGCCTGAGCGGCGGATAGGCTCAGTGCTAGAAAAATGATGCTTAAGATGCGATGCGTTGGGGGATCCTCCGTTTTAGCAAATTTTATGTGAGGGATTAGAAAGATCAACAGTCAAAGCAATGGAGTGGGGATGCAGAGCGGTAAACGCCCTGCATCATTTTGGTTGGTTATTGTTGTGGCAAGCGCAGGGTTGCGAGGTCGGTGCCGACAATAACGTTGCCTGTAAATCCAGCGCCTGTAGCTGCGTTTGCGTAATCCACTTCGCTGAGCGCGCCGCCTGGTACTTTGTAGAGGCTTGGCGTTTTGTGCCGAGCAGCGGGATCAAATGGGTGAGCATCAGATGTTTGACACCAGCGCGTTCTGACATTGCCCCGAGATCGGATGCAGTGGCCTGACAGAAAAAGACTGGCGGTGGGAATCCGCTGTCTTTGTTGGGGCCCATGACGGGGTGAATGGTGGAATGAAAAACGATATCAGCACCTTGCGCGAGCGCTTCGATGCTTGCAGAGGTGGAGTTTGCCCGTGGTGGTTTGGGCGTATCATTGCCAGTATCGCAGGCAATCACAACGTTGCCTGCAGGGGTATCAACGCGGTAAGAGGCATGACCTGCGACGTGGCGCGAGGCCACAGCCGTGACAACGACATCGCCTGAACGCCAGACTTCTTGGGGTTTCACTGTGCCATCAAATGTTTTCACGTTCAGCAAATCTGCGGGACCACCAGGCAAGCGTTTGCCGTTTTCGGCCAGATGCTGTGCAATTTCACCCGAGGCAATGTAGGCGTCGTCAAGGTGTGCGGTGAGTTTTGCACAGCTCATGACGTGACCCGCGTGTGCTTTGACATCGGAGTGGCAGACCAGATCGGCTTCGGGGCCAGCGGAGCCAAAGTGCCAGCGGATTTGTATTAGATCGGCAAGGCCGTCGGTGTGATCCGAGCGGATGTGGGTTGAAAACACCGCTTTGATTTTGCCAGCGGGCACTTTGAGTTTTGAAAGCTGTTGCAAGTTTCCGCGCCCTGCATCGAATTGCAGCATGACATCGGAGCAATTTTTTGCGTCATCGCCGTAGCGCACCAAAGTGCCAGCGCCTGCTTGTCCGTTAAAGATCGGTGGGCCGCCTTGTGTGCCTGTCAGGGTCACCTCAACGCAAGGGGCCGCGCTGGCAAGTGAGCCTAGGGTTGCGAGGAGTGTGGCTATGCCAAAGGTTGCCAATTTTTGAGTAGGTTAAAACATAATGACCTTTTTATTTTATCGATTTTTTAGCAATTCGGATCAAGTTGATTATTTTTTTGCTGAGTCAATAAATGCGAGGAAATGGCGGCGGTCGGGTGATGTTAGGCTGAGGTGTTTGCACAATGGAAAACACCCAGCCGCATCGATGTGGGGCTGGGTGATTTTGTTACGTAACAATTTGGAATCGTCAGAGCGTGATTAGAACAAGCGTGATTGCGTGACGGCCGCTTTCACGAAATCCCTAAACAGGGGATGGGGTTGAAACGGTTTAGATTTCAATTCGGGGTGGAATTGCACGCCGATATACCACGGGTGATCTGGGAATTCGACGATTTCTGGCAGGCGGCCATCCGGGCTCATGCCAGAGAATTTGAGGCCGCATGCCTCGAGTTGATCACGGTATTTGATGTCAACTTCGTAGCGGTGGCGGTGGCGTTCGGAAATGGCTGTGGCGCCGTAAATTCCTGCGATTTGCGAGCCTTCGGCCAAGGTTGCGTTATACGCGCCAAGGCGCATGGTGCCGCCTTTGTCGCCATTTGCATCCCGTTGCACGGTGCGATTGCCTTCGACCCATTCTTTTAGGTGATAGACGACGGGCGTAAAGCGTTTTCCGCCTGCTTCGTGATCGAACTCTTCTGAGCCTGCGTCTGGGATTTTTGCGAGGTTTCGTGCGGCCTCGATCACGGCCATTTGCATACCTAGGCAGACGCCAAGGTAGGGGATTTTATGTTCGCGTGCAAATTGTGCCGCTTTGATTTTGCCTTCGGTGCCGCGTTCGCCAAATCCGCCCGGTACGATGATGCCGTTGAATCCTTCGAGGTAGGATGCTGCGTCTTCGCGTTCAAATATTTCGGCATCGACCCATTCGACTTTGACTTTGACGCGATTGTGCATGCCACCGTGGGTTAGGGCCTCGGTGTAGGATTTATAGGCGTCTTCAAGCTGGGTGTATTTGCCAACGATGGCGACTTTGACTTGGCCGTCTGGGTTGTGAACGCGGTCTGACACGTCTTCCCATGTGGAGAGTTTTGGTTTTGGCGCGGGGTTGATGTTGAACGCATCTAGGACGGCTTGGTCGAGGCCTTCTTTGTGATAGGCCAGCGGCGCGTCGTAGATTGAAGAAAGGTCGTAGGCGGCGATCACTGATTCTGGGCGTACGTTACAGAACAGCGCCAGTTTTTCGCGTTCTTTGACGGGAATTGGGTGTTCGGAGCGGCACACGAGGATATCAGGTGCAATACCGATGGATTGCAGTTCTTTGACGCTGTGTTGGGTGGGTTTAGTTTTCAATTCGCCTGCTGCTTTTAAGTAGGGCAGAAGCGTTAGGTGCATGTAAATGCAGTTGCCGCGTGGGTGTTGGTGGCCAAATTGACGGATGGCTTCAAAGAACGGGAGGCCTTCAATATCGCCCACAGTGCCGCCGATTTCGCAGAGCATGAAATCGACTTCGTCATCGCCAACATCTAGGAAATCTTTGATTTCATTGGTGACGTGTGGGACTACTTGGATGGTTTTGCCCAAGTAAACGCCGCGCCGTTCTTTTTCCAGAACTGTTGAATAGATGCGACCAGAGGAAACGCTGTCAGTGTTGCGCGCAGCAACGCCTGTGAAACGTTCGTAATGGCCAAGATCGAGATCGGTTTCTGCGCCGTCATCCGTGACGAACACCTCGCCGTGTTCAAACGGAGACATCGTGCCCGGATCAACGTTGAGGTAGGGGTCGAGTTTGCGCAGGCGGACAGAATAGCCACGGGCCTGAAGCAGTGCGCCAAGGGCCGCAGAGGCGAGGCCTTTGCCAAGGCTGGAAACCACACCACCAGTAATAAATATATAACGCGCCATCCGTGGCTACTCCCGTGTTTTTGTTGTTTTTTGGTGGTCCGTTTCAGTCAACAGCAGATGCCTATTGGCCTGACACGTAACCATGTCCACGGGATTTAAGGGTAATGGGATTCGGGGGAAATAAGCAAGCCTGAACGGCACGATATAGTAGATAAAGTAGCGCAGATTGCTAGTTGTAGAGTGTCAAAAACGGGTCGGACCTGTGAGGGTCCGATTTTGTATTTTTGGCCGTTTGCGCGACGTGTTTAGTCTTCCGCTGTGGGCGGTGTCGCTGGTTCATCCTCGGCGGTTGGTGGCAGAAGGCTGCCTGAACCCAGAGGTGATGTTGTGTCTGTATCCGTCGCGGCTGTTGCTGGTGAGGTTAGATCGCCAGTCAGCAGAGAATCATTTGCAACTTCGCGTGAAGAAATAACTGTGAGTGCCAAACATGCGATCATGAAGCCTGCGCCAAAGAACCACGTTAGTTTTGCCACTGGAGAGGCCGCTGGACGACCGCCAGTTCCACCGCCACCGCCGCCGATACCCAAGCCACCGCCTTCAGAGCGTTGCAGAAGGACGGTTACAATCAAGCAAAGTGCCAGAATGAGGAGGATAACGAGGATGATATTTTGCATGTGTGCGTGTCTTTTGATCAGGTCTGTGGTCCGCGCGAAGCGGTATGGGCGGGTGAATAGCGGATTGTGGAGGGGTTGTCTAATGGGAAGTGCGTGTTTGATGGACAGCTTCATAGGTATTTGGAGAACTTTAAAGCGGGTTTCTGGGTGTGATCTGGTGCTGCGGCGATTTAGGTGTTTCGGACGTGTCGATGGATCGCTATACGGGGCAGGGTTTTTGAACATCACAGGACAAACAATATGGCCAATGTAGTAGTTGTCGGCGCGCAATGGGGCGATGAGGGCAAAGGTAAGATTGTAGACTGGTTGTCTGAGCGTGCAGATGTGATTGCGCGCTTTCAGGGCGGTCACAATGCTGGGCATACGCTGGTTATTGATGGCAAAGTGTACAAGTTACACGCGCTGCCGTCTGGTGTTGTGCGCGGTGGTAAGTTGTCGGTTATTGGCAATGGTGTGGTGTTGGATCCGTGGCATTTGATGAAAGAGATCGCGATCATTGAGGTGCAGGGCGTGGAAATTTCCCCCGAAAACCTGATGATTGCGGAAAATACCCCGCTTATCCTGCCGATCCACGGTGAGTTGGACCGTGTTCGTGAAGAAGCGGCGAGCAAGGGTACGAAAATTGGCACGACGGGGCGCGGCATCGGGCCAGCCTACGAAGATAAAGTCGGGCGGCGTTCCATTCGGGTGGCTGATCTGGCCGATGATGCCACGTTAGAAGCCCGTGTTGATCGGGCGTTGCAGCATCATAACCCGTTGCGCAAAGGTTTGGGAATCGACGAAGTTGATCGCGATGAGTTGCTTGCGCAGCTGCGTGAGATCGCGCCGAAAATTCTGCCGTTCGCAGCTCCTGTTTGGAAAGTGCTGGCGGATAAGCGCAAAGCGGGCAAACGGATTTTGTTTGAAGGCGCGCAGGGTGCGTTGCTGGATATTGATTTTGGAACCTATCCTTTTGTGACGTCGTCTAACGTGATTGCAGGGCAAGCGGCCACGGGTGTTGGCCTTGGCCCGACAGCAATTGATTACGTTTTGGGGATCGTCAAAGCCTATACCACGCGTGTGGGCGAGGGACCGTTTCCCTCCGAACTCCATGATGCAGATGGCCAGCGTTTGGGCGAACGAGGACATGAATTTGGCACCACAACAGGGCGCAAACGTCGCTGTGGTTGGTTTGATGCTGCTTTGTTGCGCCAAACTTGCGCCACGTCGGGGATCACTGGTATTTGCCTGACCAAACTGGATGTTTTGGATGGGTTTGAAACGCTGAAAATCTGTGTGGCCTATGATTTGGACGGTACGCGGTTGGACTATCTACCAACGGCGACAGATCAACAGGCGCGCTGTGTTCCAATCTATGAAGACATTCCTGGTTGGTCTGAAAGCACTGAGGGCGCGCGCTCTTGGGCGGATTTGCCAGCGGCGGCAATTAAATATGTACGCCGTGTCGAGGAGTTGATTGGTTGCCCCGTTGCGCTGGTTTCAACATCACCAGAGCGCGAAGACACTATTTTGGTAACGGACCCGTTTGCGGATTAAGGAAAACTGTCATGGCTCTATCTTATAAAGTGCGACGCGGTTGGTCGCTGGTTCTGTTGTTGATCTGGTTGCCGCTTTACATCGTTGTTGTTGTTACGGTGATGAATATTCTGACGCGCACAGTTGCATTGCACGGTTTGGTGCAGTTTTTTCTGTATGTTTTCTTTGGCTTTGCCTGGGCTTTGCCGTTTAAATCAGTGTTCAAAGGTATTGGCCAAGCGGACCCTGATGCCGACCCAGATTTGGACTAATAAAACGCCCGACGTTGGGTTTTGTCACATGACTGTTACATAGAATATATATACCGCTCACAAGCGCGGGAATCACCGCGTGTAATGTTGTGACCGGCGCTGCGCCTGAATTCTGGAGAACCTGAAATGGTTAAGACACCTCGCCCAAATAGAACGCTCGATCGTGACCTCAAAAGTCGTGTATATTTAGAAGAGGCCAATGCGGCCATTCGTAAGCCGCTTGTTGCGCCCGCACTGGCGGCTTTGTTTATTTTGATTGCCACATTGGCGGCTGCATCGGTGTTTGGATGGGGTGGCAGTGGTCTGACGATCGCAATTGCGGCTGGGCTTGGCGCGTATATGGCGTTGAACATCGGAGCGAACGATGTAGCAAACAATGTTGGCCCTGCCGTTGGCGCAGGGGCGTTATCGATGGGCGGCGCGTTGATTATTGCCGCAGTATTCGAGAGTGCGGGCGCGTTGTTGGCGGGGGGCGATGTTGTAAGCACTATTTCAAAGGGCATTATTGATCCGCGCGCTGTTGGCGAACCCCAAGTGTTTATCTGGGCGATGATGGCCGCGTTGATTGCTTCGGCAGTTTGGGTGAATTTGGCGACCTGGATTGGTGCGCCTGTGTCCACAACCCATTCGGTTGTGGGTGGTGTCATGGGGGCAGGGATTGCGGCTGCGGGTTTTGCGGCAGTCAACTGGCCAACGATGGGTAAGATCGCTGCGAGCTGGGTTATCTCACCGGTATTGGGCGGTTTAGTTGCTGCTCTTTTCCTTTGGTTTATCAAGGTTCAAATCTCTGATCGTGAAGACAAAATCGCGGCAGCGCGGCGTTGGGTTCCTGTGATGATCGCGATTATGGCGGGTGCATTTTCTGCGTATCTTGCTGTGAAGGGCCTGAAGAAGATTGTTAAGATTGATCTGCAAACGGCGTTGTTGATTGGTTTTGGTATCTCGGCTGTGGTCTATTTTGTGACGCGCCCGTTGATCCGAAAACAGTCTGAGGGCAAAGAAAACTCCAAAGAAACGGTGCGTGGATTATTTACGATCCCGATGATCTTTTCTGCCGCGTTGTTGTCGTTTGCGCATGGTGCAAATGATGTCGCGAATGCGGTTGGTCCACTGGCCGCGATTGTTCACACAGCAGAAGCCGGCGATGTGCTGGCCAAGGTTTCCATTCCGATCTGGGTGATGGTTGTTGGTGCATTTGGTCTGTCGTTTGGTTTGTTGTTATTTGGCCCAAAACTGATCCGCATGGTCGGGCAGCAGATTACCAAGTTGAACCCGTTGCGTGCTTATTGTGTGGCGCTGTCTGCTGCGATCACGGTTATTGTCGCCAGCTCGCTTGGCCTGCCAGTAAGTTCGACGCATATCGCAGTTGGGGCCGTGTTTGGCGTTGGGTTTTTCCGCGAGGCGCATTGGCGGGTGAAAGCCAACAATGCCTATGTTGATGAAATCGTTGCGGAAGAAGCCGCGAAAGCGGAGAAGAAAAAGCGCAAACACCGCAAATTGGTGCGGCGCTCTCACTTTCTGACGATCATCGCGGCTTGGGTCATTACGGTTCCTGCGGCGGCGTTGCTATCTGCGATAGTATTCCTAATTCTGAACACCTTCGCGGGATAAATTTCCGTTCAATTGCAGATGTTTGCTTTTGTTTTTGGTTAGGTCGCTTTATAAGTTAAAGCGACCTAACTGCTGAGATACACATGCCAAACAACCACCGTTCTGATTGCCCGCTGTCCTGTTTTCTGGATCATTGGGGGGATAAATGGACGTTCATCCTGCTACGTGATCTTTTGACTGGTCCAAAGAAGTTCAGCGGCTTTCTGGAGAGCGGCGAGCCATTGCCCACGAACCTGTTGTCGAGCCGTTTGGCGCGATTAGCTGAGGAGGGGTATGTGGTGAAAACCCAGTATCAGGAAAAGCCGAAACGGTTTGAGTATTCAATCACGGATAAAGGTGCGGGATTGGTGCCGATCATGTCTGTGATGGTGGATTGGGCGGTGGCGAATATTGACGGTGTTGGGGCGGCTCCAGAGGGGCTAGATGGTGATGACGCAAAGCCTGTGAAAGCGAAGGCCAAGCCGAAGGCGGCGAAGGTTGATCCGCCGATTTCACAAGGCGTGTTTGATTTTTAACGCAAAAGGGTCACAGAATACTCTGCGGCCCTTTGCAATTCTAACGGGTTAACTTTACGCGAAAACGTCTGTTAATGCTTTGTCGATTGCGCCGACGATTTGGTCGATGTCGTCGTTGGTGGAAATGAGCGCAGGTGACAGGCACAGGGTGTTGTTTAGGCCCGGCAAGGAACGGTTGGTCATGCCGATGATCACGCCTTGTGCCATACAGTTAGCGCAAACGGCCGCGACCAGTTTTTCGTCTGCTGCTTCTTTGGTGTCACGATCTTTGACCAGCTCAGCGCCTAGGAACAGGCCTTTGCCGCGCACTTGTCCAACAACGGTGTGCTTGTCCATCAGCTCGCCCAATTTATCGAGGCAGTATTCACCGACGTTGATGGTGTTTTGCAAAAGGCCTTCTTCTTCGATGATGCGCATGTTTTCAACAGCCGCTGCGGGGCCAGCGGTACAGCCGCCGAACGTCGACACATCGCGGAAGTAGGACATTGGATCGTCAGGCGTGTCTTTGAACATGTTGAACACGGATTCTGTCGTCACACAGCATGAAATCGCCGCGTAACCAGAGGCAACGCCTTTGGCCATTGTCACGAAGTCTGGCTGGATGCCGTAGTGTTGGTAGCCAAACCAAGTACCTGTGCGGCCCACGCCACAAACGACTTCGTCGATGTGTAGCAGGATTTCGTATTTTTTGCACAGCTCTTGGATGCCTTCCCAGTAACCCTTTGGTGGCACGATAACGCCACCGCCAGCGGTGATGGGTTCAAGGCAGATGGAACCGATTGTGTCTGGGCCTTCGCGCAGGATCACGGATTCGGTCGCATTTACGCAGGCTTCGCCGTATTGTTCTGCGCTAACGCCGAACTGGTTGCGGTATTCAAGGCAGTGTGGAATTTCAACGAACCCGGGGGCGAACGGGCCGTATTGCGCGTTGCGTTCTGGTTGGCCGCCTGCGGAGAGGCAAGCAATTGTTGTGCCGTGGTAATCGCGTTCGCGGTACAAGATTTTCGACTTCTTGCCGCCATGTTTGCCGTGAGACAGCTGACGCACCATTTTGAACGCTTTTTCGTTCGCTTCAGACCCAGAGTTTGCGTAGTAAACGCGCGACAGGCCCGGCATTTTGTCGATCAACATCTTGGAGAAGATGGAGCCGGGGATAGATCCTGCGGTTTGGGCGAAATAGTTCATTTTGACCAACTGATCACGCACAGCATCGGCGATGCGTTCGCGACCATAGCCTACGTTTACGGTCCAAACGCCACCAGACACAGCATCGAGGTGTTCTTTGCCTTTTTGGTCCCAAACACGGTTGCCTTTGCCCTCTACGATGATGCGCGGATCGACGGTTTCAAACGGTTTGTGCTGGATCAGGTGGTGCCAAACGTGGGCACGGTCGTTTTGAACGATTTCTTGGATATCATTTGTGGTCATCGCGTCCATGGCAGGCACCTTTTTTTGTTGTTCAACGAGGAGCGTGAGTGATTCACGCTGGTTTGTCTAGATATGAACAAAGCTGAAAAATGAGACCGATGATAGGGCCAGAGTTTTGACTGCGTAGGGCCAGATTACGCCTAGTTCATATCAAGTGCCTTTTGGCGCAGGATTTCGAACGGGATAATTTCTAGGGTGTTGATGTGTGTGGATTCCAGAACAACATGGGGCGCGGCATTATTGGCATCGGCTTGTGCCCAACGATCTGCACAAAGACACCAGCGATCGCCCGCGTTTAGCCCGTCAAAGCCGAATTCGGGGCGGGGCGTAGATAGGTCATTGCCCATAGATTTGGAAAACTCGAGGAATTCATCCGTGAGCAGGCAGCAAACTGTGTGTTTGCCGCGATCCGCTGGGCCCGTGTTGCAACAGCCATCGCGAAAGAAACCTGTAAGTGGATCTGTTGAACAGGGCTTTAGTGCTTCGCCCAAGACATTCAGGCTGTCGTTCATTTCCAAAGCCATTTTCTGATCCCTTTGTGCAAAAAAAAACGGCCACCCAAAGGCGGCCGCATCTATCAGTCTATCACGTTGATTTAGTATGTGACAGTTGTTTGGATCGCATTTTCCAACATCACATACGCCCAGCTGTCTTGGTGACCGCGTTCGCTGATTTCAGCGAGCTGTTCTTTTGCGCCAGTCATGTTGCCATCAGCAACCATGCCTTGGCCCATGTAGCTACGTGCGAGGATGTAATCTGGGTTGATTGTCAAAGCGCGCTGGTAATATTCCATCGCGATTGCAGTGCGGCCCAATTTGCGGTTGGAGAAACCCAAATAGTTTAGAACCCGTGGATCGTCTTGGTTTTTTGCAAATTGAAGAAGGTTGATCGCATGCTGGAATTGGCCGTCATAAGCCATAGCGCGTGCGTTGATATAGATGAAATCATCGTCAAACATGCCACGCGATGCTTCGACACATTTTTTAGTCTTATTGTCGTAGACAAGGCCCTTTTTCTTGCACTTCTTTTTAGACGCTTTTAATGAGCTGCTGCCGCCATCGCTTGCTGCAAATGCGCCGCCTGCTACGGAAAGGCTGACCATCGCTGCTGTGACCAAAGGTAAAAATTTCATTGTTATGCTCCTTCAATATGCGACAGATCTGTCCCGACGCTTGTAATATATAAACACCCTACCCCGATTTTTATTCGAATATAGTGTTTTAACACGTTTGTGATTGGGCGTTAGCCGCCCTGTTTTTATTTGCTTAAAGGTTCTTACACGTTTAAGAATCCCGAGCGGTTCAACTTATTTTTACATTTGGGAACTGGCCAATGAACAGCGGGGATTCTTGCCTGTTTATTAAAGTTTTTGGCAATTTTCTGGGCGAATTTCAGCCAGAACATCCAAAAACTGTCAGAAATGTAAATGAGCACATTTCTGACACCCATTCGATTAGCTTTTACCAACTAGAACCCTATCTACGATGGAATGCGCGTCTTGTCCTGTTGGGCGGCCTCGGCGTGTTTGTTGGTTCTGAATAGGGGACATTGATATGGTTATCAGAATTTTTACTGCGTTTGACAGCGATGCTTTGACTGTGGATGGGTCGTCTCCGACATTGACGCCTGGATCAAGTGTCATCAATAATTCGCCCACAGCGGATGGCACGATTTTCACCTACAATGGCTGTTTTGCGGCTGAAATTCAGCTGGATGACACTGACACGGGTGGCAATGAGGATGTCTTTAACGACGACAGCACAGCGACGCATACGATAACCGACGGCAACGGATTGGTTGCAAATGGTCAATCAGTCGAAGCGGAGTCCATCATGGTATTCCAGCAAATCGATGTTGCAGGAAATCCCGTTGGGGACCCGATTACTGTGACCGTGTTTTCGCAAGGTGGCGTGACGGGTGATGTTTGGGGGTTTGCGACCTCTGCGCCGATGGTTGCTGGTGCTCGGTATGAAAAAGTGTCTGGCAATAATATTGGCAGCAGCCGCTAAGATTCCTTTGCGACCGTGTTTCACGGCGGGCACGATGATCCGCACGCAAGTTAGCTGTGTTTCAGTCGAAACATTGGCCGTCAGGGATTTGGTTTGGACACAACACAGTGGCTTTCAAGCGATTGAATGGATGAACGCGACCACGATCAAGACGAATGCCGACACTGCGCCAATCCGCTTTGATACCGGGACCTTTGGAAACGATGTGCGTCTGTCGGTGTCGCCAAATCATCGGATTTATTGCAGCGGCCAACAAGCACAGTTTTTATTTGGCTGCGATGATGTGTTGATCGAGGCCAAACATTTTATCGGGCAGGCAGGCGTTGACGTGACAGCGCCAGAAACCGTCACCTATTACCATTTCATGTTTGATAGCCATCAATCGTTCAGTTGGATGGCGCTTTGAGCGAAAGCTTCTTCCCCGGTGATCTGGCGCTTGGGT
>JASJIO010000074.1:0-10914 GCA_037625035.1 Amylibacter sp.
CTTCTAACACGTCGTATGTGTCAGGTGGGGCGTCTGGCACAAAGCGTGTGCGCAGGCTTCGAAAGCTGCGCTCGCCCACACCAAACAGATTTGCGACGCTGTGTACAAAATCGTTTTTAGATGGATGATATTGCCCGTCTGCGATCGCGATGTAAAACAGACTTTCAATCAAGTTTTCCAAAACTATGTCGTCATCTTTAAACATTTTGGCGATGGTGCTTGCGTAAACTTCGTATCCTGCAACGTCTTGGCGTGCGAGGTTGAAAACCTTGGCGGCTTGGCCCTCTTCGCGTGTTGGTATGTGAAATACCTGGCGAAACGCAGCTACTTCATCTTTCGTAACTAGGCCGTCGGCTTTTGACATTTTCGCGCCAAGTCCGATGACCGCAATTGTAAATGCAACTGAACGTTCTGGCGGTGTTTTCAGGCTATCGAAAACTTGTGAAAGGCTTTCGCCGTTGGCGAGGGCCGATAAAGCTTCGCCGATGCGGGTCCAAATTGACATGGGCCGTCCTTCTTTGTTCTATCACGTGTTCTGACTACAGCAGTTTTTGCAGCAAAAACAGATCAAGTCGTTGACCAAATTTATGCCCGACCTGCGGAAGCGTTCCAACCCGCGTGTAATTGTTTTTCTCGTGAAAGCGGATCGCATCGGGATTTGCACCACTCACACCAGCAATGAGCGCTGTAATGGCGTTGTTTTGGGCGTTTTGCTCGAGCGTTTGTAGCAGCGTAGTTCCAAGGCCTTTACCACGGGCGGCCTTCGCCAAGTTTATCGACAGTTCCATCGTGTGAACGTAGCCTGGGCCCGCGCGAAAGGGGCTGTAGGTTGTGAACCCCAAGAGTTTCGATCCTTCAGCTGAAACAAAAAATGGATGCGGTTTTCTAAGGGCGGTTTCGATGTCCACTGGCGTTTTTTTAATAGTCGTGAATGTTATCAAGGTGTCACGAATAATTGCGTTCCAAATCTCGCAAATTTGGATGGTATCTGTTGGCAAAGCGCGGCGTATTTTAATGGTTGGATCGTGGAGGTTTCGGCGGGCCTGTCAAGACAGATCATCTGATGGTTTTGTATGATTTGTGGGGGAATTCGTTGTTTATAGCGTTGACGGCGGGGGGGATTGGGCCAAGGGTGCGGGCAACGGAACACATTACATTTGGGCGGAGCAGACATGCGGATGAGAGAACTTAGCACGACGGGGCTACAGATCAGTGAATTGGCGCTGGGGTCGATGACTTGGGGCACGCAAAACAGCGAGGCTGAGGGACATCAACAGATTGATCGCGCACTTGAGCGGGGGGTGAATATCATCGACACCGCTGAGATGTATCCGACCAATTTGCTGTCCAAGGAGACCCAAGGGGATACGGAACGTGTGATCGGCGCTTGGATTGCAAAAAACGCGGCAAAACGCGGTAATTTTGTGCTGGCGACCAAGGCGTCGGGCAGTGGCTATGCCAATGTGCGTGACGGTGCGCCGATCAGCCGTGATACGATCCACACAGCGATTGAATCCTCGTTGAAATCCATGCAGACGGATTACATCGATCTGTATCAATTGCATTGGCCCAATCGAGGGTCTTTTCAGTTTCGCAAGAACTGGGATTTTGATGCGACTGATCAAGATACAGGCGAGGTTTTGCGCCACATGGAAGAGGTTCTGGCCACGATCACCGAGCTGAAAAAAGCAGGTAAAATAAAATACTTTGGCCTTTCAAATGAGAGTTCTTGGGGATGTACGCGGTGGGCGATGATGGCGGATCAGATGGGCGCACCTAGACCTGTTTCTGTGCAGAATGAATACTCTTTGATGTACCGTACACATGACACGGATTTAGCCGAAATGAGCCACCACGAAAAGGTTGATTTACTGTCATTTTCCCCGCTGGCGACAGGAATTTTAACAGGCAAATATCACGGTGATCTGATCCCCCAAGGATCGCGCCGCACCTTTGTAAATGACCTTGGTGGGCGCGTCACAGACCGCAGTTTGGTGGCCGCGAAAGTGTATGTTGATGTGGCGCAAAAACACGGGCTAAATCCGGTTCAAATGGCGTTGGCGTGGTGCCGCACACGCCCGTTTATGGGCACTGCGATCTTTGGTTCGACAACGATGGAACAGCTGGATGTGGCGCTTGGATCTGTGGATGTTGTGCTGTCTGACGAGGTGCTGGCGGAGTTGAATACAGTCCACAAAGACCACCCAATGCCCTCCTAGCTTTTCGTGTCGCAAATAGCTATGGCAGTTGGAGGCGGCTGGCGGCATGGAGAAGTCAACAGATTAGGGAGAGCATCATGCCTTTGGAAATGAATACGGACGTTTTTATCACCTGTGCGGTAACGGGCGGTGGCGGTACGCAAGATCGCAGCCCGCATGTGCCGCGTTCGCCAGAACAAAACGCCGCTAGCGCGATTGCAGCGGCGCGCGCAGGGGCCGCCGTGGTGCACTGCCATGTGCTTGATCCCGAAACGGGCGCGCCGCGCCGCGATCTGCATTTGTACCGCGAAGTGACGGAACGCATTCGCGCCGCCGATGTTGATGTTGTGCTGAACCTGACCGCTGGAATGGGCGGGGATATCGTGTTTGGCGGTGTGGAAAGCCCGATGGATATCAACGAAGCGGGCACGGATATGGTGGGTGCGACGGAGCGCATGGCCCATGTGCTGGAGTGTCGCCCAGAGATTTGCACGCTTGATTGTGGGACGATGAATTTCGCCGAGGCCGATTATGTGATGACCAACACGCCAGGAATGTTGCGTGCGATGGGGCGGATGATGACGCAGTGCGGTGTGAAGCCCGAGATCGAGGCGTTTGACACGGGGCATCTTTGGCTGGCCAAGGAATTGGTGAAACAGGGCGTGTTGGACAGCCCTGCTTTGGTGCAGTTGTGCATGGGCGTGAAATGGGGCGCGCCTGATGATCTGAACACGTTTATGGCGATGGTGAACAACGTGCCCGATGATTGGAACTGGTCCGCGTTTGGGCTGGGTCGCAGCCAACAGCCGTATGTGGCGGCTGCTGTTTTGGCGGGTGGCAATGTGCGGGTTGGCTTGGAAGATAATCTGATGCTGGGACGTGGAAATTTGGCCACGAACGAGATGCTGGTCGAAAACGCGGTTGGTATTATTGAACGCATGGGCGTCAAGGTTATGGATGCTGATGCGGTTCGTAAAAAGCTGAACCTGACGAAACGAGCACCTGTTTGATGCGGATTGCGGCGCTTTTGGCTGTTGGTGTCGCGGCGGGTTTGTTGGCGGGATGTTTCCCCCAAACCCCCAAGCCAAGGGCGAATGTGTCTTTGTTGCGCAATCCAACGGTGACAATGTCGGCGACCTCGCGGTTCGATGTGGGGCGGTTTTCTGGCAAATGGGTGCGCCGCGCTGGGTTTGATGACGATTGGGATTTGCAGGCGTTCGAATTTGTTGCCCCAAATGCTGGCAACGGTGGCGCGTGGCGCGAGACTGTTTTGAACAGCGGAGCGTCCGTGCAGAACCTCGCGACTGTGCGGTTGGGTATTCCAGGCATCTTTTTCCTCGATTATGTGGGGCAACGACGGATGAGCCAGCAGGTGGTTGTTTTGTGGGTTGATGAAGGATTTCGCACGGCGGTGATTTCCACACGCGATGGGCGCTCGGCGGTGATTATGGATCGCAAAGCCTCGGGCGGAGAAGATCGTATTATTGCGGCAAAATCGGTTCTGGAACAGAACGGGTTTGATCTGCGTAAACTTCAATATCTGGACGCCGTGCCTCGGAGGGTTTGAAATGAATACGTTCCTGATGATCCTGATGTTTTTGGGGCCGCTGGTGATGTTTGGCCTTGTGAAAATGGAGGTGAATTTGATCATCCCGTTGATCCTATGCGTGGTTGGTGCGGGGGTCGGAATTGCGCTGTTTGTGTGGGGGATGAACGCTACCAGTTTGGCAGAGCACCACAACGGAGATTTGTTGCCAGCGGCCTTTTACGGAATGCTGGTTTTTATCAGTGCGGCGTTTGGCGGCGTGCTGTTGGGCGTTGTCGTATTGGCCAGATGGCTGAGCGGGGAATATCGAATTGTTAATGAAGGACACGAGGCATGAGTAAAATTGCGGCCATTATTGGCGGGGGTGTTATTGGCGGTGCTTGGGCCGCGCGGTTCTTGTTGAACGGGTGGGATGTGCGGGTCTATGACCCCGATCCAGAGGCCGAGCGCAAGATTGGCGAGGTTTTGGGCAATGCCCGCCGTGCGCTGCCAAGCCTGAGTGATCATGTGATGCCAGTTGAGGGCGCGTTGAGTTTTCACGCCACGATTGCGGATGCGGTTCAGGGTGCGAAATACATACAGGAAAGCGTGCCAGAGCGCATGGATATCAAACACCTGACTTTCACCGCGATCATGGAAGCCAGTTCCAAGGACGTGATCGTCGGATCCTCTACATCCAGTTTCACGCCGACAGAATTGTCCGAGCAGCAAGTTGATAAATCGCGCATCATGGTGTGCCATCCGTTTAATCCTGTGTATTTGTTGCCCTTGATTGAGGTCGTGGGCGGGACAACTGCCGCACCAGAGGCCGTAGATGAGTGTATGGAAATCCTGACGGATATCGGGATGAAACCGTTGCGCATTCACAAGGAAATACTTGGCCATATCGCAGATCGTTTGTTGGAAAGCGTTTGGCGCGAGGGGCTTTGGCTGGTCAATGACGGCGTTTGCGACACAGAAACGTTGGATGATGCCATTCGGTATGGGTTCGGGTTGCGCTGGGCGCAGATGGGGTTGTTTGAAACCTATCGCATTGCGGGTGGAGAGGCTGGCATGTTGCATTTCATCGGGCAGTTTGGGCCGACGATGGATTGGCCACTGACCCATTTGATGGATGTGCCTGATCTGAATGATGAGTTGGTGAAAAAGATTGCGGATCAATCGGATGCGCAAAGTGGCATGTATTCAATCCGTGAGTTGGAGCGGGTGCGTGACACCAATTTGGTCGCCATGATGCGGGCGTTGAAGGCACAAAATTGGGGCGCTGGGTCGGTTCTGGCGAACTATGACGCGGGTGTTAAGGACGCGATTGGGCGACCTGATATGGAGGGTTTGGTGCGTACCGTTGCACGGACTGTTCCGCTCGATTGGTTGGATTACAACGGCCACATGAACGAGGCGCGGTATTTGCAGGCGTTTGGGGATGCGACGGATCGCTTTATGGAGCTAATCGGTTGTGATGCGGCCTATATTGCCAAAGGTGGGTCGTATTTCACTGCAGAAACCCACATTCGCCATTTGGACGAGGCCACGGCTGGCGAAGTGATCGAGATCGACACGCAAGTTGTGTCGGGGGCGGGCAAAAAGATGCATTTGTTCCACTTTATGAAGGCGGCGGATGGCCGTTTGGTGGCCACGGCGGAACACATGCTGATCCATGTGAGTTTGGCGACACGTAAAGCGGCTCCGCCTGCGCCAGAGATTGAGGCGAAGTTGTTGGAGGTTGCATTGGCGCATGAAGGATTGCCGATGCCTGAGGGCATGGGGCGGTTTGTTGGGCAGGGGCGGTAACGGGCGCTAAGTTGGGGGCGCTGCCCCCACCGCGCTGCGGTTCCCCCGAAGTATTTTAGCGAAAAAGAAAGAGGTAGGTCATGGTGAAGCGGGTTTTGATAACGGCTGGGGGCGCTGGGGTCGGGCGTGCCATGGCAAATGGATTTGCGGCTGAGGGCTGCGATGTTTGGGTCACGGATGTGGACGCAGAGGCGTTGGCTGCCTGTCCCAATGGGTGGCGCACAACACAGGTGAGTGCGGTCGATGAAGCCGGCATGGCGGCGCTGTTTGCACAGGTGTCGGATGTTTGGGGCGGTGTCGATGTGCTGTGCGCAAATGCCGGGATTGCGGGGCCGACGGCGCTGGTTGAGGATATTGCGTTAAAGGATTGGCAGACCTGTGTTTCTGTCAATTTAGAGGGGGCGTTTTTGGCCTGTAAATACGCAGCACCGATGATGAAGGCGGCTGGCAGTGGTTCGATTGTGTTCACGTCATCGACGGCTGGAATTTACGGATATCCAAACCGCGCGCCGTATTCGGCGGCGAAATGGGCGATTATTGGATTGATGAAGACGATGGCGATGGAATTGGGGCCGTTTGGTATTCGGTCCAATGGGATTTGTCCGGGCGCGGTTGAAGGGCCACGCATGGAAGGTGTGTTGGAACGCGAAGCAGCGGCCAAAGGCACGACGCGAGATGCGATTTATGAAGGCTATGCTAGCGGTGTTTCGATGAAGACGTTTGTGACGGCCGAAGATATCGCGGATATGGCTGTGTTTTTAGGCAGCGATAAGGCTCGGATGGTTTCGGGGCAGGTGATCGGCGTGGATGGGCATACGGAGAACCCTGATCCAAAGGTTTAGGCCTGAGATTTTAGGCGTGTAGTTCGTGATGAACCGCTGGAGGTAACTCATCCATTCTGGGGGGAGTGTGACATTGAAGAATGCGCCTGCGAGCATTAACTCGATCGTGATGGCGAGGACTGTTAGCGCCCAGAATGATCGTGTTGCTGCAGATTTGTTTTGACTGCGCAAGAAGTGAAGGCGGGTGGCGCTGCCGATGTGGTAGAACATCGCGGTGACCCCTGCAAAATAATAGGGAATGAAGTACCAGATGAAGGGTGCGCCGCTCATGACTGAGGCGGGCCAATAGAAGTTTGTGTCCAGTCCGTCGATTCAGCGCGAGATGGTGAATGAGATCAGGTGTTGGGTGGTGAAGAACAGGATTATGCCGCCAGAGATGACTTGGATGCGATCCCAAGTGCTGCGTAGTCCGCGCTGTGTTTGACGGATTGGCAGGATCAAGCCAGAGACGAGTTGGACTGCGATTGAGGCCAGTAGGATGGGTTCAAGGATCGGGTTTTGATAGACGGTGCGGAAGATGTTTTGAACGGTGTTGTAGGCCGCGATACCCCAGAGACCCGAGATGTGTGTTATCATGTGGATTGCGACAAAGGCGAGGACGAGGATGGCGGTGGTTAGGTGCAGGGTTTTGTACGATAGGGTCATGGTTTTGCCAGCTTTTCTTTGAACCGGTTGAGCGCTTTGAGGGCTTGTTCGGGGTGTGTCTTGCTGTAGCCCATCATTTGGATGTCTTTGAGTGTTGTGTTGCTGAGTTCTGCGCTCCACTTGGCCTCGGCTTTCCACATTGAGCGTGCAATGCCGCAGGGGCGGGGGTAGTTTTTGGGCGAAACGCCGGTTGGTCCGCATTGGCGTAGTTCGGAGCAGCGGAAATGGCGCTCGGATCCATGAATGGCGTTGTCCAATGCGAGGAGCGTGATGTCTGCCGCTGGTTTGGCGAGGGCATATCCGCCTTTGGGACCACGGCGTGTTTCAACGAGGCCTGCACCGGACAGTTTTTGCAATTGCTTGGCGAGGTAAGCTTCGGGGAGTTCAAAGAATTCTACAACAGGCGGATGGGCAGTGCTGTTTCGGGTGGCAAAGCGGCCAGAATTGTACAGGAGTGAATGGCCCAATCTAGGCCTTCGGTGTGTTTTATAATTACGGATAGTAAATGTCCGTAATTGATGCTGCAAGTTGCTTTATCGACGGGGAGGGGAACCTTTTGCTTGGCCTAGCGTGGTTTCGGGGGCATGGTTTCGCACAAATAAGGAGCATCCCATGCAGATCATCACCGCGTTTCCGTTTGCCGTTGAACAAGAGGCGGATCTGCGAATTCCGTTGTCGGATGGGATCACGTTGTCAGCGCGAGTTTGGCGACCCGTGGGGGCAGGGCCTGTGCCCGTGATCTTGGAGTATTTGCCTTATCGCAAGCGGGATGGAACGGCGGCGCGGGATGCCGGGACACATCCGTATTTGGCGGGGCATGGCTATGTTTGCGTGCGCGTGGACATGCGGGGCTGTGGTGAGAGTGAGGGGTTGTTTGAGGATGAGTATTCAGAGCAAGAATTGGCGGATGGGGTTGAGGTTGTTAACTGGTTAAGCAAGCAAGAATGGTGTTCTGGAAACGTAGGAATGATGGGGATTTCTTGGGGTGGCTTTAACGGGTTGCAGATTGCTGCGCTGGCGCCAGAGCCGTTGAAAGCTGTGATTTCGCTGTGTTCTTCGGTGGATCGGTTTGCGGATGATATTCATTACAAAGGTGGGATCATGCTTGGGGAGAACCCCGGCTGGGCGGCGACGTCTTTGTCTTGGTTTTCAATGCCGCCTGATCCTGAGCTGGTTGGGGATAAATGGCGCGATATTTGGATGGAGCGGCTAGAGAATACACCGTTCTTGGCGCAGCGTTGGACGCAGCGCCAACTGCGCGTTGAATACTGGGCGCACGGGTCGGTTTGTGAGGATTATTCAACGATCAAGGCGGCGGTTTTATCTGTTGGCGGCTGGCATGACGGGTATCGCAACACGGTCGCGCATTTGGTTGAGAATTTGGATGCGCCTGTGAAAGGTATCGTTGGGCCTTGGAACCATAAATACCCGCATATTGGGATGCCCGGACCGCAAATTGATTTTCTGGGTGAGATGCTGCGGTGGTGGGATCATTGGCTAAAGGGGATTGATCGCGGTGTGGACGATGACCTCGCGTACCGCGTTTATGTGATGGATAGCTTGAAGCCTGAAGTGTCGTTTGAACATCGCGCTGGGCGGTGGATCGGGCTGGATCAGGCCAAGGGGGCTGGCGAGCGGATTTGGGCATTTTCTGGCGCGGCTTTGGCGGATGAGGTTGGGCCTGTGGGGCGGTCTGTGGGGACGGATGTGGCCTGTGGGCAAGGGACGGGGGAGTATTTTCCGTTTGGGTTTGGCCCAGGGGAATTGCCAGACGATCAGAGCGGCGATGATGCACTTTCCTTGTGTTTTGACGGGGCGGAGTTGGCTGAGGAATTGGAGATTGTGGGGGCTGCGAAGGTTTCCCTGCGTGTTGCGAGTGATCAAGTGCGCGCGCAGGTGGCGGTTCGGCTGAACGATTTGCGCCCCGATGGAACGTCGGCGTTGATTGCGCATGGGTTTTTGAATTTACGCCACCGCGATGGGCATAACCGCGTTGTTGATATGCCTGTCGGGGAGGTTGTGGATGTGGAGGTTGTGCTGGATCAGGCTGCATACCGCATTCCTGCGGGGCATCGTTTGCGAGTGGCGATTTCGCCGAGTTATTTTCCGTTTATCTGGCCCGAGGAAGAGGCCGTATGCCTAACAATTGAGGCGGGATCGTTGCGATTGCCTGTGTTGGAGGGCGAGGGTGTTGGGGTTGCGTTTGATCCTGCGAAGGGGGCAATACCGTTGGCGTTTGCGCGCCATTCGGAGCGGGTGGAGCGTAAGGAGCTGACACGGAGGGATGGCGTGTTGTCGTTGGAAGTGTACGGCGAGGATGGGTTGATTGAGAACCCAGAGACTGGGTTGAAGACATCGCAGACCGTGAAAGAAGTGTTTTCTGTGCAGCAGGCTGATCCTGCGTCTGCAAAGGCAGTGTTTCGCTGGGAACGGTCGTTTGGGCGTGGAAAATGGGGCGTTTCGAGCGTGGCCGAGGTGCGTATGTCATCGAAGGGCGGCGCGTTTGTCGTGGAGGCGAATCTTGCAGTGAGCGAAACTGGCGTTGAAGTGTTTTCGCGCGAGTGGAGCGCGGTGGTTCCAAAGATTTAAAGAACGCGATCTAGGAAGGTACGGGTTCTGGGCTGGCTCGGGTTTGTGAAGATGGTTTCTGGCGGGCCGCTTTCGACAATGACGCCTTGATCGAGGAAGCAGACCGTATCGGCTACATCGCGGGCAAAGGCCATTTCGTGGGTGGCGAGGATCATGGTCATGCCTGAGGATTTCAGATCGCGCAGCACGTCAAGAACTTCGGTGACGAGTTCGGGATCGAGGGCTGAGGTGATTTCATCAAACAGCATGATTTCAGGTTTCATCGCCAGCGCACGGATGATGGCGATGCGCTGTTGTTGGCCACCTGACAGTTGATCGGGGTAGTTTTGCATCCGATCGCCAAGGGCAAAGCGTGTGAAGAGTTTTTCAATTTCTGGAAGGAGTTGCGCGCGTGATTTGCCTGTGGTGCGGCGTGGGGCCAGCATGACGTTTTCAAGGGTGGTCATGTGGGGGAACAGGTTAAACGATTGAAACACGATGCCGATTTTCTGGCGGATCGGTTGGGGATCAAGACCGGGTGTTGAGATGTCTGCGCCATTGAGGTGGATGGTTCCATCATCGAGCGGGTCGAGCAGGTTGAGGGTGCGCAGAAGTGTGGATTTGCCAGAGCCAGATGCGCCGATCAGGCAGGTCATTTCGCCTTTTTCAACGGAGAGGTTGATGCCTTTGAGGACGTGAATGTCGCCGAAAGATTTTTGCGCGTTTTGGATGGTTAGGTGAGCCATTATGAACGTTGCCTATTTTGTTTGGCTATCAGGTGATCGGCGAAACGGGTGGCGGGGATTGTGACGCACAGAAAGATCACGGCGGCTGCAACGTAGGGGGTGAAGTTGGCGTAGATTGCTTTGTAAACGCCTGCTTGACGGAGGATTTCGACGGGACCGATGAAGGACAGCAGGGCGACGTCTTTTTGCAGGGCGATGAACATATTCATGTTGGCAGGGATGACGCGGCGGATCGCTTGGGGCAGGATCACAAAGCGCATGACGTCGTTGATAGACAGACCAAGAGACGCGGCGGCGTTGCGTTGGGATTGGTGCACGGATTCAATGCCAGAGCGGAAGATTTCAGCAACATAGGCGGAGTAGGTGAGGATAAGTGCGAGGCTGCCCCAGATGTAGGGGGAATTCCACGGGCGCGACAGGCCAAGGCCCGGAATACCAAAGCCGATGAGGTAGACGATGAGCACAACGGGGATGCCGCGAAACACATCTGTGTAGACAGCGCCAAACAGGCGAAGTGGGTAAAGCGCAGGATTACGTGTGTCACGGCAGAGCGCGATGACGAGGCCCCAGATGGCGAT
>JASJIO010000075.1:0-8462 GCA_037625035.1 Amylibacter sp.
GCTTTGTTTTGTCGGTGATGCCCCAAATTGCAATAATACCCACGAGCGCGAGCGCGATAATTCCTGCGGTCTTTTTCATTGTGTTTCCCTGATCGTTTTTTGTATTCATTTTATGTACCATTCGATGAACGGCAATTTCCCGATCAGCAGCTTGGCCATTCCCACCCGTCTTGCAACCCCTAAATCTGTGAAAACATACGATATTACCCCCCAAACTGTGAAAACGGCGGTTGAACCTTTCGCCACACAGTGTACATTCCCCCCATCGAATGAACGATAACCACAAAGGACTTGAAGCCCATAGCCCGTAGACCTCATCACGCGCCACCACAGCGCGACACTGGACCCCGCGTAAACGAACGCATCACATCCAACGAAATCCGCCTCATCGGCGCAGAAGGCGAAAATGTCGGCGTAGTTACTCCCACACGTGGGATGGAACTTGCTGTACAAGCTGGCCTCGACCTTGTTGAAATCTCGCCAAATGCCAGTCCACCGGTCGTTAAGATCATGGATTTTGGCAAGTTCAAATATGAACAACAAAAACGAGAATCCGAGGCGCGCAAAAAGCAAAAGATCATCGAAGTAAAAGAGGTAAAATTCCGTCCAAACACGGATACCAACGACTTCGAAGTGAAAATGCGTAACGTTTATAAGTTTCTGGAAAACGGCGACAAATGCAAAATCACTCTGCGTTTTCGCGGTCGTGAAATGGCACACCAACGGCTTGGCGCCGAATTGCTGAACCGTGTAGCCGAAGCGGTTACCGAAGCTGAAATGGGCAAAATCGAAAACATGCCCAAGATGGAGGGGCGTCAGATGGTTATGATGATCGGCCCTATCGCGAAGACCTAATAAAATCTAGCGACCCACAGATTTACGAAAGGCGTGTCCAGTTGGGCGCGCCTTTTTTCTTTGCCGGCAGTTACTTGGCCTTCACAACACCCACCTCGACCTTCACCGCATCAAACGCGGCCCGTCGGCGGGCAATCTCTTCACGGCTTAACAACTCCGCATTGGAATAATTCTTCTGCCAATCTGGCTCGCCGCTCCACACACCGCTTGATTGCTCCGTCATGCGCGGCTTATCCGCTGTTTCCAGCATGCCAATCGCTGCATGGGCCGTCGCCAGCTGGTTTGCGCGATCATGGGGCAAACCTGCCCCATTGCCCAAAGGAAAGTTGCTAAACATCAAGCGCGGCACACCGACGTGTTCCAAAATATCCTTCGCACACCCCATAATTACCGTGGGAATGCCCGACGCTTCCAATTCATGTGCCGCCAGCGCAACCGATTGATGGCACACAGGGCAATTGGGCACCAAAACCGCCGCATCCACACCGTCTTCACGGCAGAAATCCACCAAAGCAGGGCCGTCAACTTCGCCTGTCACACGCTGGGATCTGTTCGTCGGCAATCCATAAAATCGCGGGCTAACCAACCCAATCGCGCCTTCTTTTTGCATCGCCAACAAGGCCCGCAACGGAAAATAGGTCCGCCGATCAGTCGCCGTCGTGTGCACACGATCATAGGCAATATGTGAAATCCGCACGTCTGGCTCTGGCTCAATCGGATTGGCATACACTTCAAAAAACTTTGCCAAACCATTGTGCGGCGCACCCGGTCCCTGATCGCCAGCGCCCATCTTGTAGGGCGCAGCAGTTGTCACCAAACCGATCCGCGCTTGGCTCAACGGTTTGTTCAGCCGCGCAAACGGCACGGCGTCCATTTGCGCCCACTCATAGTGCTTGCCGTATCCCAACGCCTCATAATAGGCGCGAATACGAGGAATATACGCCAACGCTGAACCGCTCATATTATGCTCTTACTGTGCCTAAATTTCTCATTCAAAAGAACGATAGCTTGCTTGCAGGCCCATTCCAACTCCCGTAACATTATCGTTATGGAAAATGACAATATACGACGCTGGCACGACATGGGCGGCCAACCAGCAGGTCAAATCGACCTCGATCAACACAACTTTGCCCTTTGGGAAAAACGCGTAGACGCCTTAATGGTGCTCACCTCGGGCAAAGGCTACTTCACAGTCGATGGCCTGCGCCGCGTCCTTGAAGATATGGGCGAGGATTCGTTTGAAACCATGACGTATTATGAACGTTGGGTTCAATCGGTGAACCAAAACCTGCTCGAAGCAGGCGCCTACAGCCTTGAAGAGCTCTCCAATAAAATAGCTGAAGTCACCGCGCGCGGTGAAAGCTACGGCGAATGCGCGGGGGGGGGCGAATGAGCATCCAGCGTGTCCCTGTCAAAGTCCGTGTCAAAGATTGGTTCCCGCCTGGCCACGTGCGCACACCATTTTTCCTACGCGGCAAAGTCGGCGTGATTGAACGCGAACTCGGGCCTTTCCACAATCCCGAGGAACTCGCATACCGTCAAAAAGGTGCGCCGCGAAAATTGCTGCGCGTGCGTTTTGAAATGGCCGAACTGTGGGGCGACGACGCTGAAACCCCCTCCGATACCCTTGATGCCGAAATCTACGAACACTGGTTGGAACCTGCCGATGCCACATGATCATCACGACCACGACCATCTGTCCCCCTCTGGTCACCCCTACCAACCAGATCAGGATCACACGCTAACCCGTTGGCAAGCCATGGAAATCTCCATGCGCGAACTGCTCGTTGAAAAAGAAATCCTCACGGCCGCAGA
Organism: Amylibacter sp.; assembly: GCA_037625035.1. Taxonomy (GTDB): domain Bacteria; phylum Pseudomonadota; class Alphaproteobacteria; order Rhodobacterales; family Rhodobacteraceae; genus Amylibacter. The sequence continues at coordinate 2,671 of JASJIO010000075.1, forward strand.
AATCACCCAAACAGTCGAGGCGATGGATCGTCGTTCCCCTGCAGACGGCGCACAAGTTGTGGCGCGCGCATGGACTGACCCAGAATTCAAAGCCCGCCTTTTGGCCGACGGCTCCACCACTATCGGTGAAGTGGGATTCGAGGCAGGTGCGATGAAACTTATCGTCGTAGAAAACACACCTACCACACATAACGTCGTCGTTTGCACGTTGTGTTCGTGCTATCCGCGCAACCTGCTCGGCCTGCCACCCGATTGGTACAAACAACGCGCGTATCGTTCCCGCGTCGTGAAAACACCGCGCAAAGTCTTGTCCGAATTTGGCCTCAACCTGCCCGATGATATGCAGGTCCGCGTCCACGACAGCACCGCCGACATGCGTTATCTTGTGCTGCCAATTCGCCCCGTTGGAACCGATGATCTGGATGCAACCGCCCTCGCAGAACTCGTAAATCGCGATTCCATGATCGGCGTGGCCCAAGCAACCGCGCCTTCGTGACAAACCTGATGCGCTTTTGGGATGGGCTTGGCCCGCTTGCCAAAGGCGCATTGCTTTTCATCATCACGCTGTTTCTGTTTTCGATCATGGACAGCATTGCCAAATCCCTGACCGAACGCCACCACCCCCTTCAAGTAGTTTGGGCGCGTTATACCTCGCAAACCGTTATCGCGTTTATCGTCCTGTCGCCATTCCTAACAAAACTGCTGCGCACCAAACACATCGGCCTGCAACTCATCCGCTCGGCCTGCCTGTTCGGTGCAACAATCAGCTTTTTCACCTCCCTCAAATTCATCCCCATCAGCTCGGCCACCGCGATTTTTGAAATCTCACCGCTGTTCATCACCATCGCTAGCTTCTTTATTTTGGGTGAAAAGGTCGGCCCCCGACGCTGGTTCGGCGTTTCAATCGGCTTGGTTGGCGCAATGATTATCATTCGCCCGGGCAGTGAGGTTTTCTCGCCTGTCGCCCTGCTTCCAGCCTTCGCAGCCCTTTGTTTTTCAGGCTACGCGATCTCCACACGGTTCCTTGGCAAAGACGAGAGCCCGTGGACCAGCTTCCTTTACACAGCGCTCATCGGCTGCATCGCCAGTTGCGTTATCGCGCCATTCGTGTGGGAAACCCCAACCCTACCAGACGCAGGATTAATGACCTCGATGGGCATCGTCGGGGGGATTGGTCACTACCTGTTGATCCGCGCCTTCACCATAACCGAGGCGTCATTCCTTGCCCCATTTGGCTATCTCACTCTGCTGTTCAACGGTTTATGGGGCTATCTGTTCTTCTTTGAAATCCCCGACGCCCCAACAATCCTAGGCGCAAGCATCATCGTGATCGCAGGGGTTTACGTTTGGTACCGCGAAACATTCTCCGCCAAACAAACCCCATAAAAACACGGCCAGACCCTAATCGAGCCGACGCGCAACCAACACAGGCCCAAGGTTCTGGGTTTGGACAATAACCGCATAATTCCCGTCAGCCGTCACATCGTGATTGATGGTCCGCTCTTGGACACCGTCCCACTCACTGATGGTTTCCCAAGACGTCACCGTGTTCACGTAATCAATGTTTTTACCGGCGTTTTCGCCCCGTTTGATCTTTACCAGCGTGCTCGGCGTGTAGCGCACAACGTGAATTTCTGAAGGCGAGGTTTTACCCCCCACAGCACTCAGTTTAATTTCCAGCGAATTCCCCGACCGCGTCAGCACCAGCTGCGCCTTTTCAGCGCTTTCGGACATCATATCAACGTACATAACAGCCTTATTGCGTTTCGCACCTACCACATACTGTTCACCATTGAAAATCATCTGCGGCGTCACCAACCGATAGCGGCTTTTCATGATCGTGTTAAATCGCGCTTGGCGCTCGGTAAATTCGGGCCGCGAAAGGTTGTCTTTCCAACCCAAATAATCCCAGTAATCCACATGCAAACTGAGCGCGATAACATCTTCAAACCCTGCAATATCGGCCAAAATTTCATCTGCTGGCGGGCAGGATGAACACCCTTGTGACGTGTATAACTCCACCACCACCACAGATTTATCTGCCGATGAAGGTGCCGTTAATCCGATGGTGCTCAGGGCCAAAAGGGAAAGAAATCTACGCATGTATCTCGCTCGTTTTCATACAGGTATTAGCATATAGACAAACTGATCCCCCTTTTGCCAATAAACGTTTCGAGAGCGAATTGTTACAATTCAATCGACGTGGCGCTTTTGTTGCAAAGGGTGCGCAAAATGATAGAATTTTTCAAACACCAAAAGGACGCCACCATGACCCAGACAAGCGCACCAATCGTATTTTTCGGCGCAGGTGCCATTGGCTGTTATGTTGGCGCAATCTGGGCCGATGCAGGCTGTTCGATCACGCTTTTGGGCCGCCAAAGCCTCAATTCCTTGCGCGAAACTGGCTTATCCGCCTCCAACGGCATAAAACTTGCACCAGTGGCCTTTGCGACAAACCCAACACTCGCCCATGATCCATCAATCCTGAAATCCGCCAGACTGATAGTTATTGCCGTGAAATCCACGGCCCTGCCCAAAGTCATCGCTGACATCACAAGCCATAGCGCCCCAAACACCCCGATTCTATGCCTGCTAAACGGCATAAAACCCATCCGCGATCTACGCGCAGCCTTTCCGAACCGCGAAATCGCGGCAGGAATGGTGCCCTACAACGTGGTCTGGGCCAACAGCGCGGCCCTGCAACGATCCTCAATCGGCAACACCATTCTTGAACGCACACCTGCGACAACTGAGCTCGCCACTTCCCTGAAAAACGCAGTCGAACCCGTTGAGTTAAGCGACACGATCAACGCCGTTCAACACGGTAAGCTGTTGTTAAACCTCAACAACTCGATCAACGCGCTGTCTGGCAAAACCCTATTCCATCAACTGCGCGAACGGGCGTATCGGCGCGCCTACGCCGCCGTTTTGCACGAAGCCAGCACCGTTCTAGATCATGCTAACATTGCGTACGCAAAATCTGGCCCACTCTCCGCTGCAAAAATCGTGAAAATGTTGCGCACCCCGAACTGGTTTTTCAACACCCTCGTTCTGCCGCGCCAAAAACTGGATCCAAATTCGCAAACCTCAATGGCCCAAGACCTCGGCGCAGGGAAACCAACCGAAATTGAAACTTTGAACGGCGAAATATGCCGCATCGCGCAGAAATTTGGCATCACCGCACCGATCAACACAAAACTAGTGGATTTGATCAAACAGGCAGAAGCAAACGGCAAAAAGCACTTTTCAGGCCCCGAATTGCTCCGCGCCTTAGGCGTTTCCTAGGGCTCAGAGCCAGCGTTTTGTTTTCTCGATATAGGCATCTGCCTTTGCACCAAACGCCGCGCGTAACGTTGCTTCCTCAGGCAAAACAAACCGATTGTGCAAAACCCGGGCCAAAATCACGGGGCCAACAAACGCGCTTACCGCACCGCACCACAGCGCCCAGCCAACCGAAGAAACCACCGTCGCCAGATAAATCGGATTGCGTGAAATGCGATACGGCCCCTTGGTGATCAACGCCGTCGGGGTGTGATGGGGTTCAATCGTCGTTTTGTTGCTGCGAAAATACAGCGCAGACCACACAACCAACAAAACCGCCAACGCGATCCACGCCAGCCCCAGCAGTTGCACACCAAAAGACGGCAACGTCCCAAACGGTAAGAATTGCGCGAACAGCCAACTCACGGCAAAAGCGGCGGAAGATCAGGAAAGTTTTTCATATTTGAAGCCTAAGCCAATACGGGCGCGAAAACTAACTGTTTAACGCCGTCAATTACGCTCGCTATTCGAATACATTTTCCGCCTGTTTCATCGAAATCATACTCGCATTTTGGCGATCTTTGTTGATCATCACATTAATAAAAATCAGATCGAGCAGATACCAAATCAGCCAACAAAAAAACGGGAGATAGCAGACACCCGACAAAATGTTCGCTAGTGTGGAGGTATTCCTCACGTCGCCAATTGTCCCACTATCTAACGTTAAAACATAAAACAGATATGTTCCTATCGCAGACATTATGAGTGCACCAAAAAGCATAACAATCAAAGCAATCCCCGTCTTGACACGCCCCAGATAAAACCGATGCGCCCCAAACGCCCCGATCGCCAGCCACAACAAATAGGCCGTCAGTTTAGATTTTTAGTCCTGCATGTCTGTTCTTTCGCTTCTGGCACTTCTGAATGTTACACTACATCCCGACAAACAAAAAGCGCCCCAGACCGGGACGCTTTAAATTCTAAATGAACTGTGGTTTTAGGCCGCTTTGGCCAAGTTGCGCAGCACATAATGCAGCACGCCACCGTTTTTGATGTAGTCGATTTCAACTTCGGTATCGATACGACACTTCAGCGTAATCTCTGCCACATCGCCATTTGGATAGGTGATCGTGCAGGCCACATCTTGCAACGGCTGAACTGTTTCAAGTCCTTGAATCGAAACGGTTTCTTCACCCGTCAGCTTCAGCGTCTTACGGCTGTCACTGCTTGTAAATTCAAACGGAACCACGCCCATACCCACAAGGTTAGATCGGTGAATACGCTCAAAGCTCTCGGCGATAACCGCCTTAACACCCAACAATGCCGTGCCCTTGGCTGCCCAGTCACGACTTGAACCCGCGCCGTACTGAATGCCACCAAAGATCACCAACCGCGTACCATTTTCCTGATGCGCCATCGCAGCTTCATAGATCGAGGTTTGCTCTCCATAAGCGCCCTTAGTGTAGCCGCCTTCAACACCGTCCAACATTTCGTTTTTGATGCGAATATTGGCAAACGTGCCGCGCATCATCACTTCGTGGTTGCCACGTCGTGATCCATAGGAATTGAACTCGCGCACTGCAACTTGGTGATCGGTCAAATACTGCCCAGCTGGGCTAGATTGTGTGAACGATCCGGCAGGGGAAATGTGATCGGTTGTGATCATATCGCCCAACAACGCAAGCACCTTAGCACCCGAGATGGATGAGATTTCAGTGGCAGGCTCCGCCGACATTCCTTGGAAATACGGTGGGTTACGCACATAAGTTGAAGCTGGCGGCCAATCATACGTCAGGCTATCGGTCGTAGCGACACCCTTCCACTTTTCATCGCCCTCAAACACAGAGGCATACTTCTCAAGGAAGGCCTCGCGCGTTACGGTTTGTTCAACCAGATCAGCAATTTCTTTCGTCGTTGGCCAGATGTCTTTCAGATAAACATCGTTGCCATCACGGTCTTGCCCAATCGCATCTGTTGCAAGGTTAATATCCAGCGTCCCTGCCAGCGCATACGCCACAACCAATGGCGGTGAAGCCAAATAGTTCGCACGCACGTCAGGGGAAATACGCCCCTCAAAGTTTCGGTTGCCCGACAGAACCGCCGTCGCAACCAAATCGCCTTCAGCAATCGCTGCGGACAGCTCTGCTTGGATTGGGCCAGAATTCCCGATGCAGGTCGTACAACCGTATCCAACAAGGTTAAATCCAACCTTATCAAGGTCTTTCTGCAAATCAGCCGCTTCAAGATACGCAGAAACAACCTGTGAACCAGGGGCCAATGATGTCTTAACCCAAGGCTTGCGATCCATGCCAAGTGCAGCAGCTTTACGCGCCACAAGGCCAGCGCCAATCATCACGTATGGGTTTGACGTGTTCGTACAAGACGTGATCGACGCGATCACAACCTTGCCGCTCTCCATCGCGTAATCTTCGCCAGCAACTGCAATTTCTTTGCCCATCGGACGCTTGAACGTTTCTTCCATCTCACGACGGAACGCGTTTTGCCCCTCGGTCAGTGCAACAAAATCTGGC
>JASJIO010000076.1:0-9865 GCA_037625035.1 Amylibacter sp.
GATGAGGTCCAAGAAGGCCAAGCCTTGTGCACCGTGGAAGCCATGAAAATGGAAAATGTTCTGCGCGCTGAAAGGCAGGGCATCGTGACCAAGATCAACGCAAGTGCCGGTGATAATTTGGCTGTGGACGAAGTGATTATGGAGTTTGAATAGGCGAAAGCCTGTTCTTGAAGACATGCAAATCAATGCTGACAGGAAATTTGGGCTAGGGTTAGGGCGGTTTTACCGTTCCCAACTCTGTTTCAGTTCCTGTTGGCGCATCGGCATTTTGTCGATCACGCTGGAAAGTTCGCGCACGGTCCAAGGGCGCGGTTTGCGCAATTTTACTTTGCCGCCTTTACCGATCAACGCCAATTGGAAACCGCGTGGCCGCAGTTTTTTGAGCAAAGGCGAGATTTTGGCGGAGTTGGTATCGGTTAGGATGACCACATCGCGCGCGACCAATTCATCTTTGCCTGCTTCGAGCAATTCCATCTGGCGAATGAACAGCAGATCTTTGGGGGTGTCAGCAAACACGACGAAGGGGCGTTTTTCCCACAGATATTCGTCGAGCGTTTCGGCTGATAATGCTGTTGCCAACGTTAAATCAAGGGCTGCGCTGAGTAGCGAAAATTTCATGGTCTCCCCTGTTACATTCAGATGTAAGCGGTTTTTCAACAAATGCGAGGGGCAAATGCGCCTGTTTGCACACAAACCGGTGGGTGTGTGATGGATCGGGTCAGTTTGAAACAGTGGTCGATCCTTGGCGCGGTACTGCCGACGATCGTGCTGATCGCGATGACGCTGATCAAAACAGGTGGTGTTTGGGAATATGCACTGGATGACGTTTACATCCATTTGGCCATGTCCGAGCAGCTGTGGCAGGGCGGATACGGGGTGAACCATGGTGAATACGCCTCCGCTTCGTTGTCTATTTTGTATTCCTATTTGCTTGCGCCACTGTCCCCATTCGGATTTCACCCCTATTGGTCGCTGATTTTGGGCTTAGTTGGTTTGGTTGCAAGTGCGATTTTATGGGCGCGGGTTTTGGTGTTTGCATCTGATGGCGCATCTGCTGCGATGCGTTGGGCGTTGATTGCGCTGGCCGCTTTGGGCCCATTTTTTTTGGTTGGCCGTACATGGTGTTGATCGGAATGGAGCATATGCTGCACATCATGGTCACGCTGATGGCGCTGGTCGGTTTGTTGCAATTTGCGCGCGATGGGCGGATTGGTTGGTTGTTGATCTTGGGGATCGTGCTTAACCCTGTGCTGCGCTTTGAAGGCATGGCGATTGGCGTGGTTGCATCGGCTGTTGTGTTCTTTGGTGGGCGCAAACCGGCGGGGCTTGGCCTGTTGATCGGTGCGATTGTACCGCTCGGGGCGCATTTCGCGCTGATGTCGCAACTGGGGCTGGATATGCTGCCCAATTCGGTAAACGCCAAGGCGATTACGGGCGGCGGTGAAGGTCTGAGCGAAGTTTCCAGCTGGGCCAAGGCGAAGTTCGCGCTGTTGATAACCATTGGATCACCGTCTGGGCGAATGTTGTTGGTAACGTTGATTGTGGCTGTGTTTGGGCTGTTGTTGGCGCGCAACTTTGTGACGGGGCCGTATCGGCTGATCGGATTTGCGTTAGTTCTGAGCGTGGCGGCGCATACGTTTCTGGGGCAGGCGATTTGGTTTTATCGCTATGAGGTTTATATCTGGACGTTCGCGGTTGGCGCTGGGGCTGTGTTGCTGTCCAAGGTCGCGTTTGCGAATGAACGTTTGGGGCAGATGATACCTGCGATGTTTGTGCTGGCGGTGTTTTATGGCGGCGCGCATTATCCGCCTGTCGCGTTCAATTATGTGCCTGCGGGTGGCGCTGCGGTTTACGCGCAGCAACGCCAGATGAGCAATTTTGTTGCGGATTACTGGAAGGCCCCTGTTGCGGTGAATGATCTGGGGCATGTGGTCTATCGCAATCCCCATTATGTGCTGGATTTATGGGGTTTGGCGTCTTCGCAGGCGCTTAATTCGCGCCTTCGTGGCACAGACTCGATGTGGGCGGATAAGCTGGCTGTGAAATACGATGTGAAGGCCGCTTTGATTTATAAACGCTGGATGGAGAAGCATATTCCGCCCAGTTGGATTGAGGTTGCGCAACTGCGGTTGGAAATCCCATTGGCGACATTGGGCAACAATATCGTCAGCGTTTACGCCATTCGCTTGAATGCCGTGGAACCGTTGCAGACCGCGCTGAAAGCGTTTGAACCAACGTTGCCCGAGGCTGCAAGCCTGAGATTTTTAGAGTTATCATAATGAGAAGAAGGAAGCTGTGAGATGAGCACCGAGGACAAGAAATCATGGGAAACGCTGGCTGAAAAAGAGCTGCGTGGAAAGCCGTTGGATAGCTTAAATTGGGACACGCCCGAAGGCATTACGGTGAAGCCTGTTTACACGGCGGATGATCTGGATGGATTGGATCATTTGGGCGGTGTTCCGGGGGTAAATCCGTACACACGCGGACCACGCGCGACAATGTACACAGGAAGGCCTTGGACCATTCGTCAATACGCTGGGTTTTCGACGGCTGAGGAAAGCAATGCGTTTTATCGCCAAGGCTTGGAGGCAGGACAGCAGGGTGTTTCGGTGGCCTTTGATCTGGCAACGCACCGTGGCTATGACAGCGATCACGAACGGGTCGTTGGCGACGTGGGCAAGGCTGGCGTTGCGATTGACAGTGTCGAGGATATGAAAATCCTGTTCGACGGTATTCCGCTGGATAAAATTTCGGTTTCGATGACGATGAACGGCGCGGTTATTCCTGTTTTAGCCAGCTTTATTGTGGCAGGCGAAGAGCAGGGGCATGATCGTTCGTTGCTGTCGGGGACCATTCAGAATGACATTCTGAAAGAGTTCATGGTGCGCAATACCTATATTTATCCACCAGAGCCGAGCATGCGGATTGTGGCGGATATTATCGAATTTACCGCTGCTGAAATGCCGAAATACAACTCGATTTCGATATCTGGTTATCACATGCAAGAGGCAGGCGCGAACCTTGTGCAAGAGCTTGCGTTCACGTTGGCGGACGGTAAGGAATACGTGCGAACCGCGATTGAGCGGGGCATGGATGTGGATGCGTTTGCGGGGCGGTTGTCGTTCTTCTTTGCGATTGGCATGAACTTTTTCATGGAAATCGCGAAATTGCGGGCGGCGCGTTTGCTGTGGTCTGAGATCATGGCCGATTTTGAACCGAAGAAGCCAGGATCGTCGATGTTGCGCACGCACTGTCAGACTTCGGGTGTTTCGTTGCAGGAGCAGGATCCGTATAACAACGTGGTTCGCACGGCCTATGAGGCGATGTCTGCGGTTTTGGGTGGCACGCAGTCGCTGCATACAAATTCGTTTGATGAAGCGATTGCTTTGCCGACAGAAGAGTCTGCGCGACTTGCACGCAATACCCAGTTGATTTTACAAAATGAAACGGGCGTGACCAATGTTGTTGATCCATTGGCGGGCTCGTATTACATCGAGAACCTGACGAATGAGCTGGCCGAGGCGGCGCGTAAAATCATCAAAGAAGTCGATGAAATGGGCGGCATGACCAAGGCTGTTGCAAGCGGTATGCCTAAGTTGCGGATCGAAGAAGCGGCGGCGAAACGGCAAGCGGCGGTGGATCGAGGCGATGAGGTTGTTGTCGGCGTGAACAAGTTCAAACTGGACAAACAGCCCCAGATTAACATCCGCGATATCAACAATACCGAAGTGCGCATCAGCCAAGTGGCGCGTTTGAAAAAGATCAAAGAAACACGCGACGGCGATGCCTGTGTCCAGAGCTTGATGATGCTGGAGCAGGCGGCATTAACGGGCGAGGGCAACTTGTTGGCGCTGGCCGTGGAGGCTGCACGGGCGCGCGCAACTGTGGGCGAGATTTCGGATGCAATGGAAACGGTGTTTGGGCGTCATCGGGCAGAGGTGAAGACATTGGCAGGTGTGTATGGTGCGGCCTATGAAGGCGACGAAGGTTTTGCGCAAATCCAAGCAGATGTAGAGAGTTTTGCCAAAGGCGAGGGGCGTCGCCCCCGCATGTTGGTGGTGAAAATGGGCCAAGACGGGCATGATCGCGGGGCCAAAGTAATTGCCACTGCATTTGCAGATATCGGGTTTGACGTGGATGTTGGGCCGTTGTTTCAAACACCTGCCGAAGCGGCGCAAGATGCGATTGATAACGACGTGCATGTCGTTGGTATTTCAAGTCAAGCGGCAGGGCATAAAACCCTCGCACCCCAGTTGGTGGCAGCGTTGAAAGACCAAAATGCAGAAGACATAATTGTGGTTTGTGGTGGGGTTATTCCGCAGCAAGACTATGACTTCTTGTATAATGCGGGCGTTAAGGCAATCTTTGGGCCAGGGACAAATATCCCGTCCGCTGCTCGCAATATCCTCGACCTGATTAAATCAAGCTAGGAACCACAATGTCCGATAAATCCAAAAAACGCACCCTTCTGTATCATGAATTTCCAAAACCCGGAAAGCTGGAAATTCGTGCGACCAAACCGATGGACAATCAGCGGGATTTATCGCTGGCCTATAGCCCCGGTGTGGCGGATGCGTGTCTTGAAATAAAGGCGGATGCCACCACGGCAGAGCGGTATACCACGCGGGGCAATCTGGTTGGTGTTGTCACAAACGGAACGGCTGTTTTGGGGCTGGGGAACATCGGTGCGTTGGCGTCAAAGCCAGTGATGGAGGGCAAGGCGGTTCTGTTCAAGAAATTCGCCAATATAGACTGTTTTGATATCGAATTGGATGAAAGTGACCCAGAAAAGCTGGCGGATATCGTCTGTGCGTTGGAACCGACGTTTGGGGCGATCAACCTTGAAGATATCAAGGCGCCTGATTGTTTTGTCGTTGAAAAAATCTGCTGTGAACGGATGAATATCCCAGTGTTTCATGACGATCAGCATGGCACGGCGATTGTTGTTGGCGCTGCCGCGACGAACGCGTTGGCGGTGGCTGGTAAGGCGTTTGAGGATGTTAAGATCGTATCTACGGGTGGTGGTGCGGCAGGTATTGCCTGTTTGAACATGCTGCTGAAACTAGGCGTGAAACGCGAAAATGTCTGGCTGTGTGACATTCACGGGTTGGTGTACGAAGGCCGCACGGAGGACATGAATCCGCAGAAATCTGAATACGCGCAGAAGACCGATCTGCGCAGGTTAAGCGATGTGATTGGGGGGGCGGATCTGTTCCTCGGGCTGTCTGGTCCGGGTGTTTTGACACCTGAAATGGTTGGTAAAATGACCAAAAGGCCGATTATTTTCGCACTGGCCAATCCAACGCCAGAAATCATGCCTAATGAGGTGAAAAAGGTGGCGCCTGACGCGATTATTGCGACGGGGCGGTCTGATTATCCCAACCAAGTGAATAACGTGCTGTGTTTCCCGTTTATCTTTCGCGGCGCCCTGGATGTGGGCGCAACCGAGATTAACGACGAGATGAAAATCGGCTGTGTGAAGGGGATTGCTGAGTTGGCGCGTGCGACCAGCAGTGCCGAGGCAGCGGCAGCCTATCGCGGCGAACAAATGACGTTTGGGGCGGATTATCTGATCCCCAAACCGTTTGATCCGCGCCTGATGGGGATTGTTGCCACATCTGTTGCCAAAGCCGCGATGGACAGTGGAGTTGCCAAACGGCCTCTTGCAGATATTGAGGCCTATAAGGCTGATTTGGATCGCTCGGTCTTTAAGTCTGCGTTTATTATGCGGCCCGTGTTTGAGGCGGCAAAAGGCACTGTTCGCAAAGTTATTTTTGCTGAGGGCGAGAGCGAACGTGTGTTGCGGGCGGCCAGTGCGATATTAGAAGAGGGCGTGGATAAACCGATCTTGATCGGGCGGCCAGACGTTGTGAAGCGGCGTATCGCCAAGGCGGGCCTAACCATTGAAGCAGGCAAAGATTTCGAACTGGTCAATCCAGAAAGTGATGCGCGGTATCGCGATTACTGGGAAACTTATTACGGAATTATGAAGCGGCGCGGTGTGACGCCTGATCTGGCCAAGGCGATTATGCGCACGAATACCACCGCAATTGGTGCGGTTGCGGTTCATCGCGGCGAGGCAGACAGCCTGATCTGCGGCACGTTTGGGCAATACCTGTGGCATCTGAAATATGTGAACGAGGTTTTGGGCCAAGATGGGCTGCATCCTGTGGGCGCGTTGTCTTTGATGATCCAAGAAAAAGGGCCACTGTTTGTGGCCGATACGCAAGTGAACCCGGAACCAACCGCGATGCAGATTGCCGAAACGGTGATCGGGGCTGCGCGTCATGTGCGTCGTTTCGGGTTGGAACCAAAAGTGGCGCTGTTGAGCCATTCACAATTTGGCAATCTTGATAGCGACAGTGGGCGGCGGATGCGCGAAGCCTTGGCTATTTTGGATAGCAAGAACCTCGATTTTGCCTACGAGGGTGAGATGCATGCGGATAGCGCGTTGGACCCTGAATTGCGCGAACGCATTATGCCAAACAGCCGCCTTGAAGGGGCCGCGAATACGTTGGTATTTTCAAACACAGATGCCGCCAGTGCGGTGCGCAACGTGTTGAAAACCCGCGCGGATGGGTTGGAGGTTGGGCCGATTTTGATGGGCATGGGCAACAAAGCGCATATCGTAACGCCGTCGATCACTGCGCGTGGACTGTTAAACATAGCAGCATTGGCGGGAACGTCCGTGCATTCGTACGAATAAGGAGCGAATCCAATGGGATACAAAGAAGTTTACGCCGCTTGGCAGAACGATCCAGACGCGTTTTGGATGGAGGCTGCACAGGCAATTGATTGGATAAAAGCGCCGAGCAAAGCCTTGAGCGATGAAAATGCGCCCCTGTACGAATGGTTTGCGGATGGGGTGGTGAACACCTGTTACAACGCCGTCGATCGCCATGTTGAAAATGGTCGCGCGGATCAAGCGGCGATTATTTATGACAGCCCGATCACCGATACGAAAGAGACGATCACCTACGCGCAATTGCTGAAACGTGTGGCCAGTTTGGGCGGCGCATTACAAGCGCAAGGTGTGGAAAAGGGTGACCGTGTTATTATTTACATGTCGATGACGCCCGAGGCAATTATCGCGATGCTTGCCTGTTCGCGGATCGGGGCGATTCATTCGGTTGTGTTTGGCGGGTTTGCGGCAAATGAGCTGGCGACACGTATTGATGATGCGACGCCCAAAGTGATTATTGCGAGTTCCTGTGGGATCGAACCCGGGCGCGTGGTTGAATACAAACCGCTGCTGGACACGGCGATTGAAATGGCTGTGCATAAACCCGAAACTTGCATTATTTTCCAACGCCCCGAGGCGGTTGGCACCATAATTGAAGGCCGCGATCTGGATTGGGACGGGGTGCAAGTTGGCGTAACCCCTGCGCCCTGTGTTCCTGTAAACGGCAATGACCCTGTTTATATCCTGTATACCTCTGGAACGACGGGCCAACCAAAGGGCGTTGTGCGCCATACAGGTGGGCATTTGGTTGCGCTGAATTGGACCATGAAAAATGTCTATGGCATGGACCCCTGTGATGTGTTTTGGGCCGCAAGTGATGTGGGCTGGGTCGTCGGGCACTCGTATATTTGTTACGCGCCGCTGATCCACGGAAACACCACAATTGTGTTTGAGGGCAAGCCAGTTGGCACCCCTGATGCAGGTACATTCTGGCGTGTGATCGAGGAACATAAAGTGAAGGCGTTGTTCACAGCGCCAACAGCATTCCGGGCAATTAAGCGGGTTGATCCAAAAGGTGATTTTGTCAAAAAATATGACTTATCGAACCTAAATACCCTTTTTTTGGCTGGTGAACGGGCTGATCCTGACACTATTCAGTGGGCGCAGGATCAATTGAACGTGCCTGTGATCGATCATTGGTGGCAAACGGAAACGGGTTACACGATGGTGGGTAACCCGATGGGGATTGAACATTTGCCTGTTAAATTGGGCTCACCGACGGTTCCAATGCCAGGGTATGATGTTCGTATTCTAAGCGATGAAGGCGAAGAAATGCCCAACGGTGAACTGGGCGCAATTGTCGTTAAATTGCCTTTACCGCCGGGGACTTTGCCAACGCTTTGGAACGCAGAGGAGCGGTTCAAATCATCGTATCTGAATGCGTTTGAAGGGTTTTACGAAACGGGCGATGCGGGGATCAAAGATGGAGATGGATACCTGTACATCATGGCGCGCACGGATGATGTGATCAACGTGGCGGGGCACCGTTTATCGACAGGCGCGATGGAGGAGGTTTTGGCAGATCATCCAGATGTTGCGGAATGTGCCGTGATCGGTGTGGCGGATCAGTTGAAGGGGCAATTGGCGGTGGGCTTTTTGTGTCTGAGTGCGGGTGTGGATCGCGCTGAAAGCGATATTGTTGCGGAATGTGTGACGTTGATGCGCGAAAAGATCGGCCCAGTTGCGGCGTTCAAATTGGCCTGTGTTGTGGATCGGTTGCCCAAGACGCGATCTGGTAAAATATTGCGCGCGACAATGGGTAAAATTGCAGACGGCGAGGCATATAAACTGCCTGCGACCATTGATGACCCTGCAATCCTAGACGAGATAGCGGTCGCGTTGACGGGCCTTGGCTATCCAAAAAGTTAGGCCTGTTAAATGATGCCACGGTATCTAATGTGTAGGTGTTGCGAATAAGGGAATTGTGGTGTCCGTTCGGGTTTTGGTGATTGAACAAACAGATGCGTTGCGAGAGGCGTTCGTAGACGCCCTTAGCCGTGCGGGCATGGATGTTTTTACGGCAAAAACCGTGCCCGAAGCTGTGGCCGTTTTGCCGAGCATGGCGCGAGTATTGTGGTGCTTGATTTGCTTCTTGTCAGCGGTGACGCGTTTGCCTTTATGGCAGGAATTTTGGGCGCACGACCCGAAACACGGATCATCGCTACAACGGCCAGCCGCAAATGGAATTGGCTGAAGATGTGGCTTTGGTGTTAAGTAAGGTGACGTGGGATGGCAATATTCCGCAACTTCAATCCACCCTTGAAACGATCTCTGAGGCATCAAAATCGACGGTAATCAAGGCTGCGATGTTACCGCACGGCATGCTGAATGCGTACATGGCCAGCGCTCAACCCCAAACCACGCGGGCTGTGCGCATGACGAACGCTAGCGCAGAGAATACAATTATCGAGATGGTCAGGGCAGGGTGGGCGCTTGCGGATTTGGAGTGATTGATCATTGAAACCGCGATTGACCAAAATAGTGGGTCAATCCCGAAGGCGGCGCTTAAGCTAGGTGTTTCACCGTCAACATTGTACCGAAAAAAGGAAAACTGGGATTAAAACCCTATGGTTTTTTTAAAGAGATGCCGCACTTAGCGATCTAGTGGGATATGCTAAACCATGATTTCTTTGCGATGTTAACCACGAAATGTTGTGGTTAGGGTGGTTCTGCCCTTTACAATGTGGCGAAATAAAGGAAAATTTTTACCCCGTATCTTGGGGGGCTTAGATGCATAAAATTTTTAACCACGCAGCACGCGCTGCACTTGCCATTCTTGTTGCTGCATCCGTTGCAGGACCCGTCACATCGCAATCTTTGCGTAAGGTAACGGCGCCAGCGGAATATCCGCCAACCGCATTCAAAGGCAAGCAGTATGTGGACAGCCGAGGGGTGCGTGTTTATCCGTGCAGGTTTTGGCGGTTGGGTCACTTGGGTTCCAAGGGTAAATAGCAAGCGTAAGGTTTACTGCTCTAAGCAAAACAAGCCGTCTTTGTCCGGTAGTCAGCTGGCGACATTACAAAATAAGGTGAACCCGACATCTACGGGAAAGGTTCTTGATTTGTCGCAGGCAACGATCAAACGGGTTGCTGCGCCCAAACGTAAAACAGTCAAAGCTCCACC
>JASJIO010000077.1:0-3276 GCA_037625035.1 Amylibacter sp.
GTCGGAGTTTCCGGGGCGTCGGTTGATCCTAATCGCAACATTGATTGCGATGATTACTCCGAGCACTGCGCTAGTGCTGCCAATCTTTCTTGAACTAAATCAATTAGGTTTGACAAATACCTATTCTGGTATGGTGCTTGCATCCGGGTTTTTCCCTTTTGGCGTTTACCTTACTTATATTTTCTTCTCGTCATCGCTACCGAAAGGCGTCTTAGATTCAGCCGTGATCGATGGCTGTTCGCGAATTCAGGTGTTCACTCACATCGCCCTACCACTGGCGAAGCCGATCATCTCTTTAGTAGCGTTCTTTAGTTTTTTGGCAATTTGGGCGAATTACTTTCTTGCGTTTGTGCTGCTGACGGATCCGAATTTATATAACCTGCCTGTTGGCTTGACGGATCTTGTTAGTTCTTCGGGTGCACTGAGCAACCTAGCGGGGAATGATATCCCTATTCGCAAGCCTGAAGTATTACTTGCTGCTCTGTTGATCATCTTGCCGGTTTTGATTGTGTTTCTGGTCGCGCAACGGTTCGTAAAATCGGGAATGCTCGCCGGCGCAGAGAAAGGTTGACAGTAATTGCGGGTCAGGATCATCAAGCGAGTTGACGATGCCACGGGCCGGCCTGTGCGGCAAGACTGATGGCAGAGATCGTCAAAGCAGAACTTCTGATGCTGTTCCTTACGCCTAAAGTCGCGCGCAGTCGATGGGCTTTCAACAGAGATTGGAGGTTAGAGTATGGAACGTATGGCAATGGTTATCGGGATCAAACCTGAGATGATACCAGAATATAAACGCCTACATGCCAATACTTGGCCTGAGATTCTTGCAGGTATCACGACCTGCAATATCCAAAATTATTCAATCTACCTGAAAGAGCCAGAGAATTTGCTTTTTGGCTATTGGGAATACCTTGGAACCGATTTCGCAGCTGATATTGCAACAATGGCTACCGACCCCAAAACCCAGGAATGGTGGGATATCTGTATGCCCATGCAAAAGCCCTTGGATACCCGAAAAGATGGGGAATGGTGGGCGATGATGGAGGAGGTTTTTCATCATGATTGATAATAGGATTGCCCCATTTGAGGGCTGTTACACTGGCGTCGTGCACGATGTGTTGCGTGCGATGGGGCGTAAGAACTTTACGCTGCCGCCACGGGTTACACCGTTACAACCCGATATGACGCTGTGCGGTCCCACTTGGACGATCGAGGGGCGAGTGGACGAGACTGCAGACGCACATGAGACACTACTGGCATGGACTGGTTTGTTGTCAAAATGCCCCGAAGGCCACATCTGGACGGCGCAACCGAATACGCATCAAATTGCACAGATGGGCGAACTATCTGCTGAAACACTACATCGTAAAGGCGTTCTGGGATGTGTCCTTGATGGCGGATTGCGGGATGCGAATTTTATTCTGGAGTTAGGCTTCCCGTGCTGGCGGACCCATCACACACCGCGCGATATTGTCGGGTTTTGGCTACCTCAAAAAACCAACATCGATGTCATGATCGGTGAAGTGTTGATCCAACCTGGTGATTGGTTGCACGGGGATCGCGATGGGATGGTATGCATTCCCAAGGAAATTCTTAACGAAGTTCTTGAAAAAAGCCAAATCGCGATGGAGACGGAAAACAAAGTTCGCTCCGCGATCTTGGATGGCATGGATCCACAAGAAGCCTATTTGAAATGGGGAAAGTTCTAATCATGGAAATTTCTGCTCTCGATATTCGCTGTTGCCGTTATGACGGCGCCGAAATTACTGGTGCGGCAATGCGTGATGGCCAAGCAATCATGGGGTTGGAATTTCTTGTGTACACATTACGCACGACCAGTGGCCAATCTGCTTCAATGTTTGGCTTCGCTGGAAGATCTTCATTGGGATCTGGTCATCTGGCTGCTGCGTCTCTACGGCCGTTCCTGATAGGTCGAAACGCGCTTGACCGGGAAGCGATCTGGCATGACTGGCGGGTCGCTGATCGTTGGTGGCATCATTTACCGATTTATTCGTTTGGTCCAATTGATTGCTGCCTGTGGCTGCTTGCCGCACAAGACGCAGGGCAACCGCTATGGCGTTATATTGGTGGGGCAAATGCACAGGTCCCCGTCTATGCGTCTTCTTTGGTTTTACCTGATGCGACTGCGTATGCCACTGAGGCAGTTGCTGTACGCGATGCCGGTATGAAGGCCTATAAAATTCACCCACCGGGTCACAACATCGATGAAGATATTGAAGTTCATGCTGCTGTTCGTGCTGCAGTTGGTTCGGATTTTAACTTGATGTCAGACCCTGTCGCACCCTATACATTAGAGGAAGCGATCCGCTTTGGACGGGCGCTTGAGGCATTGGACTATGCTTGGCTGGAAGAACCGATGCCGGACGAAAACTTCAGTGCGCTCAAAGAATTAACGCGTGTCTTAGATATCCCAATAGTTGGTACGGAAGTCCTATCCAAACATCCCTATTCAGTTGCCGAATGTATCTCGCAGCGGGTGACGGATGCAGTTCGTGCAGATGTATCTTGGTCGGGGGGTGTCACAGGTGCGCTTAAGACTGCACGACTTGCCGAAGCATTTCACATGAATTGTGAATTGCACACGACCATTTTTCACCCTTTGGAGCTTGTGAATTTGCATCTTTGTGGCGCTGTTAAGAATAATAGTTATTTTGAGGTTTTATGGCCAATGGATAAGTTTGATTTTGGTTTATTGGGCACGTTACCGATTAAAAATGGCTGTGCTACGATGCCTGAAACAGCTGGGCTTGGGATGGAGTTGGATTGGGACCTTATTGTAAATTGTACAGTGGCGGAGGTGTAGAAATGACAGACGACCGACTGATTATCCTCGCGCCCCAAGACAGTGTTGTTGTCGTACGGTGTGGGATCTCCAAAGGCGAAACATTGATCATCGGGGATGTTGAAATCATTTTGGGTGTCGCTGTCAGCATGGGGCACAAATTGGCGTTGAGATCGGTGGGAAAGGGTGATCCTATCTTGAAATATGGGTCACCGATTGGTTCTGCGACGTCTGATATTTCGGTTGGCGAACATGTTCACCTGCACAATATAAAGAGTGACTACACGCCGACGTATGCGCTTGAGGGCGCCCAAACCGAGTTTGAGAAATGACGATGAAAGGGTATCTTAGACAGGACGGTCGAAAGGGCATCCGCAATCTTGTGGCAGTGGCATATCTCGTGGAGTGCGCCCATCATGTAGCGCGTGAAATAGCGCTTCCACAGCGCGAACATGCACATGTTATTGGTTTTC
>JASJIO010000078.1:0-57562 GCA_037625035.1 Amylibacter sp.
TAGTCCTTAATCTTTTCTTAGGTTTTGCATGGCAGGCTATTTGTACACACTTAGTCTTAACTCACTTAATAAATATTTATATTTAAGAAAGTTGTTTATGTTGTAGGGTCTCGCAAATACTGTGGATCAAATATTCTTCCACAGAATGTAGGCGCTGATATCGGTTTCACACACTCTCATCGTCACCATGTGAACAACTCCAAAAATTTCGTGCATTTATTAGGCCAAACCAAAACGCACGCTGTGTATAAAGCTGTGCATTAAATCCGCCTTCAAAAATTCTATCCCCAAAACAAAGCCTCAAAATCTGTTCTTATACACCTGTGAACAACTGCCCCCAAACACGGGATGATATAGTGGAACTTACATATTAACTGGTTTTGCTGTGGATAACTTCGATTCCCCCACATTTTTTACCTCGATTCGTCAACAGGTGACTAGAACAACTTTTGCGAACGCGTTACGCACTTAGATATGGAAACCGTCAGAACTGCATCACCGTGTCAAATCTAATACTCGCCTCAGGATCGTCCATTCGCGCCAAAATGTTGCGTGATGCTGGCGTTGATTTCACCATAGATATCCCCCGCGTAGACGAGGAAACAATCCTTCGCTCCCTAGAATCCGAAGGCGCAAACCCATCCGATATCGCAGACACATTAGCCGAATACAAAGCCCGCCGCATTGCCGATAAAAACCCATCCTCCATCGTGATCGCTGCGGATCAAGTCCTCGCGTTTAACGGCCAAATCTACTCAAAACCCAAAGATATGGCACAAGCCCGCGAACATCTTCAGGCATTAAAGGGGCAGGGGCATCAACTGCTCTCTGCCGTCGTGGTTTACGAGGATACAAAACCTGTCTGGCGTCACGTTGGTCGCGCCCAATTGGTCATGCGCGATTTCTCCGATGCCTTCCTCGATGATTACCTCGCCAAAGCAGGCCCAGACATCTTGCACTGTGTCGGTTGTTACAAGTTAGAGTCAGACGGCGTGAACCTGTTTTCCCGTGTCCAAGGTGATTATTTCAACATCCTCGGCTTGCCCCTTCTCGAACTTCTCGCCTTTCTGCGCACCAGAGGAGCATTGCCCACATGACCCATCCCAAAGCTGCCGTCATTGGTTGGCCAATTGAACACTCCAAATCGCCGCGTATCCACGGGCATTGGCTGCAAAAACACGGCATCGCGGGTGAATACACCCGTTTGGCAATCGCACCAGAAGATTTCGTCTCTGAACTGAAAACACTCCCCTCAAAGGGCTTTGTCGGCGCAAACGTCACAATCCCGCATAAAGAAACCGCACTCGCCAACGCAACCGAGGCTACGGACCGCGCTCGCACCATCGGTGCTGCCAACACGCTCGTTTTTCTGCCAAACGGCGGATACCGCGCCGATAACACAGACGGCGAAGGCTTCATCAATAACCTGAAGCAAAACGCACCAAACTGGGCCGCCAAATCAGGCCCAGCACTGGTGCTCGGGGCAGGGGGCGCATCCCGCGCAATCCTCTATTCCCTGCTTGCAGAAGGAGCACCAAAAATCCTACTGGCGAACCGAACCAAGGCTCGCGCAGATGCGCTCACCGCTGAATTTGGCAACCAGATCAAGGTTATTGACTGGGCCGATATCTCTGCCGCTACCGCTGACATTGTGACACTCGTAAACACCACATCCCTTGGCATGACAGGCCAAGCCCCGTTCGAAATCACCCTCCACTGCGGCCCAAACACTCTCGTCACCGATATTGTTTACAGCCCCCTCCAAACCGACCTCCTCAAACAAGCCGCTCAAAAAGGCTGCCCAACCGTCGACGGCGTCGGAATGTTGCTGCACCAAGCCGTGCCAGGGTTCGAGGCATGGTTTGGAACCCGCCCAAGCGTCGATGAAACCCTCCGCCAGATTGTCCTGAAATGAGCAAACCTTTCATCCTTGGCCTCACTGGCTCCATCGGCATGGGCAAATCGACCACCGCACAAATGTTTGCAGATGCAGGCATTCCCGTTTGGGATGCTGACGCCACCGTTCACCAACTGTATTCAGGCGATACCCCCGCCGTACGCCAGGTCGCGCAAATGATCCCCAGTGCGGTTAAAAACCAGATCGTCAACCGTGACGTGCTGAAATCGGCAATCGCGCAGGATAAAACGATCCTCAGCAAACTCGAAGCCATCGTTCAGCCCCTTATCGCCGCCAGCCGCGAAGCCTTCATCGTATCTGCAACCGCAGACATCGTGATTATCGACCACCCCTTGCTGCTCGAAAGCCAATCCAATAGGTATTGTGACGCGATCCTTGTGGTCAGCGTCGATGCCAAAACCCAACGCACCCGCGTTTTGGATCGTGGAACAATGGACGAGTCAACGCTCGACACTATCCTCGCAAAACAAATGCCAGACGCCGAAAAACGCACCCGCGCCGATTACATCGTTGAAACAACCACCCTAGACGCCGCCCGTGCGCAGGTTCAAACTGTCATCAAACAAATCAGGGAACAGCTTCATGCGTGAAATCGTGATGGATACGGAAACCACGGGCCTTGATCCGCGCACGGGCGATCGCATCGTTGAAATTGGCGGGATCGAGCTGGAAAATCACCTCCCCACGGGTCGCAGTTACCACCAATACATCAACCCCCAGCGCGATATGCCCCAAGGCGCGTTTGATGTACACGGCCTGTCGATTGATTTCCTCAAAGACTTCCCCGTTTTCAAAGATATCGCCCAAGATTTTCTTGATTTCGTTGGCACGTCCAAAATGGTGATCCACAACGCTGCGTTTGATATGAAATTCCTAAACGCCGAACTCGAAGTGATCCAAAAACCGAAACTACCTTGGGAACAAGCGATTGATACGCTTGATATGGCCCGTCGCAAATTCCCTGGTGCGCAAAATACGCTCGATGGCCTGTCGCGTCGTTTTGGTATTTCGATTGAACGAGATCTGCACGGCGCATTGCTCGACAGCCAAATTCTCGCAGCTGTTTACCTAGAACTTATCGGCGGTCGCCAACCAGATTTCGCACTTGGGATTGTTGGCGGCACAGACACAAATAACACGTCAGCGGCCGCAACTTGGGCGCCGCAACCGCGCCCCAAAACACTTCCGCCCCGGACAACCGAGGCGGAAAAAGAAAATCATAAAAGGTTCATCGAAACTTTGGGCCCCGATGCAGCTTGGCTAAAGTAAGCGTTCAGGCTTAATTCGCTGGTGCGTCCGCTGCTTCTTGCTGACGGCGCATCAATTCCGCGCGGTACAGCTGCATGAAATCAATGTTGTCGATGTTCAGCGGCGGAAACCCACCATCCGCTGTTGTGTTACGCGCAATTTGGCGCACAAACGGGAACATCATACGTGGACATTCGATCATCAAAAACGGGTGCAGCTGTTCTTCTGGCAGGTTTTCGATCGTGAACAATCCAGCATAGTCGATTTCCAGAACAAACACGGCCTGTTCGCCCGACTTGGCATTCACGTTCAATTTCAGCGCAACTTCGTAGTTGTTGTCACCCTTTTTGTTCGCATCCAAGTTCACTTGAACGTTTACTTCTGGCTTCAGATCACCACCAAGGTTTTTCTGCGCTGCGACATTCTCGAATGACAGATCACGAATATATTGGTTTACGATTTTCATCGCCACTGATGCAGGTGCTGCCTCTGGTGCTGCCGCTGCTGCGCCATTTGTTTCGTCGGCCATCGATTTACTCCGTAAAAATGTCTCGCTTGGTGGTAACAAGTCTGGGGTGAAAGAACAACGTTAATCCCGCTTGGTCCAGCCAGAATTCCCCGGCCTTGACGGTTCATCATCATCCAGAACAACATAATCCCCATCAACGGCCCCAGAATCGCGCGCTTGGGTTTGGTGAGGATGGGTGAAATCCACATTTGATCGGCCTGCAAACTTGGCCGTTGCCCACTTAATTACCACCGCGCGAACGGGCGGCGTTAACAGCGCAAAACCAACAGCATCAGTGAAAAAACCAGGCGTAAGCAGTAAAACACCCGCCACCAAAATCAGCGCACCATTGGCAATCGGCCCAACTGGGCTTTGCCCGCTGCTCATGCTGCCTTGCAGTTTCGCGAGCTCTGCCATCCCCTGCAATCGCAGCAAATACGTGCCGATCACAGCGGTCAAAACCACAATTGCCAACGTAGGCCATAACCCAAGCCAACCACCGACCTGAATAAACAGGGCAATCTCGATGATTGGTATGGCAACAAAGATCAATAATAGGGGCATCTGGCCTCACTTGTTCATTTTCGCATTCGGTGGACTTGAACCACACTGTGCCCTAGATATGTGTGAAAGGTGGGCTTTTCCACCGCAGAAATGAAAATATGAAAGAACATCCATGAATTCTGCCCTTATTCAGTTGCTGGTTCTTGCCGGAATTGCCGTTTTTCTTGTGTTGCGTTTGCGCAATGTTTTGGGAACACGTGACGGATACGAACCACCTGTCGAACGCACCCACGACGCCCCAGCGAAAAAGGCACATGATTTCGAAGTCATCGATGGCGGCCCTGATCCGGATATCGCGGACAACGTCGATCCAGACAGTGACGCTGGCAAAGCACTCGCCGCGATGAAACGTGTTGAACCAGAATTTTCAGTCACCGAATTTTCAGGTGGCTCACGCCAAGCCTATGAAATCATCCTCATGGCATTTGAAGGCGACGATCTTGAAACGCTCAAGCGTTTCTTGTCGTCCGATGTCTACGACAGCTTTGAAGGTGTGATCTCTGAACGCCAATCCAAAGGTCTAAAAGTAACTGCAAACTTTATCGGTGTGCGCGAACTTAAAGTGGCCGATGCAATGTTTGACGACGCCAACAACGAGGCCGAAATCACCATGAAATTCGTCGGTGAAATCACGACTTGTATAAAAAACGCCGAAGGCGAAGTGATCGAGGGCGATCCAGCCGTCATTAAACGCCAAAAAGATGTTTGGACTTTCGCCCGTGTTATGGGAAGTGATGATCTGAACTGGGAATTGGTTGCGACCGGAGAATAACGATAAAACGGGCGGCAGGAATATTAATGACCGCCCTTTTAACGTGGGGCGCGCTAACACAAGCTGAGGCAAGCGCGATGACTGTGAAAGCTGTTTCTTTTTCTGAACTTTCTGGATGGGAAACAGACGATCACGCCGCCGCATTTGCCGCATACCGTAAGTTGTGCAAAAAGCTGCGCGCAAACGATCTGACCAAATCTGCGGATTGGAAAGATTTGTGTGCGATCACCAAATACGTCAGCAACCCCAAAACAATCTTTGAGATTTACTTCCAACCCGTCTTGATCGAAGATGGAAAACCCACACTTTTCACGGGCTACTACGAACCAGAAATCGTCGCCTCACGTACCCGCGTCGGAAATTTCAAATACCCGCTCTACAAACGCCCGCCTGAACTTAAAGAAGGCGTCCCGTGGAAAACTTGCACCGAAATTGAAAATGGCGCGCTGGATGGCCAGGGTCTAGAACTGGCATGGCTCTCTGATCCCGTTGAAAACTTCTTTCTCCACGTCCAAGGATCGGGTCGATTGAAACTGAACGAAGGCGGCTCAATGCGGGTCGGTTTCGCGGGCAAAAACCACCAAACCTACCGCTCCGTCGGCAAAGAGCTGATCCGTCGTGGCGTGCTAAATCAAAGCAACGCATCTGCTGGCTCGATCAAATCATGGGTGCGCAACAACCCATCCGAAGGTCGACTTTTATTGCAACACAACCCGTCATTCGTGTTCTTTCGCGAACTGACAAACCTATCCGCAACCGACGGCCGAATCGGCGCAATTGGTATCTCTGTCTCAAACAAAAGAACCCTTGTCGTTGACCCGAAATTCCAACCCCTCGGCGCACCCGTTTGGATCAACAAATTGGGTGCAAAACCTTTGCACTGCCTGATGATCGTCCAAGACGTGGGTTCCGCCATCAAGAGCGCAAAACGCGCCGATATTTTTTATGGCACAGGGGCCAAAGAAGGCCGTATCACAGGCACCACCAAAGACAGCGGCCACATGATCACGCTGCTCCCACATGCCTCCGCGCTCCACCTTTTACCCGAGGGTTAGGCAATGGCTCGCAAAAAACGCGCCCTCACAGCGGATGAACAAACCCTTTGGGATAAGGTCATCAAACAGGTCGAAACAATCGAGGCAATGCCGCCCCTCATCATCGCCCCAAACGCCAAACCTGCCAAAGCGCCCAAGGTCGAAACGCCGCGTGAAATCAAACCCTTTAAGATTGGCGCAAAGGCGGTTTCCAAACCATCGCCGCAATCCGCCCCGTCCTTTGTTGATCGCCCCAGCCAGACATCCCCCAACATGGATCGCCGCAATTTTCAGCGCCTTCTGAAGGGCCAGTTGGAAATCGATGCAACGCTCGATCTGCACGGCCTAACAGCGGATCAAGCGCGTATGCAGCTGCAAATTTTCGTTCAAAATGCCAATCGTCTGGGCAATCGCCTGCTGCTGATCATCACGGGCAAGGGCAACAAAAAAACCGTCGATGAATTTAATCGCCCGCGTTCTGGAGTTCTGAAATCTGGCGTTCCAGAATGGCTTAAAACAGGCCCAATATCGGATGCGATTCTGCAAGTCACGCAGGCCCACGGCAAACACGGTGGCGGGGGCGCGTATTACGTTTATCTTAGGCGTCAGCGGCGCTAGGCTGCATGTCTGGCCAAATCTTACTTACGACAAACACGCTCCACACGGTCACAACAATCATGTAAATCGCGTACCACACCATCTGCTGGGGAAAATTCACACCGGCATCAATACCCAACCCCGTCAGCGCAGGCCCAATCGCCGACCCAATCACCATCAAAGCCGTCGCTAGCGCCTTAATCGCTCCGATAAACCGCGTGCCGTAAATTTCAGGCCAAAACGCACCGCTTACCGTGCCATAAATCCCGCCAGACAATCCAACCAACGCGAAGCCCATCGCCAACATCAGCCTGCTATCAGACAACCCCATTACCGCGAATCCAGCCGCCATCGGCACAGGAATAATCGGCAACAACTGAACCGCGCCCCAACGATCAATCGCCAGCCCGCTAAAAATCGCCGCAATCCCTGTTGTGATCGTGTAAATCGGGAACATCCGAACGATATCGCGATGCTCCAACCCCTTCACGTCCCCCAGATGAACCTGTTGAAAAAACAGCGCTGTTCCAAAGATGGATGAAACCGTAATAATCGGAACCAAGGCCCAAAACCGCCAATCGCGCACCACATCCGCGCGCTTCCAATGACGCCCTTGCATCCCCAAGGCATCATTGCGCATCGACGCAACGGACGGGACGCGTTCGCTGCGCAACAACCAAACCAACACAGGGATAGACAACCCAGCAATGCACGCCGCAACCACCCACAAATTGCGCCAAGACCCGCTGGCCAACAGCCCGACGAACATCATCGGCAGCACCGCCTCGCCCATCGAATAACCTGCACCCGCAATTGACAACGCCTTGCCCCGCGCGCGCACATACCACCGCGCCATCGCCACCACCGCGATGTGGCTCGTCATACCTTGCCCTGTAAACCGCAGCCCGAAAATCACGACAGGCAGCATCCAAACCGACGACACCGCGCTCATGGCCAAACACACCGCGACCAGCGTCAAAATCACCACAACCGCCAGCGTGCGCACCCGAAAATGATCCGCTGACGCGCCAGCCCAGATCATCAAAAACCCGGACGCCATTGTCCCCAGAAAATACAGGCTGCCCCACTCCCCATCAGACAAGCCAAACTCGGCCTTTATCTCCCCTGCAAAGATCGAGATGAAATAAGTCTGTCCAAAACTGGAAATAAACGTCAGCAAAACCCCCGCCGCCAACCAGCGGGCATTCTCACGGATGAAATAAATAAGGCTCATGCCCGATCAAAAGCAGGAAATGGGGCGCAGGTCACGCGTTAAAGCACGTAACGGCTAACATCTGCACTCCGCGCCAAATCGCCCAAATGCTGCTCGACGTAGGCCGCATCAATCAACACAGCAGTCCCACCCTGATCTGGTGCTACAAAACCCAGCTCGTCAAACACCCGCTCAATAACCGTGTACAACCGTCGCGCACCAATATTTTCGATTGATGAATTCACCTCTGCTGCGATCCGCGCAATCGCCGCGATTCCATCTTTGGTGAACTCCACAGAAACTTCCTCAGTTGCCATCAAAGCCGAATATTGCCGCGTCAGTGCATTGTCAGTTTCCGTCAAAATTCGCACAAAATCTTCTTCTGTCAGCGCGCGTAACTCCACACGAATAGGCAACCGGCCCTGCAATTCTGGCAGCAAATCAGACGGTTTCGCGATATGAAACGCACCAGAGGCAATGAACAGAATGTGGTCTGTTTTCACAGGCCCATGCTTTGTCGAAACAGTCGTGCCTTCGATCAAAGGCAGCAAATCACGCTGTACCCCTTCACGCGAAACATCTGCCCCACGGGCATCTGCACGCGCACAAACCTTGTCGATTTCATCCAGAAAAACGATCCCGCTTTCTTCAACCGCAGCCACTGCTTCTTGCGTCACAGTTTCCTGATCCACCAATTTATCTGCCTCTTCCTCAATCAAAATCTTATAGCTTTCGGACACTGTAAGTTTGCGCCGCGTCGTCTTACCCGAGAACGCTTTGCCGAAAATATCGCCAAGGTTCATCATGCCTTGGTTGCCATTCGGCTGTCCAGGAATTTCAAACATCTGCATCGGGTTGCTGGTATCGGCAACATCCAGCTCGATTTCTTTGTTGTCCAAAATGCCATCACGCAACTTCTTGCGAAACATCTCGCGGGTCTGCTCGCGGCTATCAGGCCCCGTCAGCGCATCCAAAACACGTTCCTCTGCGGCATTGTGGGCTTTGGCTTTCACGTCTTCGCGTTTCTGCTCGCGGATCATAACAATCGCGCTGTCCACTAGATCGCGTACAATCTGTTCTACGTCACGTCCAACGTACCCAACTTCGGTAAATTTTGTCGCCTCAACTTTCAGAAATGGCGCCTTCGCCAGCTTCGCCAATCGTCGCGAAATCTCGGTTTTACCAACGCCAGTCGGTCCGATCATCAGGATGTTTTTGGGATAAACCTCATCGCGCAAATCATCGCTCAACTGCTTGCGCCGCCAGCGATTCCGCAAGGCCACAGCCACGGCCCTCTTGGCGTCATTTTGGCCGATGATAAAACGATCCAGCTCGGAAACAATTTCACGTGGGGTTAGGTCAGTCATCTATTCTACTCCGTCAATCTGCCAAGGTGGCAGTCGATCTTTGCCTTTGAAATCTGGCAATGCGTACAGCATCCAACACCGCAGTTTTTCCCAGTTCGCACCCAGCAGCACAAGCCCAAGACCGATCAGCAGGATCACAAAAGCGGCACCGCCGTCCAGCACCGTGAAAACGAGCGCGATCATATAACCAATCCCGGAAATCAGGAAAGACCGTCGATCGATAACTATTGCAACGGCAGCGATCGCAACAAGAAATGCGATCAGCAGCAATTGCGCCACGAATGAACCGCTATCAAACAAGGTCAACGCGATCGAATTCACAATCGCAGGTGCCGCCAAAACATGTAGCCAAAATCCGTTGGCCGCACGTCGCGTGACACGATGTGGATCGCTCATGTCAAAACGCATGGCAACGATGAACACGCCGATGCCAAGGGCGATTGTAATCAGGCTCAGTGTCCAATTGGTGGAAAGAAGGAACAAATCAGCGGGCGAGACGATATCTGAACCGCCCTGCACGGCAAGGCTGATCGCAAACACAAAAATGGCCAATCCGGTGATCATCAGCGAGAATGGAATGCGGAAACGATACCAATAGATCAAAAGCACCAACGCCGTAACTACCGATGCCAGCGCCACCCGCGGTGTTTCAGAAATGCCAATAAGGCCTCCAATCGCCATGCCAACTTGCACGGCGCCAATCCCTGTCAAAATGCTGAGCAAGATCGACGGGGCAATCATCCGACGTTTGATCGTAAAATACTGCGTCATGAAGGCGATGCCGATGATTTGGATCAATCCAAAAGCCAAAAGCGCGGCATTCAAGTGTCCAGACTCCGATGCGTCGCCCCAAGAGTTCAATGTGCCAATACCCGTCAGGGCGGCCCAGCCAGCGTAGAGCACGCACAACCCAACGACGATAAAGATCTCGTTGAAGCCTTTGAACAGCTCAAACGGTTCGTCTATTTCCGCTCGCGCCTCGCGATAGCCTTGGCGTTCTTCTGCCAGTCTGGCTATGTCAGCGGCTTGCGCTTCGTTTATCATTCCAGCTGCGACTGCAGCTCGAATGTCATCGTTTTTAATGCTCATGACTTAGCTTCAATTACTTCAACGGTCATGTTGCCGTTGGTATAGACGCAAATTTCCGCGGCAATCGTTAGGGCTTTGCGTGCGATTTCTTCGGCTGTTAATTTTGTATCCGCCAATGCGCGCGCTGCTGCCAAAGCGAAATTGCCGCCAGATCCAATCGCTGCGATGTCATGTTCAGGCTCCAGAACGTCGCCAGCGCCAGTGATCACAAACAAATCTGTACCATCAGTCACGATCAACATGGCTTCCAAATTGCGCAAATACTTGTCCATGCGCCAATCCTTCGCCAACTCAACAGACGCCTTAGCTAATTGACCGGGGGAGCCCTCTAACTTTGCCTCCAACCGTTCCAACAATGCAAACGCATCTGCCGTCGAACCCGCAAACCCGCAAACAACATCATGCCCACCGGGCGAAATTCGCCGTACTTTGCGCGCCGTACCTTTGATCACGGTCTGGCCTAGTGAAACCTGCCCGTCCCCTGCAATCACAACTTGGCCGCCCTTACGAACGCCTACAATCGTGGTCCCGTGCCAACCTGGAAATTTATCATCAGCCATCACACACCTCTTTCCTTAATCAACATAATCATCGCGATCAAAACAACAACGCCACAAACGAATAAGGGCGCACCGTACGGCACGCCCCATATTAAATTTCTATCAGGATCAATCCAGATTGCGTTCGATCTCTTCTGTCTCGAAAATCTCGATCACGTCGCCTTCACGGATATCTTCGTAGTTTTCGAACGCCATACCGCATTCTTGACCACCCTGAACCTCTTTCACTTCATCTTTAAAGCGTTTGAGAGTTTTCAGTTTTCCTTCGTGGATTACGACGTTGTCACGCAGCAAACGCACACCCGCTTCGCGACGCGCAAGGCCTTCTGTGACCGTACAACCAGCAATCTTGCCAGTACCAGAAATCTTGAACACCTCTTTGATTGTGGCGTAACCGATAAAGGTTTCTTTAATCTCGTCTGACAACAGGCCAGACGCGGCTTGTTTCACATCGTCCACCAGATCGTAGATGATTGAATAGTAACGAATTTCCACACCCTTCTGGTTGGCAGCGTTACGTGCAGGCGCGTTGGCCCGAACGTTAAACCCGATGATCGGTGCGCCAGATGCTTCGGCCAATGTCACGTCACTCTCTGTGATCGCGCCAACACCCGAATGCAGAACCCGTACGCGGACTTCGTCGTTGCCGACTTTTTCCATCGCTTGAACGATCGCTTCAGCAGAGCCTTGAACATCGGCCTTAACCAAAATCGGCAGCTCGGAAACATTTTCATCTGCTTTGGCTTTCGCCAACAACTGATCCAATGTTGTACCCGCACCAGCGGCAGCTTTCTTGTCTTTCGCTGCTTTATGGCGGTAATCGGCAATCTCGCGTGCTTCTGATTCGCTAGAAACCACGTTCAAAACGTCACCCGCTTCTGGTGAGCCGTTCAAACCCAGAACCTCTACAGGAACCGATGGGCCAGCTTCGTCAACACGTTCGCCTTGGTCGTTGATCAATGCGCGAACTTTACCAAACTGCTCGCCCACAACAAAGATATCACCTTTGCGCAGCGTACCGTTCTGAACCAGAACCGTAGCAACAGGACCGCGTCCAACATCCAACTTCGCCTCAATCACAGCGCCCTCGGCATTGCGATCAGGATTGGCTTTCAGTTCTAGCAATTCAGATTGCAAGGAAATCGCTTCCAGCAATTTGTCCAAGCCTTCGCCTTTCAGCGCAGACATTTCAACATCCTGAACATCACCAGACATGGCTTCCACGATCACTTCGTGGCGCAACAATTCTGCACGCACAGCCTGTGGGTCCGCACCGGGTTTGTCCATTTTGTTGATCGCAACAATCATCGGAACTTTTGCTGCATGTGCGTGGTTAATCGCCTCGATTGTTTGCGGCATAACGCTGTCATCAGCGGCCACAACCAACACAACGATGTCGGTCACTTGCGCACCACGGGCCCGCATCGACGTAAACGCCGCGTGGCCAGGGGTATCAAGGAAAGACAACACCGTACCGTCGTCTGTGGTGATCTGATACGCACCGATGTGCTGCGTAATGCCACCAGCTTCGCCAGACACAACGTTGGTTTTACGGATCGCATCCAAAACAGATGTTTTACCGTGGTCAACGTGACCCATGATCGTAATCACAGGTGCGCGTGGCACCAGATCTTCGTCTTTGTCATCAACTGTTTTAATGGCTTCTTCCACATCGGCGTCGGAAACCCGAACAACCTTGTGACCGAACTCTTCAACCAACAATTCCGCAGTATCTGCATCAATTGTTTGGTTTTGCGTTGCCATAATACCGTTTGTCATTAACGCTTTAACAACAGCAGCGGTTTTTTCTGCCATACGGTTGGCCAGCTCTTGAACGGTGATCGCTTCAGGTACCTGAACGTCGCGCACAACTTTTTCACGCTCGACATTGCCGCCCATCATTTTACGACGTTCGCGCTCTTGTGCACGTTTCATCGCAGCCATTGAACGTTGTCGTCCACCTTGGCGACCAGACAGAGCTTGGTTGATTGTCAACTTACCAGACGAGCGACGATCATCGCCACCTTTGCCGCGTGTTTGTTTCTTATCTTCAACGCGCGTCGCAGGTTGTTTGTCGTCCCGCTTCGGACCTTTAACAGGTGCTTTGGCTGCGGCTGCTTCGGCTGCAGCTTGATCAACCACTTCTGGTTCTGCTGCCTTTGAGGCCGCAGGTTTTTCTTTTGGCGCAGCCTTTGCTTCAGCTTCAGCTTTTTCAGCCTCTGCCTTGGCAGTCACGCGCTCAGCACGGTTTGTCTCTTCGCGCTCTTTTTCATCTCTTTCACGACGACGCTCGGAACGTTCCGCTTCGCGACGCTCAGTTTCCTGAGCTTCCTTCGCAGCGCGTTCGCTTTCTTGTGCCGCCGCAGCAGCTAACGCCTTTTTACGGCGCTCCAATTCCACGTCGGAAATGCCAGGTGCGTTTACGCCGCCTGATTTACCGCCCGCACCGCCAGCCGCACCAGATTTTGGTACGAATACGCGTTTACGTTTCTTCTCAACCACAACAGATTTTGTCCGCCCATGGGAGAAGCTTTGCCGAACACGGCTTGTCGATGGGCCGCTACCGCCCAAACCCAATGGCTTTTTAGTGTCGTCGCTCATTCGTCTTTAACCTTTCACCGCCGGATCATCCGGCTGCTTTGCCTCGATTAAGGCGCCCTCACCGCGTATTCCGGCAAGCCTTGCAATGTCCTTCTTAACCGATCTGGTTAAGCCACCTGCCGCAAGCGCCGCATGTATCACATAGTCACGCCCAAAAGCCAAACCCAATTCGGCGGATTTCAAGCAGGAAATATAGGTATTATGGCCATCTGGGGGGCGCAACTTGCCCTTTTGGGGGCCTGAACCGTCTAACGCTTGTAACAGCACAACGGCTTTTCCAGAAATTAACGCGCCTTTGGTCTTTTCAAAGCCACAAATAGCACTCCCGTTGCGTCGGGCAAGGGAAATCAGATCAATCACTCGCTTCAACAACAGGCTTTCAACCAACTCAAGCAATCCATCGGGGATGGTCGCTTGGGTTTTGGCACTGCGTGAAAACAACTTCTTCGCGATTGCTAGTTCCATCGCCTCACGCTGCGCACTTACCCAAATCCCACGACCGGGCAACCGCTCCGCAAGATCAGGTGTAACGATCCCATCAGGGGATAACACAAACCGAATAAGCCCAGCACGTGGTTGGGCCTCACCTGTCGCTATACAGCGGCGAGTGGCTTCTTCAGTTTCTGTCTTTTTTCCAGCGCGACCCAAGGGCATATACCAAAATCTGACGCATCAGACTTCGGCTTCCTCTGTTGTTTCGCCGTCTTCCGCTTCGCCGTCTTCATCGGCAGCCGCATCTTCGGCTAGTTGCTCTTCTGTAACCCAACCGAGCATGACACGGGCGGTCATGACCAATTGCTGTGCTTCTTCCAAGCTTACTTCAAACGATTCTAACAAGCCTTCGTCTTTCACGCGCTCGCCATCAACAGTGGTGTAACCACCCGCCAATTCCCAGTCTGCGCAGGTTGCGAAATCTTCCAGCGTTTTCACGCCGTCTTCTGCCAATGCGACCATCATTTGCGGTGTCAGGCCTTCAAAGTCGATCAAGGACTGTTCAACACCCAATTCTTTGGCGGCTTCCAACGCTTTGGCGTTGATTTCATCCAACGATTCACGCGCACGTGCTTGCAACTCGTCTGCCGTGTTTTGATCGAACCCTTCGATCGTCAGCAGCTCTTCGATTTCCACGTAGGCAACTTCTTCCAAAGTAGCAAAGCCCTCGGACACCAACAATTGTGCCACAACTTCGTCCACGTTCATGGTGTCCATGAACAATTTAGACCGCTCTTCGAATTCTTTCTGACGACGCTCGGATTCATCTGTTTCCGTCATGATGTCGATATCAAGACCAGTTAGCTGAGACGCCAAACGCACGTTCTGGCCACGACGACCAATCGCCAAGGACAGCTGATCATCAGGAACAACAACTTCGATACGTTCTGCATCGTCGTCCAAAACAACCTTAGAAACTTCGGCTGGCTGCAACGCATTCACAAGGAATGTCGGCGCATCTTCATTCCAAGGAATGATGTCGATTTTCTCGCCTTGCAGCTCGTTCACAACGGCCTGAACACGGCTACCGCGCATACCAACACAGGCACCCACTGGATCAATCGAGTTATCGAAAGAAATCACACCGATTTTTGCCCGCGAACCTGGGTCACGCGCAACGGCCTTGATCTCGATGATACCATCGTAAATTTCAGGAACTTCCATCTTGAACAGCTCGGCCATAAATTCTGGCGCTGTACGGGACAAGAAGATTTGCGGCCCACGCATTTCGGAACGAACCTCTTTGATGAACGCACGGATGCGGTCGCCATTGTGGAACAATTCGCGGTTGATCAATTGATCGCGGCGCAACACGGCTTCGCCGCGGCCCACGTCCACGATAACATTGCCGTATTCAACACGTTTAACAGAACCGTTGATGATCGTGCCTTCGCGGTCTTTAAATTCTTCGTACTGACGCTCACGCTCGGCTTCACGTACTTTTTGCAGGATAACCTGTTTCGCAGATTGCGCGGCGATACGGCCGAAATCCATCGGCGGTAGTTGGTCAATCACCCAGTCGCCAACTTCGGCGTTATCCAAGTGCGCACCGGCTTCTTCAACGGTCATTTCGATAAAGTGGTTTTCAACTTCGCTCACAACTTCGCGTACGCGCGTCATTTCCAGCTCGCCAGATTTGCGATCAATCTTGGCGCGGATGTCCAATTCGGAACCGTATTTCGATTTGGCTGCTTTGGCGTAGGATTCTTCCATCGCTTGCAACACAAGATCGGGGTCGATCATTTTTTCACGGGCAACTGCATCTGCGATTTGCAGCAATTCCAAACGGTTTGCACTGGTAATGCTCATGACGGATCCTCTTCGGTTTCAATATCGTCAAACTTGCTTTCATCCAGCCCACCATTTTTGCGGGCCTTTAAACTTTCGTCGATCAGGGCGTCCGTCAGAACCAGCTTTGCATCTGCAAGCCATTCAAACGGTAATCCAATTGTTCCTTGCTGAATTTCAATCAGCACTTCGCCATCTTGAACGCCGCGCAATTCACCTTTGAATCTGCGTTGGCCTTCAATCAGCTCATTCGTTTCAATCTTGGCTTCATAGCCCTCGTATGTCACGAAATCCTTCAACCGTGTTAACGGGCGGTCGATACCGGGGCTGGAAACTTCCAGCGCGTATTCAGCCTCAACAGGGTCTTCCACATCCAAAATTGCCGAAACCTCGGTTGAGATTTTGGCGCAATCGTCCACTTCGATACCGCCATCAGGGCGTTCAGCCATGATTTGCATGATGGTTTGCTTGCCTGTGATCAGACGCAAACGCACTAATTCATAGCCAAGATCCCTGATCACTGGCTGCACGATTTCTGCAATACGTTTATCAATGGCCGCTTTCGCGATCAGATCAGACATAGGTCAGTCCCTTTTAGGCACAAAAAAACGGGCGCGCGGCCCGTCGTAAATTCCGATGGAAGTCTGGGGTTGGAAGCCAATCTTTCGCTGTTAAAATGGATATACGCCCCTAAATCAAAAAGCGCAAGACGCAGCGTAAAAATACCCAAAATCACGGTTTTTTAATCAAAGTTTGCCGCACAGAAATTACTTGCGCCTACTTACAGTAGAGAATCATTAAAAAAAGGAGATTTAATATGTGTAAATTTCAACTCTTGGCATCCGCCGCGTTTATCGCTGCCGCACTGCCATTTTCTGCACTGGCACAGGATATGACCCTCGTTCGGATCGCAACAATGCCTGCAGGCGCCGAAGTCACTGGTATTTCCACCAACGCGCTTGGTGACCTTTTCCTAAACGCGCAACACCCGGGTGGTAAAAACACCTTAAAAGGTGACGCGCCACCAGCACTGGTTGGTTACATCGCAGGTTTTGATGCCAGCGCAGCGTCGATGTCGATCCCAGCCGAGGATATGCGCGGCGGGATTTCCACCAACTCTGGCCAATACGTCACCTTTGGCAAAGCGGGCGATGAAATGGGCAACGGTCAAATCATGGGCGGCGTCTATAACGCGGCGGGCGATCTGATGTACGTGTCCAACACCCCCGATTTCAACGGCTTCATTCCAACAGGCGCAAACTCCGCCTACCTTTATACTGGCTGGGAAGGCGCAGGTCGTGATGGCGCCAGCGGTGTCTCCAAACTTTCCCTCACCCGCAAAGACGGCATTTGGTTCGCCAATCTTGCATTCTCAAAAATGCTGGACCTGTCTTCGGTTGACGGTGGTGCGGTTTTGTGTTCTGGCATCGTCACCCCATGGGGCACGCCACTGCTCGCCGAAGAATACTTCTTTTATAACTCCGCCACATGGAACCACCCAGACAACCACGACGCAGACGAAGTTGTCGGCTTTCGCGGTGGCAACGACATCAACTATATCAAACCCAAAAACATGTCCCAGTATTTGGGCAAAATGGCGAACCCGTATCGCTATGGCTACATGATCGAGGTCAACAATGCCGCCAGCGCCGACGGCGAAGAGCTGGTCAAACATTACGCCACAGGCCGCCTCTCCCACGAAACAGCGGCAATCATGCCCGACAACAAAACGCTGTACATGTCAGATGACGACAGCGCCGTTTATTCGGACAGAAAATACAACACAGCATCGGGCGGCGTTCTGTTCAAATTCGTTGCAGACGTTGCGGGCGATCTAAGTTCTGGCACGCTTTACGCCGCGAAATTGGTACAAGACGCTGGCGTCGCTGACCCCCACAAAGCGGGCTTTGATGTGACTTGGGTCAAACTTGGCCACGGCAACAACGCCGAGATCGAAGGCTTGGCCGCTGAATACGACAATGTCACGGTCGCTGATTATGTAGACGGTCAAACCAGCTATATTTCTGACGATGAAATCCGCGCCCACGCAGCGGGCTCTGCCAAAGACGGGCGCGCCGCGTTCTTAGAATCCCGTCGAACAGCCGCCGCAATGGGGGCCACCAACGAATGGGACAAACTTGAAGGCGTCACAACAGACGGCAGCAAAGTCTACATCGCGGCATCCGCGCTGGCGTTCACGATGGACAAAATCTGGGGTCACAAAGATTGGTCCACTGGCGAAATCGACAATGCAAATGGCGGCGACATCGCCCTTAACGCCGAAGGCTGCGGCGGCACGTATGTTTCCACAACCGATGCGTCCTACAACATTACGCGCATTGATACCTAAGTGATTGGTAAAACCGATGCCGAAGGTCGCTGCAATACGAACTTGCCAGCAAATCCTGACAACATCATGAACCTGAACGACGGCACATTGCTGATCGGTGAAGACGCGGGCGCGAAACGCCATGACGTTGACATTCTGTGGATGGTCAAAGGCTAAACCCCAAAACAAAAGCCGCCCCAAATCAATCTGTGGCGGCTTTATATTCTAAAGATAGCTTGTGAATCTAGGCGCAATCCCAATAGGTCTGGCGTTCAAATTCACCGACCACGGCCGCAAACTTTGCCATTTCCTGCCGTTTTGCTTTTGCAAATGATGTAATCAAAACCGCATCAAATATTTTCGCGATCAAATCCCCGCGTTCAAACGCATTGACGGCCAATTCCCAAATCTTGGGCAACTGAGGCAACTTCGGATCATACCCATCACCATTTGTCGGCGCGGGTGGCTCCATCTTTTGATCCATCCCGTGCAGTGCTGCACCCAAAACCGTGGCCAAAACCAGATACGGATTGGCATCGGCCCCAGAAACACGATGTTCAATGCGCCGCGCGGCATCTGGCCCACCGGGAATCCGCACCGCAACCGTGCGGTTTTCATAGCCCCAAGCAACCGCACTTGGTGCATGGCTCATGGCCACAAATCGACGGTACGAATTCAAATGCGGCGCAAAGATCGCCATAGATTCAGGCATCGCAGCGATCAGCCCGCCAACCGCATGGCGTAAAACATCAGAACCCTCATCCGTTCCATTCGCGAAAACATTGTTCCCATCCGCGTCCAGTATCGAAAAATGCACATGCAAACCGCTGCCAGACCGATCCCCGTAAGGTTTCGCCATAAACGTTGCGTGTTTGTTGTGCGAATGCGCAACCCGCCGCACGATCCGCTTGAACGCCATCGCATCATCCGCCGCGCGCAAAGGATCGGGCACATGCATCAGGTTGATCTCAAACTGGCCAGTGCCGTTTTCAGAAATCGCCGCATCCGCTGGCACACCCTGTTCTTCACAGTGGCGGTAAATGTCACTTAGGATCGGTTCGAAGTGATCCAGCTCATCCAGCGCAACGGTCGAATAACGATCCGATACACGCCCAGAAATCTGACTTGTCGGAAATTCAGCCTGCGGGTCTGTCAGGTAAAACTCCAACTCTGTCGCAACAACTACCGTCAAACCCTTTTGCGCAAACCGATCCACAACGCGTCTTAACGCCTGTCGTGGGTCTGCCAAAAACGGTGACCCATCTTCATCCGCAAACACCAGTTGCACAAACGCGCTCGGCTCTTGGCCCAAATTGTTCAGCACAACGCCTTGCTCGGTCGGCAAACAATTGCCGTCTCCATCGCCTGTTTCAAAAACCAGCGCATTGTCTTCGACGTCATTTCCCCAAACATCCGCAACCGCCAGCGAAACAGGCATGCGCACATGACCCGCCAAAACCTTTTCAAGGTTTTTAACGGGCATCCGTTTGCCGCGCAGTTGCCCGTTAATATCGTAGGCACCTGCCTGCACTGTTTTCACAGACGGGTGCGCTGCGATCCAGCTTTTGGCATTTTTGTGGTCGGGCATTAACCTGCCGCCATCAAGCCGTCTGCTTTTGCCTTGGTGTGTGTTTCATCCAAAGATTTCCACGTCGCGACAACCAACTCATCCACTTCTGATTTCGTGATTACCAATGGCGGCGAACAGGCGATGCTGTCTTTAACAGCGCGCAACATCACACCGTTTTCAGGCGCGATCTCCTTGAAGATTTTCCCGATTGATCCCGGCTGCGCAAACCCAGCACGGCTGCTGGCATCTGGCGTCATTTGAATTGCACCGAGCAATCCGCACAAACGAACCTCGCCCACCAGCGGGTGATCCCCCAAGGAACCAAATTTCTCTGCAAAGTAGGGCGAGATATCTGCCGCATGATCTACGATCTTTTCTTCGTCCATGATCCGCAGATTTTCCAGCGCAACCGCAGCCGCCACAGGATGCCCAGAATAGGTATACCCGTGAAAGAAATCGCCACCCTTTTGTGCAAACTCATTTGCGATCCGATCACTGATGATCGAACCAGAGATCGGCATGTACCCAGAAGACAACCCCTTTGCGACGGTCATAATGTCAGGGCGAATGTTGAACGTTTCACAGCCAAACCACTTGCCCGTGCGCCCAAACCCGCAAATAACCTCATCCGCGATCAGCAAAATATCGTAGGCATCGCAGATCCGCTGAATTTCTGGCCAATACGTGCTTGGCGGCACAATAACCCCGCCCGCACCCTGAACAGGCTCCGCGATAAACGCCGCAACCTTGTCTTCGCCCAGCTCATTGATCTTGGTTTCTAATTCCTGCGCGCATTTCAGACCGAACTCCTCTGGCGACATATCCTCGCCGTACACCCACCAATAGGGCTGTCCGATATGCGCAATCCCAGCAACGCCTTCTGCGCCTTGAACATGCATGTGCGCCATACCGCCCAGCGCCGTAGCGGCAACTGTCGATCCATGATACGCATTTTCGCGCGAAATAATGGTCTGCTTTTCAGGCTTCCCTTTAGATGCCCAGTAATGACGGACCAAACGAATGTTCGTGTCATTCGCATCTGATCCCGAATTCCCAAAGAACGTGTGGTTCAAATCCCCAGGCGTCAGTTCGGCAATCTTTGTCGCCAATTCAACAACTGGCGGGTGGGTCGTCTGAAAGAACGTATTATAGTAGGGCAACTGCTTAATCTGGCGCTGGGCCACATCTGCCAGCTCATCGCGGCCATAGCCGATGTTCACACACCACAACCCCGCCATCCCATCCAGAATGCGCGCGCCTTCACTATCATAAAGGTAAACACCCTCGGCCCGCGTAATCACACGGCTGCCAGTCGTCTTAGTGACAGCGCCATTTGCAAAAGGCTGAATATGATGTGCTGCGTTCAGCGCAACCAGCTCTTCAGTGGGTCGGTGGTTCATCGGTGCTTGCTTGTTCATGATCGTCTCCCAAATACTGTTGCTGTAAGCCGTGATACAACAATACAAACGGGTCAACACCTTTCCTGCACTTTCGTTTCCAGAATCAGAACAATGGCCAGACCAAAAGATTGAACGCGATTTCGCACCAATACGGCCCCCTCACGCGGATTGTGTCAGGCGCTGCCTTTATTGTTTTTGCGAAAACTGTACAATTACAACACGATATCCGTTTTTTCCCAATTTTCCGCGATTGTTTCATTGTTCACATTGCCCCAAAAATACCCAAATGTGGCCAGTGAATGTCCCTTTGTTTCCAAATTGGTGACGCAATCTCCCACCATACATAACCCAATCGAGAAGTTCAGTTATGAGGTAAAGAGTTATGGATCGTTTAACAGAAATGGAATCATTCGCCAGTGTCGTTGACCTAGGTGGATTCACAGACGCAGCCCGCAAAATTGGCCTGTCTAAATCAGCAATTTCAAAGCATGTGTCATCTTTAGAAGCACGCCTCGGCGCACGTCTTTTAAACCGCACAACACGCCGTGTTAGCCCGACAGAAATCGGCCTCGCGTATTATGATAAAGCACGCCAAGTTCTGGATGATGCAGGCGAAGCAGATGCGATGGTCACATCCATGCAATCTACACCGCGCGGCTCCCTTCGCTTGTCGGCAACTTTGGATTTTGGTGTGAACCACATCTCCAAAGTCCTCGGCGCGTTCCTTACCCGCTACCCTGAAATTAACGTCAACATGGTTCTATCAAACCGCAACGTTGACCTTCTGTCCGAAGGGTTCGATCTGGCTATTCGCATCGGCGAAATGCAAGACTCCTCCCTTCGGGCCCGGAAATTGGCCGATACCAGCATGCGTGTGATTGGTTCCCCGAAATATTTCTACGAACATGGTGTTCCCCAAAAGATCGACGATCTTGCACAGCACAAACTGCTGCATTTCTCGAACCAATCTTCTGGCAACTCGTGGAAAATCACATCGGCTTCTGGCGAAAAACGCCTGATCCGTGCAGGTGGTGCGCTTACAGTAAATGACGGTCAGTCCTTGCTACAAGCTGCCGAAGCAGGTCTCGGCATCGCATATTTGCCAAGCTTTCTGTACCACGAAGCCGTAGAAGATGGCCGCTTGAAAGCCGTGCTTCCTGATCTACCAGTCGAAAAACTGGGCATCCACGTGGTTTACCCACCAGGCTTGTACACGCAACCAAAACTGCGCGCGTTCATCGACTTCTTGGTTGAACACTTCAAAAACAAAGGCACAGAAGGCTGGGGCTAAAAATAGATAGAGGTTTGACGCCTCATCAAACTTCTATCTTGAAAAAACGGCCTCTACACGGCGGTTTTTTTGTGCGCTTTCTTTCGTGTCATTGCTGGCACGGGGCGATAAAAACCCAACGCCGTGTGCTTCCAAACGGTTTTCCGAAATCCCGTGATCGCGGATCAATGCTTCGCGCACAGATCGGGCACGGCGGCGCGACACGGTGATATTGCCCTCGGCCGATCCAGACATATCCGAATGCCCAACCAACAAAACACGAATGCCTTCATCCGCCTTCATCTTTTCTGCCAACGCAGCCAGCGCACCATTTGGATCAGCACCCAACTCCGTGCTTCCGGCATCAAAGGTCAGCCCTTCCAAAACAATCGAAATCTCGCTGCTGATCTGCAATGGCACACCGATTGCTGCAACAGGCCCAACCTCCACAGTTTCAACCAGCGCACCGCCATCGGTAGTAGGTCGGTATTCGGTCATTTGCACATAAACCGAAACCGGCGATTTACTCAGCAGAAAGGTCACATACGCTGGGCTTTCTAAAACGGTTTGCTTGGCTGTGATAAACTGAAAATCACGCAGATCCACGCGCATCATAGGCTCGTCTACGACCTCAATCGCGAAGCGAAAATCATAGCCGCCACATTCCTTGGCAACGCAGGATAAAATTTCTTCATAGCCAGACCGTTCCAACTGCGTAGCAATCCCTGATCGCACCTCAGAAATCATTTGCTCTCCGCCCATCGCCCAAACTGTACGCTTGATATTTCGCGGCGTTTTTTCCGTCAACAATCCCCCATCTGCAAATGGCGCAACTGGCACGTTCGCGGGCAGCGTTGTTTCAATTTGCGAATAGGTTGCCTTCGCACCCAGCGGCAATTGCAATACAAATTCAGCCGCACCAAAGGATGGCGCAGTTAATGCACAACAAAAAAGAACGAGGCCAAATTTCATCGGTACGCGCTATGATACTCCGCATTCGGTTCCAGCGCGACGGCAGATGAAAACCTGTTCGACATGTTGTAAAATGACGCGACCGCTGCAACATCCCAGATATCTGCATCTGACAAACCCGCATCGCGCAAAATCTGGCGATCTGGTTCTTCGATCTTGGCACTTGCTTCGGTCATTTTTACCGCAAAATCCAGCATCGCACGTTGTTTTGGCGTCACATCTGCAACGCGGTAATTCATCACAAGGGCCTCGCCCAAATCTGGCTTGCCGCTCAACTGACGCACCGCTGCACCGTGGGACACCAAACAATAGAAACATTTGTTATGCGATGAAACCACAACCGCGATCATCTCGCGCTCCAGCTTAGACAGTCCGCTTTCACCCAGCATCAGATCATTATACATGCCCGTAAATGTGTTCAACTTATCCACATTATGCGCATAAGATTGCAACACGTTTGGGATAAACCCTAACTTTTCAGTGCAAATATCAAAATATCGCTGTGTTTCGGGCGGCAATTCCGCCATCGGCAAATTTAGCGCGGTTACTTTCTCGGTCATGATAATCCCCTTATGTTTTGATACGATAATGGTACTGCGTCGCGGTTTCCATGCCCAACTTGCGATACAGCCTTTGTGCACTAGAATTTGCCTGTGTTGTCAAAACACAAAACGTCGCCGCCCCGTGTTGCAACCCCCACCAGGCCGCCGCTCGCATCATTTTTTCCGCAACACCGCGCCTCTGTTCACGGGCCAAAGCCTCAACCGCGTGGGCCATGCAAATCCCGTTTGATACCCCAACAAACGCCGCCGCCGCGCACGCATCAATGCGCCCCATCACAAACGTCTTGTCGCAATTCGCGCGTTCCATAACATCCAACCGCGCTGAGCCAATGCCACCCTCAGCCCAAATCTCTGCCAGAATTGGCATCGGAAATTCCGCAAAAATCGCGTCTAGCTTCGGTCTAAACCCATCCGCGATTGTGGCCGCATAGCCAACCAACAAATCCACAGGTTCTTTCACTTCGTACCCACGATCCGCCAATTCAGCATCCAACTGCGCCTGATCCACTTGGATCATGAACAGCTTTTCCTGCCCCATTGCCGCCTCGGCCACAGATATATCCCCAATTCCAGAGGCCACCGAAACCCGTTGCCCACCACTGCGACCATCGCGAATAATCCATCCATCCACATCCGTGAATTTATGCGCAGGCCAAGTCGCATCAACTGCATCAAACAGATCGGCTTCAGTCGGCATCGAAAATCACCCGCACTTTGCCTGCTGCCTGTGCAACCATCGCCAAATCTGTCCCGCGCATCACAATATTTGTGCCATACCCTTCTGCATTCGAAAACGGATACGACCCAATCGAAACCGCAGGAAACGCGCTGGCAATTTCCCCCAACGGCCCCGCAACATCCCCTTCAGGAATGTGCAAGCGCACCGTTTCCGAAACCACAGGATCGCCACCCGTTAATTTCGCCAATACCCCATCCAGCATCACCTCAAAAATCTTAGGAACACCCGCCATCACATGCACATTTTCAATGCTAAATCCAGGCGCTTTGGAAATCGGATTATCAATCAAGACCGCCCCCTCAGGGATCCGCGCCATCCGCATCCGTGGTTCGTTAATATCATCACGCCCATTCGCGTAGTTCGTCGCCAAAATCGCAATCGCATCTTCGCGTGGCCCAATCGGCACACCAAACGCGGCTGCTACATTATCTGCCGTGATGTCATCGTGCGTCGGCCCAATCCCACCGCTGGTAAACACATGATCAAACTTGCCGCGCAGCCCGTTCACTGCGCCTACAATTTCGCCGTCCTCATCCGAAACGACACGCACTTCCTTCAGATCAATCCCCATCTCGCTCAGTCGCCCCGCCAGATGGTACATATTCGCATCCCGCGTGCGCCCTGATAAAATTTCATCACCAATTACCAACATCGCCGCCGTAGGATTACTCATGTCTCTTGTCCTTCTGTTATCACAGTCATACGCTCGCCAAATGCAATTCTCCACCCCCCTAATTCCCGCCACATTGATCCGTCGCTACAAACGCTTCCTCGCAGATTGTACGCTGGAAAACGGCGAGGTTGTCGTGGCCCACTGCGCAAACACAGGCGCAATGACAGGCTTAAAAGACGAAGGTCTCCGTGTC
This sequence comes from Amylibacter sp., assembly GCA_037625035.1. Classification (GTDB taxonomy): domain Bacteria; phylum Pseudomonadota; class Alphaproteobacteria; order Rhodobacterales; family Rhodobacteraceae; genus Amylibacter. The sequence continues at coordinate 25,461 of JASJIO010000078.1, forward strand.
TGGCTAGAACCCAGCAACGACCCAAAACGCAAACTCAACTACAGCTGGAAATTCGTTGAACTGGCAGATAATCACTTTGCTGGCATCGACACTGCGCTCACCAACCGCCTTGTGAAAGAAGCACTCCTCGCCAAACGAATCCCAACCTTCGCCCCCTACGCCAACATCAAACCCGAATCCAAATATGGCAAAAATTCCCGCATCGATTTCCTGCTAACGGACGACGCACTCCCCGATTGCTATGTCGAGGTCAAAAACGTCACCCTAACCGCCCCAAATGGCTGGGCCGAATTCCCAGACACCGTTACGCAACGGGGTACAAAACACCTCAATGAACTCACCCAAATGGTTCACGATGGCCACCGCGCTGTCATGTTCTACCTCGTACAACGCACTGATTGTGATAAATTCCGCCTCGCCCACGCGCTAGATCCCGCCTATTCCGTCGCCTATAAATCCGCCTCGGCCGCAGGCGTTGAAACCCTCGCCTACGCCTGCGATATCACCCCCAATACCGTCAATCTTGCCGCCGAACTCCCCGTTCAATAAAAATAACCCCCCCCACTGGCAAATTCGCACCAATTCCTCTATCACCCGCACGATCAATCTACCGGAGAAACCTCGTGGCACCACGGCTCAACAAAGACGGCATCACCCTTCATTCCCCCGAAGAATTCGACGGCATGCGCCGCGCTGGTCGCTTGGCCGCAGAAATCCTCGACATGATCGGCCCCTATGTTGTACCGGGTGCAAAGCTCGACGACCTCGATCAACTGTGCCACGATTTCATGATCGCCAACGGCTCCGTCCCCGCCACACTCGGCTACAAAGGCTACCCGAAATCATCGTGTATTTCGGTCAACCACGTGGTCTGTCACGGTATCCCAGGCAGCAAAATCCCGTCTTGGAAAAACGACAAAAACAAACGCACCGATGACACGCTGTTTGACGGCGATATCCTCAACATCGACGTTACCTGCATCCTCGATGGCTGGTATGGTGACAATTCTCGCATGTACGTCGCGGGCAAACCAAAACCCTACGCCGAACGCTTGATCCAAGTCACTCACGACGCGCTGATGATCGGCATCGACCAAGTAAAACTGGGCAACACATTTGGCGATATCGGTGCGGCAATCCAACGCTACGTCGAGGCAAACAAATGCTCCATTGTGCGCGATTTCTGCGGTCACGGTCTGGGCCGCGTCTTCCATTCGCCACCAAACGTGCTGCACTACGGCCGCTGGGGCACTGGCCCCGTTCTGGAAGAAGGCATGTTCTTCACGATCGAACCGATGGTGAACTTGGGTCGCCCAGAAACCAAAGTCCTCGCCGACGACTGGACAGCAATCACTCGCGATAAACACCTGTCCGCGCAATTCGAACACTCGATGGGCGTCACGGCAGACGGTGTGGAAATCTTCACCCAATCCCCCGCAGGTTTATTCCACCCGACACAGCCCTGAAATCCAACCCTGATTTACCTCTGATTAACCATTGCCGCGCAAACTTGCGGCATGACAAACGCATTTAACGAACAACCCCTGCTGCAATTCGACCAGGCTGCACAACCAGCCGCCTTTGATCGCGCCACGACTGAATTTTCCAAGGATCACCGCAAACGTCTGCGCGATTGCTTCATGCGCGCTGGGCCAACACCCCTTCAGGTACCGCCTTGATCAATTCTGCTCGAACGGCCTCCGCCCGATCTTTTGGCAACGCTTTGTTTTGCCGCGCACGCCCATCCCCATCCGAAAATCCCATCAGGTAAACCACTTTATCGGCGTAATTCCCAAGGATCATTCCGGCAACTAGCGCCTCTGCGTTTTCCTTGGATGGCCCATCAAGCCGCGTTGATCCCGCTTCAAAACGAAACGTCAAAGACAGCAATTGCGCCCCCGACATGATCGTCATCATCTCGCGCACTTCTTTGCCAATGATCATCACCGAATTGGCCAAACGCTGCCCCTGCGAATCCAATTCCCGCGTCCGAATCCCCAGATCACCAAATCCTAAATCCGCGATAACCGCCTGCGCCTGCTCGGTTTCCAAAAACTCCAGAAATTCCCACGCAAATATTGGCAACCGTTTATTGGGCTTAGAAACTGACAGCGCAAAATTCAGCGAATAAGAACCAGACTGAACTTTGAAAATCTTCGCCTCATTGTGCATTCCACAGGCCCCGCGCAACTCCATCGCCCGCGCCGTACGCAATCCTGAAAACGGAACAACGGTCACGCCAAATGGGTCATTTTCCACGGCATATGCCAAATCTTTCATCCGTGCGTGTTGTGTCACAAACGCGCTGGCAGTCGGCTCTAGCCCCAGCGCCTTTACTTTGGCCTGAAACCCAGCATCACCATCCGCAACGTGAACCGTAATTGCAGAATCGCCACTGCCCAAATCTTTCCAATTAGTGATCGACCCATTCAAAACACTCCGCATTTGATCGAGCGTGATGGCCCCAACAGGATTCACGTCTGACGATGCAATCACAACCGCATCCAACCCGATAACTTGTGCGTTTGAGGGGCTAGTCGATGGCAAAGTTAAAAACAAAATCGTGTCTGATCCGTCTTTCAAGCTGTCCGTCGATCCTTGCGAAACGGAAACCTTGGCCAACACATCACTGCCCTCGATCGTGATCGTCACAATTTGCGGATCTGTCCCTGCAAATGGAACGGATCCACCTTGGAATAGGGCAAACGCTTCGATCAACGGCAACGATATCTACGGTTCACCCATCGCAGGCCGCGCCGTCACACAGCACAGTTCGCGCATCCACAGTTACAGGGCCAAATTCAGTTTCTACTCGGAAAAACTCGCCATCATATTTGATTAGGGTTCCCGTAACTTTTTGATCGCCGTCTTTGGCAGACAGAACGATCTCTTGGGTCAAACCAATAGAAGGGCTGAAAACACAAACAGCCGCAATTGCTGCCGCACGCAAATCAAAGAAACGCATAATAACCCTCGTTTTTACTTACGAGCCACTTTCATGTCTTTGATCCTGTTTTTCAACAGAAGACTGGTTTCTTGTGCGCCGCAATCTGGCAGGTTAAGTGACAATTCGCTTTGCGCCGCGCCGCTATTCACTCGGTGATGGGCCAATCGTAACACCAATTCACCACCACAAGCCGTGTCACTGCGCAGTGTTTCGATCTGCAATTTCACGATTTGCGCCTGTTTCTTCGAACGTTGTTGCAGCGTGTAAACCTGTGCCAATTGCGCATTCTCGATGCTTGGATCGCCCAGCGCAACCAGATAACCGCCACCATTCATGCGCGATTTAGCAAATGTATTTGGGTTCATGCGCCAAATATGGCCCGCATCTCCAATGTCTGCACCGTTTTGCAGCGCATGCAAAAAGGTGTCGTTTTCACCAACCCAAGCAATGCCAACACGTTCCAGCGCAGACAGACCCGCGATATACGCGCCAACTGTTGATGTTGTTCCATCCGCCAGCTCGATGTCGAAACGCGAGTATTCTGCAAACGCAGGGATTTTCAATGGAGTGGTGTAATTTAAATATTCGATAACAGTAGCTTATAAAGCAATATTTAAGGTGTGCTTAATAGTGTGTTTTTACTGTCATTTGGATGTAGACCAAAATAGCTGTGTTAAACATGGTGTTGAAGCACAGGAAGTTCCAAGAACCGTACCTTACATTCCTTTAACTTGACCATAATAGACTATTAATTTGTCATATCCGCTCCAAGCAATGTGTCTTCCATCTAACGAAGGCTCAATGGATAACGGATGCAATACTTCACTGCTAATCGGATGATTTCAAATGATGTCTTTAAATATTAGAAGGGATTACATGTTGTCATTTACCAAAATAGGAATCAACAGCAAAACCGTCAAGTTTGTCTGACAACACCCTCTCAAATGTTAAGCCCCTCGGCGTTATGCGTCAAAAAACTAAATAAAAGATCTTGGCTTCTGGCTGTAGCCAACGCCAAGCGATCAAGTAAAAGCATGCTCACGAGGCAGCAGCACAATTACTGCCGCTAACACGCTGATGCCTATCACTGTGTTCAACACAGCGATTCAGCCCTAAAAATAGTCAGCAACACAGCAAAAAGTGTGTTTAAGGTGTGTTTTTGATTTTGGCGATTTTTTTGAAATTTTACACCAGATTAAGTCATTGTTATTGTTGTCTTAAATTGTGCCCGAGGGCGGAATCGAACCACCGACACGAGGATTTTCAATTCAATCACACCATTTGCATCCAAACGTTCTTTAAACTGCAACCCGCCGTGTTTGATTGTCACGACAACATTGGGATGACACGGCGCAATCAACTTTAACGTCACGCGCGCGCCAAGAATCGGCGTTGCACGAATATCCAGCGCACAACTTACCTGCGCAAGTGTTGGAATTTTCACTAAATCAGCAATGTCGAACGCCAGATCAGGCAAGTTCGAAGCAACACGCGGTTGGCTCGGCGCATCAAACGCCGCTGGGTGTGTGTTAGTGTGATATCGCTGAAATCTTGTGGCATAGCTAAGGCTGGCATCTGTGCCAAAACCGCTACTTTGCTTAAATCTGTGCCCACATCATCGCGCTCAATCCGTTTTGCTGGCTCAATCGCTGCAAAACCAGATCGGCGTCAACGCCAGCAATCGCGGCGTCGCCTTTGGCTGGCATGTCAGGCAACTCAGGCGCATCCGCAGTTACGGCATCCGTAGCAACGCGTGCCATTGCTGAATCCGTGGCAGTTGGAATAGACGGCGTCGCCAAACTTGCAACAACGATTGTTTGCGGATCAGCGCTTTGCCCAGCGTCCTCACCCAGAAACAAGCTGGCCGTAGCACCACCAACCGCCAGAACTGCGCCGGTAACCAAAGTCATAAGTTTGTCGTTAATTTGTATGATCGCCTCGATAAGTTTTTGAACTTATCTAAAACTAACGATCAATGTGGGCGGCTTTGGGTGGGCAACTTGGTCCTTTACGGGCCTTTTTGTGCCGAGCAGGAAACGATCAAAATTCAGACTTTGGCGGAAATCTGGCTTTTACCCTGTTTCAGGGGTGATGCGGGACAATTTGACATTGTCCCGCATCAAACTGCCTAAATCACAACTTTCCGTGACACTGTTTGAACTTTTTCCCGCTTCCACATGGACAAGATGCGTTTCGCCCGGGGTTGCCCCAAGTTGACGGATCATCTTCAACGAATCTCGCAACAGGGTCCGTCGGTTCAGCTACAGGCATACCAGAAGCGACTTGTTCTGCCTTTGCCTCAGCTTGCATTTGTTGCATAATTTCATTGCGTTCCACCTCAGAGAGAATGCGAACATGGCCCAGTTGACCCGTTACTTCTGAACGCAAACCATCCAACATCCCTTGGAACAGCTCAAATGATTCTGTTTTGTATTCGTTCAACGGATCACGGTTCGCATACCCACGGAACCCTACAACAGATCGCAATTGCTCCAGCGTGATCAAATGCTCGCGCCAGTTTTTATCGATGGTTTGCAGTAGAACCTGCTTTTCAACATTGCGGAATTGGTCGGCCCCAAAATCTACAACCTTTTTGGCCATGAATTTATCTGCTTCTTTGGTAATCTGTTCACGCAGATCATCGCCGTCGATACCTTCTTCATTGGCCCAATCAATCACAGGCGCATCAAGGCCGACTTGTTCGATTACCTTACCATAAAGCCCTTCGGCATCCCATTGATCTGGATAGCTTTTTGGTGGAATGTATTCGTTCACCAAATCATCAATCACATCGTCGCGCATGTCTTTTATGGTCTCGGACAGGTCGTCTGCTTCCATAATTTCGAACCGCTGACCAAAGATCACTTTACGCTGATCGTTCATCACATCGTCAAATTTCAGCAACTGTTTACGAATGTCAAAGTTACGTCCTTCAACCTTCGCCTGTGCCTTTTCTAGCGACTTGTTTACCCACGGATGGATAATCGCTTCACCCTCGGCCATGCCAAGCGTGCCCAGAACTTTGTCCAAACGCTCAGATCCGAAAATCCGCATAAGATCGTCTTCTAAGCTTAGGAAAAAGCTGGATTTTCCCGGGTCGCCTTGGCGACCAGAACGGCCCCGCAACTGATTATCAATTCGGCGGCTTTCGTGGCGTTCTGTTGCCAAAACATACAGCCCGCCCGCATCCAGCGCCTTTTGTTTCTCCACAGCAACTGAAGCTGTAATCGTTTCGCGAATGGCAACTGGATCCGCATCATCGCCAGCCGCTTCAATCGCGTCAAACACCTGCATATCGACATTACCGCCCAGCTGAATATCCGTACCACGACCCGCCATGTTCGTCGCAATCGTCACCGCACCAGGCTTGCCAGCGTTTGCAACAATGCCCGCTTCCTGTTCGTGGAACCGCGCGTTCAAAACATTATGTGGGATACCGTCAGGCAGCTCTGCCAAGGCAGCAATTCCATCGGCCCAATCGGTGTATTTCTTCTGGTCTTCTTCTTTCTTCATGTTCGCGGCACACACGCGCAGGTTCTCGGAAATGACCTTCAGCAACCCAGTGTCTTTCATCAACGATGACAAATACTCTGATTTCTCAATCGAGGTGGTCCCAACCAACGTTGGTTGCCCCTTCATATACGCCTTCGCGATTTCCTCGACGATCGCCGTGTATTTTTCCTTGGCGGTGCGATAAATCGCGTCGTGGTCATCAATCCGTGCAATCGGCTGATTGGTTGGCACTTCAATCACGCCCAAACCGTAAATCTCGCCAAATTCCTCGGCTTCGGTCTGTGCAGTACCCGTCATACCGGCCAATTTGTCGTACAGGCGGAAATAATTCTGGAACGTCACAGATGCCAATGTCACGTTTTCTGGTTTAATATCGACGCCTTCTTTGGCTTCAATCGCTTGGTGCAATCCATCGGACAGGCGACGCCCATCCATCATCCGACCCGTGAATTCGTCGATCAACATGACCTCACCGTTCTTCACGATGTAATCTTTTTCCCGCAAAAACATTTTGTGCGCACGCAACGCGTTGTTCACGTGATGCACAATCGTCGTGCTCTCAGGGTCGTAAAGGGATTGCCCATCTTCCAACAAACCGAGCGCGAGGAACTGTTGTTCAACAAACTCGTTGCCCTCTTCGCTCAGCACAGCTGAGCGTTGCTTTTCGTCGATGGCATAATGCTCTTCGGTCAACGTCGGAATGAAATTATCGACACTGATGTACAGATCAGAACGATCCTCCGCAGGGCCAGAAATAATCAACGGTGTCCGTGCTTCGTCGATCAGGATTGAATCAACCTCATCTACAATCGCGAAATAATGGTCGCGCTGGGCAATCTGGCTCAACTCCGATTTCATGTTGTCGCGCAGATAATCAAAGCCCAATTCGTTGTTCGTCGCGTAGGTAATATCCGCACGATACGCCGCAATCTTTTTAACGTCATCCATGTTCGGGTACACAACACCTGTCGTCATCCCAAGGAATGAATACACCTGATCCATCCACTCTGCGTCACGTTTCGCAAGGTAATCGTTTACCGTCACGACATGCACGCCGCGTCCCGTTAGCGCGTTCAAATACACAGGCAAGGTCGCCATAAGCGTCTTGCCTTCACCCGTTTTCATTTCTGCAATGTCACCATGGTGTAGGAATATCCCACCCACCAGCTGCACATCAAAGGGCCGTAACCCCAATGTCCGCTTTGCCGCTTCGCGCGCATTGGCAAATGCTTCTGGCAACAAATCGTCCAGGCTCTCGCCCTTCGCCAACCGCGCCTTAAATTCTTCGGTCTTGGCTTTGATCCCGTCATCGTTGAGCGCGATGAAATCCGGCTCCAATGCGTTGATTTTCGCCACCAACGGCTGCACCTTTTTGACCTTACGATCATTGGCCGTGCCAAAGATTTTCTTACCAATCGTATTTAAGCCCAGCATACCTGCTCCGTTTTATCTTCAAGGCCGCTTATTTTGCGGCAATTATCTGACGCGACTGTGAAAGAACGTCCCAAAGCCTATCTTGTGGCTTTGTCCCTGTCAGCGTAAAGGTTTTTCAACGCCTCGCGGTCCTTGCATTCATGCCAGAATTGCATCTAAGCGGGTCTGTTGGTACTGTCAACGTTGCCCCTAAAAACAGGCGACACAAATACTTTATCCGCCCGCGTAATTTCGGGTTAATTTCGGAGTAAATTCATGAAAATCGCACGCTTTATCGCATCATCCACTTTGGCCGTTTTTATGGCAACAACCGCAATCGCCCAAAATGCCCCAACTGCACAAACTGTGGTCGCGACCGTGAATGGCCAAGATATCACCGTGGGCCACGTAATCGCATTGGCAAGCCGCCTTCCGGAACGGTTTCAACAATTGCCAGATGCAGATTTGTTCAAAGGCGTGATGGAGCAGTTGATCCAACAAACAACGTTGTCTGTTGATGTAGACGTGAACCAAAAGGCCATTCAACTGGCCATCGAAAATGAAACCCGCGCATTGCTCGCCAGCGAAGCCCTGACTAAAATCGAAGACGCCGCGACAACAGAAGAACTGATCGAAAAAGCCTATGGCGAACAATACACCGATACCAAAGGTGATGAAGAATATCGCGCGGCCCACATCCTTGTGAAAACTGAAGATGAAGCCAAAGAATTGGTAACAACTCTTGAAGGCGGAGCAGATTTTTCTGAGTTGGCAAAGGAGAAATCAACAGGCCCATCAGGCCCCAGAGGCGGCGATTTGGGCTGGTTTAGCTTGGGCCAAATGGTTCCAGAATTTGAACAAGCCGTCGTGGCCCTTGAACCAGGCACAATATCTACGCCCGTGAAGACCCAATTCGGCTGGCACGTAATGAAGCTGAACGAAAAGCGCGAAAAACCAAAACCAACCTTGGTCGAGGTCCGCGCCCAATTGATGGATAGCATGAAAACAAAAGCTGTCGGTGACCACATCGAAAAACTGCAACTTACGGCAGATATTCAACGCGTCGATATCGAAATCGATCCCTCCGTTATTCGCAACACTGATATGTTGAACGATTAAGATCATGGCAAAACCAAAGGCAAAACTGAAACGCAAGATCAGTAAATTAAGAACAAAGATCATAGGGTTGAAGGCTGAACTCAATATTCAGCCCACCCTGCCAACAGTCTCGCCTTTGGCCCCGCCAGCAGGCTTTCCAGAACTTCCAGAAATCGGCGGCGTCAGCTTTGCGGCAGGGGCCGCTGGCGTGAAATACCAAGGCCGTGACGATGTCATGCTCGCCCAAATCGCAGCAAACAGCGCAGTCGCTGGCATTTTCACCCGCTCCGCCACCCGCTCTGGCCCCGTTCTCGATTGTCAGGCGAAATTGGCCGACCTGCAAAAATCAGACACCGTCGCCGACGTGATGGGCGTCGTCGTGAACTCAGGCAACTCCAACGCGTTTACTGGTAAAACGGGCGACGCATCGGTCAAATTTGTATCCGCTTCTGCCGCCAAACTTCTGAAAGCAAAGCCACAAAACATTCTCACATCCTCCACAGGTGTTATCGGTGAACCCCTCCCACACGACAAAATCATCGCTGTTTTGGGCGATCTTTCAGCGAACCTTTCCCCCGCAAATGCCCCCATCGCAGCTGGTGCAATTCTAACCACTGACACCTTCGCAAAAGGGTCTGCACACAGCGTTGAAATCGACGGGAAAACCATCCAAATCGCAGGTTTCGCCAAAGGATCAGGCATGATCGCACCAGACATGGCCACCATGCTCGTCTACATTTTCACCGACGCCGCTGTTACCTCGCCTGCACTTCAAAATATGATAAGCGCTCAAAACCAAACAACATTTAACGCCATCACCGTGGACAGCGACACCTCCACATCCGACACGCTCCTTGCCTATGCCACAGGCGCGGCAGGCAACGCGCAAATCACCGATGCTGACAGCATTGATGGCCAAAAACTCGCCAACGCATTGCACCATGTCATGCGCGAATTGGCTCATTTGGTGGTAAAAGATGGCGAAGGCGCGACTAAATTCATCGAAATCGCTGTGACTGGCGCATCCTCGGATGCCAGCGCACAAACAGTCGCGCTTGCCATTGCAAATTCCCCGCTGGTGAAAACCGCCGCCGCTGGCGAAGACCCAAACTGGGGCCGCGTTGTTATGGCCGTTGGAAAATCTGGCGAACCCGCCGATCGCGACAAAATCAGCATCCATTTTGGTGATATCCTCGTCGCTGAAAACGGCTGGGTTTCCCCAGATTACACCGAAGACGCAGGTGTCGCGTATATGAAAAACCAAGAACTGAAAATCAGCACCGATCTGGGTATTGGAACAGGCACAGCAAAGGTTTGGACATGCGATCTAACCCACGGATATATCACGATTAACGCGGATTATCGTTCATGAAAACAATCCTCGTTTCCGCTGTCGCCCTAATCGACAAAGACGGCCGCGTTTTGTTGGCCCAGCGCCCAGAAGGCAAATCAATGGCGGGCCTGTGGGAATTTCCGGGCGGTAAGGTCGAGAGCGGCGAAACACCAGAGGCCGCCCTCATCCGCGAATTGGAAGAAGAACTCGGCATCAATACGTGGTCCAGTTGTCTTGCGCCGCTTACATTTGCCAGCCACGCCTACGATGATTTTTACCTGCTAATGCCGGTATTTGCCTGTCGAAAATGGGATGGCATCCCCACGCCACGCGAAAATCAGACCCTGAAATGGGTCAAAGTTTCTGAGATGCGCAATTACCCTATGCCACCCGCAGACATTCCGTTAATCGCAACTTTGCGCGACCTACTTTAACCAGCCAGCGGCCTCGTTTTCCACGATATTTGCCATCATTTCAATGTGATCGGGCCGCGCGTTCAAGCATGGAATATAGGTGAATGTCTCACCGCCAGCCTCAATAAATGCGTCCTTAATCTCTTCGTTGATCTCTTCCAGCGTCTCGATGCAATCGGATGAAAACACCGGTGCCATTACCGCGATATTCTTCTTGCCCTCTTTCGCCAACCGCGCCACTTCCTTCACGGTATACGGCTTTAGCCATTCCTCGCGGCCGAAAATCGATTGGAACGTCAGGTGGATTTTTTCCGCCTCCCAACCCAACTCTTCACGCAACAAACGCGTCGTTTTTTGGCAGTGACAATGATACGGATCACCTTCCATCAAATAGCGCAACGGAATGCCGTGATAGGACGTGATCAAAACATCGGGTTCCACATCCATCTTGGCATAGGCCTCACGAACTGTGGCTGCCAACGCTTTGATATGGAGTGGGTTTTCGAAATATGCAGGCACGCATCGAATGCTCGGTTGCCAGCGCATTTTCATCAACGCACGAAACGCCTGATCATTCGCAGTGCCCGTCGTTGTCGCAGAATATTGGGGATATAGCGGAAAAAACACGATTCGATCACAGCCACGTTTTTGCATGTTTTCGATCACGCTGTCTGTCGATGGATTGCCATATCGCATGCAAAAATCCACCTCAACTTGATCGCCAAACATGCCCTTCAGTACTGGCGTCAGCGCCTCGCATTGCTCGCGTGTCGTGGTTAGCAATGGGCTTTCGTTTCGCTCCTCGTTCCAGATGGATTTATACGCGGCACCCGATGTAAACGGGCGAAACGACAGGATAATCAACTGCAAAATCGCCTGCCATTTCCACGTAGGTACATCGACAACGCGTTTATCAGACAAAAATTCGCTCAGATATCGGCGCACAGACCAATAATCTGTCCCGTCTGGGGTACCGAGGTTGCACAGGATCACCCCAACTTTGCCAAAGCTGACAGTTGGGTGATCTTCACCAGAATGGGGTGGGCGCGTATCAATCATCATCAAAAAACTCTCTTTTGTTAGATGGGAGATATCCCAATTGCGCAATCAATCAAGCCTTTTCCCCATCTTCGCCCAATTCTGTCGCACCCAGAAAATCCGCCAACCGCGTTGTCGCCGACCCTGGCCGAAGCGGTTTTTGCTGCGTTTCGCTTGGGGCCCAGCCCGTTAAAAACGCCAATTCAAACGTCGCCATCATCCGTCCGTCGTCGCAATAATCGCGTGTATAAATCTCGGCCATGCGCACAAAAATTTGTCGCCGCGCGAATGATTTTGCACGATCTGTCAGCGCGTTTCCTTCACCCATCGCACGCAACTCACGCATCAAATGCCACGGTGTTTCATAGGCAACGCGCACGGGTTCAATATCCGCCACAGGCAGTCCAAAACTGGCGCGCTGCAACAACGCCCCCAATCCGCGCAACTCTGCCATCGGGGCCACGCGCGGGGATATTCCACCGACAACCTCTGCCTCTGCTTGGGTCAACGACTGGCGCAGTTCATTCAGCGTTTCACCCGCAAACATCACAGCAATCATCAGCCCATCAGGGCGCAGCGCACGCCGCATCTGGATCAGCTGTCCAACAGGATCATTCGCCCAGTGCAAACCCATGCAATGCACGATCAGATCACAGCTTTCGGGTTGCAAATCCAACACATCCGCATCAGGAATAAATCGCGGAAAAATCCCGATTTTCTTGGCCCATAAGCGCCCTTGCCAGCCAACAAACGCGGTATCCGTAAACGTTCTGTTGACGTCTTTCAGCCTTTCTGAAACCTCAGACGCTGCAAATTTGTGTAAAAATAGCGCATCATCACCCGCAACACGGGAACGGTGCGCATTCAGGGCATTTGGATCGAAAAGGGCAGGTGTATCCATCGGGGTTTCCTTCTGAAACACTCGATACACCGAAGGCATGTGAAAGGAAAACCACATCCATCATATCGCACAAAAAATTATCCGCTTGGCCTATCCGCCACGGTGTTTGTCCTGCGGTGATGACACTGAAATCGAAAGTATGTTGTGCCAAATCTGCTGGCCCGATGCGCTTTTCATTGCAGGATCAGTGTGCGATACGTACGGCGTTCCATTGCAAGGCGATCCCATCGAAACAGATATGTGTGAAACCTGCCATTCTGCCCCGCCGATCTGGAAAAAGGGCCGCGCCGTTGGCATGTATGAGGGCCCGCTTCGCCGCATGACGCTCGCGTTAAAACACGGGGATCGCCAAGATATTGCGCTGCATATGGCCCGCTGGATGGTAGGCGTCAGGGATCAACTGATTGGCCCTGAAACCACGCTTGTCCCCGTTCCGCTGCACTGGACCCGCATGATACGGCGACGTTTTAATCAGTCTGTGTTGATTGCAAATGCCATCGCGGCACAGCGTCCTGCGCGTCATATTCTGGATGCTTTACAACGGATCCGCGCGACCAAACCGCAAAAGGACATGACCCGTGATGAGCGGTTTGGAAACCAACGCGGTGCCCTGCGCGTTCATCCCAAACGGGCCGATCAGATTGTGGGCAAACCGATCCTGCTGATTGATGACGTGATGACCACGGGCGCGACATTATCCGCCTGCGCCGAGGCCTGTTTCGATGCCGGTGCTGCATCTGTGAACGTGCTGGTGTTCGCCCGCGTTGCAAGGCCCGAATAAGACCCTATAAATGGCAGCAACCAAGTTAGGATTGCTGAAATGAAAAAAGTTGAAATCTACTCCACACCGATCTGTGGTTTTTGTTCTGCTGCCAAGCGGTTGCTGAATTTTAAAAAGGTCGCGTTTGATGAAACCAACGTGATGATTAACCGGGCCAAAAAGGCCGAGATGATCAAACGTGCCAACGGTGGCCGCTCCGTGCCGCAAATTTTTATCGGCGGCAAACACATCGGTGGCTGCGATGAACTTCACGCGCTGGAACATGCGGGCAAACTTGATAAAATGCTGGCGAGCTAATGCGTGTAGGTCTGATCCAACTTAACAGCGGTGAAGACCCAGCCAAAAACCTGCCGCAGACAAAAGCGTTTATCGCTGATGTGGCAGGACAGGGCGCGACCCTGATTGCAACGCCCGAAGTCACAAACATCGTTTCCACCAGCCGCACGCATCAAAACGCTGTGCTACGGCACGAGCCTGACGATGAAACCCTCAATTCCCTTCGCGCCCAAGCAGCCGACCACGACATTTGGCTGCTCATTGGTTCCCTCGCGCTTAAAACAAACGATCCAGACGGGCGCTTTGCAAACCGCTCTTTCTTGATCAATCCGCAGGGTGAAATCACCGCGCAGTACGATAAAATCCACATGTTCGACGTGGCTGTATCCGAAACCGAAACCTACCGCGAAAGCGCAGGATACAGGCCGGGCGAATCTGCAACCATTGCACAAACACCCTTCGTCAAAATCGGCATGACGATCTGTTACGACATGCGATTCCCACATTTGTATCGCCACCTCGCCCAGCAAGGCGCGTCCATCCTAACCGCGCCGTCCGCGTTTTCCCCCGTCACTGGCGCCGCACATTGGCACGCCCTTTTACGCGCCCGCGCCATTGAAACAGGCAGCTTCGTCCTTGCCCCCGCACAAACGGGCCAGCACGATATTTCCACTGGTAAACCCCGCGAAACCTACGGTCATTCCCTTGTTGTTGATCCGTGGGGCACGGTTCTTTTGGACGGTGGAACCGACGCTGGCGCACATGTCGTTGATCTAGACCTCAGTTGCGTGCAAACTGCGCGCAAACGCATTCCCGCGCTAACCCATGATCGTGACTATAGAAAACCAACCTTGTGACTGACCAACCCGATATAAACCTAGCCGTTGCGCTGTTTTCCGAACTGATAGCAGCGGATCAAGCGATCAAAGGTGTGCTGTCGCGCAGGCTGCCCAAAGGTATGGAAATGTCGCATTTTTCACTGCTGACCCATCTAGGCCACGTCGGTGAAACATCGCCCGTAAAACTTGCGCGCAGTTTTGCGCTGACCAAAGGCGCAATCACGAACACCCTGAAAAAACTTGAACTTGTGGGCTACATCCACATCCGCCCCGATTGGGATGACGCACGTAAAAAACAAGTCTCGATCAGCGACGCAGGTCGTGCAGCCCGCGATCAGGCGCTAACCGCACTTATTCCAGAATTTGAAAAAATCACACGGGCCTTGGGCGATCAAAAGATCAAAGCAACGCTGCCCGTGCTACGTGAGTTTCGCACCACGCTAAAATCTTAGGGCTTCACACTCGCGGTCACGTAATTCACGCTCAGGTCTTTCGCAGAAATCGACCAGCTCCACGTGATCGGATTAAACACAAACCCCTTGCGATCCACAGGTTTCAGCCCCGCCTTTTCGATAAACGAAAACAGCTCGTCTGGCGTAATAAACTTTGCCCAATCATGCGTGCCTTTGGGCAGCCAACGCATAACCCACTCTGCACCGATAATGCCCATCATGAAACTTTTTGGGTTACGGTTCAGCGTCGAGCAAATCATAATTCCACCCGGTTTCAACAGCGCATGACACGCATCTAGATACGCCTGCGGGTTGGCAACGTGCTCCACCACTTCCATATTCAAAACTGCATCAAATTGCTCACCATTCACGGCCAATTCCTCGGCTGTGATTTGGCGATAATCAATATCCAGCCCCATTTGTTCAGCATGAACCTGCGCCACAGGAATATTCCCAGCAGCCGCATCAGCCCCCACAACGGTCGCGCCCAACCGTGCCATTGGCTCAGACAGCAATCCGCCACCACACCCGATATCCAGAATCCGCAAACCCTTCAAACTATCGAGCGCATCCTGGTCCCGCCCAAATTCGGCCGTCAATTGATCTACGATATAGCCCAACCGACAGGGGTTCAGCATGTGCAGCGGCTTAAACTTGCCACCCTCATCCCACCACTCCGCCGCCATCGCTTCGAACTTGGCAACTTCGCCTGCGTCAACTGTTGATGGTCCTGCCATTGCGCTCACTTTCCCAAACTGTCACTGTTGGACAACCCAACTCACTTTAATATAGTCTAAGCATGCGAAATTCCGAGAGCCAAATTGGCGCATCCCGTCCCCTCTACCCGCTAATCCAGCCGTACAACTACAGTATGATGACGGTTCTGGGCGAACACGTTCTATACGTGGAGGAATGTGGCAACCCCAACGGCATCCCCGTTGTTGTTCTGCACGGTGGCCCAGGTGGCGGCTGTTCCCCAGGAATGCGTCGCTTTTTTAACCCTGATATTTACCGCGTTATCCTGTTTGATCAGCGTGGCTGTGGTCGTTCACGCCCCCATGCCTCCATCATCGATAACACGACGTGGGATTTGGTCGCGGATATCGAACACATTCGCAAAGAACTTGGCATCACCGATTGGATCGTCTTTGGCGGCTCGTGGGGCGCAACCCTTGCGCTGATTTACGCAGAAACCCATCCAACCCGTGTAAAACACCTTGTCCTGCGCGGTGTCTTTTTGATGACCCAAGCAGAGCTGAAATGGTTTTACGGCGGTGGCGCAGCAGCGTTTTACCCCGATGAATGGGCACATTTCGCGGGTCTTTTGCCGCAAGATGAACAAGACGACATTGTCGAGGCCTACGCCAAACGGCTTTTTTGCGATAACGAGGACATCCAAATCCGTTTCGCCCGCGCGTGGACAGAATGGGAAAGCGCGCTGGCGTCATTAGAACAATCGCCAAATCGCGGAACCATTCCTGCATCTTACGCGCTTGCCTTTGCGCGGATTGAAAACCATTATTTCGCCAATGCAGGATTTTTGCGCGAAGACGGTCAAATCCTCAAGGATATTCACAAGATTGAACAGATCCCCGGGTCCATCGTTCAGGGCCGCTATGATATGATTTGCCCACCCCACACGGCCTTTCGCCTGCACGAACGCTGGCCTGCATCGTGCCTGATCACCATTCCAGCAGCAGGCCATTCCCTGTCTGAACCGGGTATTTCATCCGCGCTTGTCACGATCATGGATGAACTTTCCTAGGCATTTGCGTTCGCGCCGCTTGCATTGTGGCCCGATACCCGTACCTTGATCAGGTCAGAGTAATAGCTCGACCAATAATAATAATAAGACCAATAATAATAATAAATAGGGAGATAGGTGTGAATTCCGTATTGGGGATTATCCTACAACGTCTGGGCCTCGGCCTTTTGACACTGATCGTCGTGTCCATTTTGATTTTCGCTTCTGTAAACGCGCTTCCGGGCGACTTTGCGCAGAACGTCTTAGGACAAGGTGCAACACCCGAAGCTGTCGCCGCCATTCGCGAAGACCTCGGCCTGAACAAACCCCCAGTTACCCGCTACTTCGATTGGCTCGGCGGTGTTTTAACTGGCGATTTCGGAACCAGCTTTGCGCAGGCGAATATGTCCAGTTTTGCAGGGGCCGACACAGGCAAAGGTGGTATCGATTCCGTTGCCAAACAAATGTGGCCACGCTTCAAAACCACACTTTTCCTTGCGGGAACAGCCGCTGCCATCTCCATCCCGCTGTCCCTAACGCTTGGCATCCTCGCCGCGCTTTATCGCAACTCGGTTTATGATCGCTTCATCAACATCTCCACCCTCAGCGCGATTTCCTCGCCTGAATTTTTCCTCGCCTACATCTTGATCCTGTTCTTGGCGTTCCTCAATCCGATCCTGCCGTCCTTGTCAAACGTCAGCAACGACATGGCGTTCCTCGATAAACTTTACTACACGCTTCTGCCCGCGCTTACCTTAACCCTCGCGGTTACAGCGCAAATGATGCGGATGACCCGCGCCGCGATTATCAACCTTCTGGCCTCGCCCTACATCGAAATGGCACGCCTTAAAGGGATGTCGCCGATGCGTGTGATCCTGCGCCATGCCCTGCCAAATGCGCTTGCGCCGATCATCAACGTGATCGCGCTGAACCTTGCGTATCTGATCACAGGCGTCGTGGTGATCGAGGTGGTTTTTGTCTATCCAGGCATTGGTCAGTTGTTCGTCGACAGCGTGAAAATCCGCGATATCCCAGTGGTTCAAGCCTGCTGCCTATTGTTTGCAACCGTCTATATCCTGCTCAATTTGACCGCTGACATTATGTCGATCCTATCCAACCCGCGCTTGCGGCATCCCAAATAAGGATCGCTAAATGACATTCCTATTCCAAGTTGCGGCCTATGCCTTCGCCTTTGGTGGCGCTGCGTTTTTATTCCGCCTTATGGGGCGTAAAATCAGCGGCAACACACCCTATTTTCGCGACATGCCCGCAGGCGTCGCCATCGGGTTTGCCATCGCCGCCTTCGCAATCTTCTGGGTGCTTTACACCTATCTCGCAAACTTCAGTGGCTGGTGGTCACGTGATCCTGCTGCCAACAAACTGTTCTTCTTCTACATCGCAATCCACGGCCTAATCATCTTTGCCACCGCCGCGTATGTTTTCCGCTGGTTCGGTCGCAACATGGGATCCGAGGCCACGAAAAAGCTGTTTCGCCAAATGCCCGCCACAGCGTCCTTTGGCATCCTGGTCATCATAATCTACGCTGTCGTTTCCATCTTTGCCGCCTTCATCGCCCCCTACGGCCAAGAAGAAGTCTTCGCGCGCGCTAACCTTGCACCCGGGGGCGATCCTGCGCACATCCTTGGAACCGATCAAATTGGCCGCGATATCCTGTCTCGTCTAATATTCGGCGGTCAAAACACCGTCGGCATCGCCTTCGCCACCACCTGCATCGCCTTCCTTATCGGCACCACTTTCGGCTTTCTCGCGGCAATCAAAGGCGGCTGGGTCGATCAAATCTGCTCGCGTACAGTCGACGCGCTGATGGCGATCCCGCAACTCATCTTCGCGCTGTTGCTAATGACAATCGCAACCGCCTGGGCGGGCAGCAACGGCTTTCTTGTGACGATCTACATGATCCTGATCATCGCCGTTCTCGACAGCACACGGGTCTTTCGACTATCACGCGCCGTCGGCCTTAACATCGTGGTCATGGACTATATCGAGGCTGCGAAATTGCGCGGTGAAACCATGCCCTACCTCATCTTCAAAGAAATCCTGCCAAATGCCTACGCCCCACTTCTTGCGGAATTTGGCCTGCGGTTCTGCTTTGTGTTTCTTACAATCGCGTCGCTGTCATTCCTTGGCATCGGTATCCAACCACCGCTCGCGGATTGGGGCACAATGGTCAAAGACCTCTCTACGTTCCTCAGCTACGCGGCCTTCCTTCCCGTTCAGGCAACCTTGCCGTTGATGGCCGCTGGCGCCATCGCGCTTCTGACCGTTGGCGTGAATTTTGTGGTTGATTGGATGCTGCAACGAACCTCTGGCCTGAAGGATTAATTGATATGAGCGAACATGATATCCTCCTCACTGTGCGCGACCTTAAAATCGAAGGCCGCTCTGACGAAACATGGAACCCCATCATCAACGGCTCGTCCTTCGATCTGCGCAAAGGCGAAGTCCTCGGCATGATTGGTGAATCTGGTGCGGGCAAATCCACACTCGGCCTCGCTGCGATGGGGTTTACGCGCGATGGCTGTCGCATCTCTGGCGGCTCGGCTGTGTTTGACGGCATCGACCTTGTGACAGCAGACGCAGAAACAAAACGCGGGCTGCTCGGTAAGCGCATCGCCTATGTCGCACAATCCGCCGCCGCCAGCTTTAACCCTGCGCACCGCCTGATCGATCAGCACACGGAATCCCCAACGCAACACGGCGTTGCCAGCAAATCTGAATCCGAAGCAGACGCGATGGAACTGTATCGTCGCCTCCGCCTTCCCAACCCAAAAGAAATCGGCTTTCGTTATCCTCACCAAGTATCTGGCGGCCAACTTCAACGCGCCATGACAGCAATGGCCATGTCTTGTCGCCCTGATCTGATTATCTTTGATGAACCCACAACCGCCCTTGATGTGACCACCCAGATCGAGGTTCTCGCCTCCATTCGTGACATCGTCGAACAGTTTAACACCGCCGCCATTTACATCACCCACGACCTTGCTGTGGTCGCCCAAATGGCTGATCGCATCAAAGTCCTGTTACGTGGCGATGAGGTTGAGGAGGCCGACACCCGCACGATGTTGTCCAACCCGCAACAAGAATACACCAAATCCCTCTGGGCTGTGCGCAGCTTTAAGCGCGATCTAAAAGCACCCGTTGCGATCCACTCCACCCCCGTTGTTTCGGTGCAAGGCGTCTCTGCCGCTTACGGCAAAATCCCCGTTTTACACGATATTTCATTCGACATTCATCCAGGCCGCACAGTCGCCGTTGTGGGTGAATCTGGTTCTGGTAAATCCACCGCCGCACGTTGCATCACCGGTCTTTTGCCCCCCAGCAAAGGCTTGATCCAGTTTGACGGTGAAAACCTGCCCGCCGATTATAGCAGCCGCAACCGCGATCAATTACGCCAAGCGCAGATGATCTATCAAATGGCCGACACAGCCCTAAACCCACGCAAAAAGATCGGCGAAATCATCGGTCGCCCCGTGGAATTTTACATGGGGCTAAAAGGTGCTGAAAAACGAAAACGTGTCGAACAACTGCTCGAAAAAATCGAACTTGATCCAGCCACCTACATTGATCGTCTGCCCTCCGAACTGTCTGGTGGCCAGAAACAACGTATCGGTATTGCACGTGCATTGGCGGCTGAGCCCAAGTTCATTATCTGCGACGAAGTTACCTCCGCGCTCGATCAACTTGTCGCCGAGGGCATCCTGCGATTGCTCGCAGATTTGCAAGATACCCTTGGATTAAGCTATATGTTCATCACGCATGATCTGGCCACGGTCAATTCCATTGCGGACGAAGTCGTTGTTATGAAGGAAGGCAAGGTCGTGGAACAAGGACCAAAAGTGGAAATGTTCCAGCCGCCGCACCATCCCTACACTGATTTGTTGCTGTCCTCGGTTCCAGAAATGGACCCAGATTGGCTGACAAATTTGCTCAACGAACGTGGTGTCGACAACATAGGAGACGCCGCAAGCGCGAAGATATAATCGCGCATCAATGAAGAATTTGGATAGGGAACCATTTCTTTTCAATCGCTGGGTCATCCAGCACACTGTCAATAACTAGGGAGTATAGTATGACATTTAATATGAACCGACGTGGACTATTGAAGGCCGGCGCTGCCGCTGGTTTCGTAGCTGCCACGGCAAAATCTGCTTCGGCAGCCGCACACGCGAAACCGCAAAAAGGCGGCACATTGCGTCTTGGTCTTGCTGGTGCAAACACATCCGACAACTGGGATGGCCGCACACACTCTGACAGCTTCATGATCATTCTGGCACACGGTGCTGTTTTTGATTGCCTGACAGAAATTGCAGCTGATGGCTCGCTCAAGGGTGAATTGGCAGAAAGCTGGGAGGCATCTGCTGACGCGAAAACTTGGACGTTCAATCTGCGCAAAGGCGTAACGTTCCACAACGGCAAATCCTTTGGTGCAGACGACGTAATCGCGTCCCTGAACATGCACACAGCCGAAGGCGCGAAATCAGCTGCCAAACCAATCGTTTCTTCGATCACAGAGATGAAGAAAATGTCCAATCATCAGATCGTAATGACACTGGCAGCCGGCAACGCCGACTTCCCGTATCTGCTGTCTGATTATCACATCCTGATGTACCCAGCGGGCGGCGAAGACGAAGCCATTGCCAAAGGTATCGGCACGGGCCTCTACAAAGTTGACAACCTAGAACCAGGCGTACGTTGCTCCTTGTCTCGCGTTGCCAACCACTACAAAGGCGACGATGCGGGCCACTTTGACAGCGTCGAAGCCATTGCAGTGAATGACGCAAACGCGCGTCAAACCGCGATGATGACGGGCCAAGTTGATGCGATCAACCGCATCGATACAAAGGCAGAAGCGCTGTATAATGCAAACCCGAACGTGGCGATTGCCGAAGTTACGGGCAACCAGCACTACACGCTTCCAATGCTTACTAACGTTGCACCTTTCGACAGCCTCGAAGTGCGCCAAGCATTGAAATATGCGATCAACCGCGAAGAAATGGTCGACAAAATCTTGCTCGGCCACGGCGCAGTTGGCAACGACCACCCAATCGGTCCTGCAAACCAATACTACGCGGCTGACCTGCCCCAAAACAGCTACGACCCAGACAGAGCAAAATCTCTGCTGAAGAAAGCTGGCTTGGACGGTCTGAAAGTGGATCTTTCTGCTGCAAACGCAGGCTTTGCGGGTGCGATCGACGCGGCGCAATTGTATCAAGCCTCTGCAAAATCAGCAGGAATTGAAATCAACGTGGTTCAAGAACCTGATGACGGGTATTGGTCCAACGTTTGGTTGAAAAAGCCTTGGTGTACTTGCTACTGGTCTGGTCGCGCGACCGAAGATTGGATGTTCTCCACTGCGTATGAATCTGGTGTGCCTTGGAACGATACCAAATGGGAAAATGCCCGTTTCCAAGAGCTCCTTTTGACAGCGCGCGCAGAACTCGACAGCGGCAAACGAAAAGACATGTACACTGAAATGCAAATGCTCTGCTCCTCCGAGGGTGGCACAGTTGTTCCAATGTACGCAAACTATGTCGATGCGCACTCCACAAAATTGGCCAACTCTGGCCAGCTGGGCAACAACTTTGCGATGGATGGTTCGCGCATCATCGAACGTTGGTGGTTCACTGCATAAGCAGTCCCAACCTCAAAAAGAAAGGGCGCTCCAATCGGGGCGCCCTTTTTCGGTTTAATGTTCGCTAAATACCTAAATCTAAAACCCAGCCGCCAAACGCGACCCTTGATTGATCGCACGTTTTGCATCCAACTCAGACGCCACATCTGCGCCGCCAATCACATGACACGCCACGCCTTTGGCCTCCAACTCATCGGCCAATGACCGGTTCGATACCTGACCTGAACACAGCACAATCGTATCGCATTCAATCACCCGCGGATTTTCCCGTGCATCGCAAAACGACACATGCAAACCCTCATCACTGATCCGCTCGTAATTCACACCAGCAACCATCTCAACGTTCTTCATCGCCAACGCCGAACGGTGTATCCAGCCTGTCGTCTTGCCCAAACCTTTGCCCAGTTTCGATGATTTGCGCTGCAACAATGTCACTTGCCGCGCAGGCGCTTCTGGCTGTGCACCTGCCTCGGCCAATCCGCCACGGGTCGTCGCAGGATCACCAACACCCCATTCACGTTTCCATAACCCAATATCTTCTGTCGGGCTCTCGCCTTCATGCACAAGAAATTCGGACACATCAAACCCGATGCCCCCCGCACCAATCACTGCCACACGTTTGCCCACCGCAACTTTATCGCGCAACACGTCGATGTAGTTCACAACATTCGGCCCGTCTTGCCCTTCAATCTGCGGATCACGTGGCGTCACGCCCGTTGCAATCACCACCTCGTCAAATCCACCCAGATCATCCGCATTCACAAATGCCCCAAGTTTCAATTCAACACCAAGTCGTGCAACCTCGTTTCGGTAATAGTCTACCAACCCAAAGAACTCTTCTTTTCCAGGCACTTGCTTGGCCATATTCAACTGGCCGCCAACCTCGGATGCACCATCAAACACGGTCACTTTATGTCCACGCTCTGCCGCAACCAATGCTGTCGCCAACCCCGCAGGCCCCGCCCCAACAATCGCCACAGATTTCACCTTGGCTGTCGCATCATAGGTCAGTTCCGTTTCAGAACACGCACGCGGGTTCACCAAACAACTGGTCAATTTCATCGAAAATGTGTGATCCAAGCACGCCTGATTACACGCAATACACGGTGCAATTTGCTTTGCCTCGCCTGCTGCGGCTTTGTTCACAAAATCCGCATCCGCCAAAAATGGCCGCGCCATTGAAACCATATCTGCGCAGGCATCTGCCAAAACATCTTCGGCCACTTGTGGCGTGTTAATGCGGTTCGACGTGATGATCGGGATCGAAACTTCCCCCATCAATTTTTTCGTAACCCAGCTAAATGCTGCCCGTGGAACGCTTGTCGCAATAGTCGGAATCCGCGCTTCGTGCCAACCGATCCCTGTGTTGATAATCGTTGCACCCGCCGCTTCAACGGCTTTGGCCAATCGCACAACCTCTTCCCAAGTCGACCCATTTGGCACCAAATCAATCATCGAAAGACGATAGATGATAATGAAATCCGTCCCAACAGCCTCGCGCGTGCGCCGCACAACTTCTACTGGCAGGCGCATGCGGTTTTCATAACTGCCGCCCCATTCATCGGTGCGTTTATTCGTGTGTGTCACCAAAAACTGGTTCAGAAAATACCCTTCCGACCCCATAATCTCGACCCCGTCATACCCCGCCTTTTGCGCCTTTTCAGCACAAGCAATGATATCTGAAATCTGCTTTTCAATTCCAGCCCCGTCCAATTCAGCAGGTGGAAAAGGCGAGATCGGCGATTTCACAGGCGAAGGCGCCACACATTTTGGGCTGTAGGCATAGCGCCCCGCGTGCAAAATCTGCATCGCGATTTTGCCACCCGCTTCGTGAACGCGGTCCGTTACAATTTTATGATCCGCGATGTCTTTGTCTGATTGCATTCCGGACGCGCCGGGCAAAACACCGCCCTCTTCGTTCGGTGCAATCCCGCCCGTAACCATCAGGGCAACACCACCACGCGCCCGTTCCGCGTAATATTCTGCAACACGGTTCCAATCGCTGGTTTCTTCCAAACCCGTATGCATCGAGCCCATCAAAACGCGGTTGCGCAATGTGGTGAATCCCAAATCTAGTGGGGCGAGGAGGTTGGGGTAAATCGCGTGTGTCATCTGACTGGGCCTAACTGGTTGTTTAGTATCCAGTCTACCTTACTTGACGTGAACGTCACGTCACGCAAAACGTTGCGTTATCTTCTGATTGTTTCAGTGCAATGGCGGCGGAACGCGCATTTCATCATGTCCAATTCCTCGCGCAACAGCTGGATTTCCGCGCGCAAGTCTTCTTCCAACGGCTCACCCGTGATGATCGAAAACCGATCCAAAATTTCTGTCTGGCCTTCAAACACAAACAAAAACGTCTGCACGCCATCCATCAGAAATTCTTTAGGAATATCTGCTTTCACTTCCCAATTATCGCCATCATCACCAATTGAATCGACAAAAACTGACCCGACAACATTACCAAGATAGATCATTTCCATCGCGTGCGTTGGGTTGCCCTTGCCACGCGCGCGCAGAATGCCAACGTATTTCCCGCCAACAATGTTCTTTTTGTTCAACCGATACTTCGCAGCGATAATAATCCCCCAAATAGATGCGCGCGGACGGCGGATCATCGTTACATCGTGAATCGTCACTTGGTTCATCGACGGGCCTTCAAAGATCAGATCGACCCACATACTGTCGCCCCGTGCTTCGTCGTATTGCGTGTAATAGAGTTCAAACTTGACCCAGATTTCGCGCCGTCTCATTTCAATTTCTCGCACCACTTGTTCCGTGTTCGGGCCGTGACGAATATTCAGTAGCGCAAACATTTCTTGGGGCCGTTCACTGTCAACAATCATATCAAGGCGCAACAGATGTGAACGTTTTAAACCCTCGACCGTCTCTTTAGGCATTTCAATCGCCAAAGACAAAAATGACCCGTCGAAATTGAAAACATCCATGCGCAGCCCAAAAGGCGCGAAATCGCTCTTGTCGGTGTTGCGAACTTGGCGAAAAGACAGCTCCGAATGGGTGCAATCATGAAAAATCGTAACCTCTGACCTGATCTTTTGCTTGGTCGCAACCGCAGCAATCCCCGACGGATACACAGGCCCCGCCCAGGCTTCGGGTCGATACGACCACTCCGTTCTAGGCTGTTTGCGAATGGCGTTGGACCCGATCACAGGCAGGGTCAGGCGTGACACCGCGATGTGAGTGATCGTGTGTCAATCCGACGGCGCACCTGATTTGCACGTCTGCGCAATTCGCGCAGCTCAGACAGCGGCATTTCTTGCACCTTTTCGCCACCACCAAGCCACCGACGCAGTTGCCTGCGGTAGCGATAGTCGTCGATAAGTGCGCGTAATCTGTCCAGCATGGGATTAAGGGTCTTTTTCTGAGTCTCGTTAATCTCTAAATTAGTGACCGTTTGGAAACAATACATCCCAACCAGATCATTTAATCTAAAATAGAAACAATAGCATCCGTGCCGCAGTCTTAATTTAGCGACTTAATCCGTTTTGCAACCGCTTCCGCATACGAGAAAACCAACCCGTCCGTCATCTGATCGTCGACAAAGTTCACCACGCTGACAGACACCAAACGATCCGCAACCACAAAAAACACGCGCCACTGGTCGTCTGTTGTATCGGGAATGACAGGGCCATCGCCATCGCGGGTATGAACGTAATAAATCCCGTTGTCTTCCATCGTGCCCAAAACAGTCACTTTATCCGCATTGCCACGACGGCTTAACGCAGCGCGCCCCTTTTTCGATTGGAAATAGGCCTCTAGGTCACGCGATTTGGTCGCTGCCGTAATGCCATCTTCGTCCAATACATTGACCAAAATCATACCCTTAGCCGTGCTACCTTCATCCAAAGGATCGCACGGTGCCAATACAACAAACGCACCCGTTGTCGTGATCTTGCTTTGGCGTTCGTTAAAACAATACCCGAGTGTTCGCCCCAACGTCACCGCAGTGCCGTTCACATTTACGACCTTGGTGTCCGCACTCACGTCTGCTGTTGATGCCGAAACTGGCGTCAAATCGCTCGCTTCGATACACCCCGACAGGCCCAAAGCGAAAACTGAAACGGCTGCTATACGTGCCACATACGGTACTGTCTTGCTGATCACGGAATCACCCCTTAAACCCACTCAAACAGCGTTTAGCTGTCAGTGCGCGCAAGGGATACAGCAGATGTTGCCAAAAATGAATGACAATTTTGCAGCCTTCATTGAACCTGCTCGCCACAAACGCGGCGGTCTTCGCCTCGCCTTCGCCTTGATCACACTCATGGTTTTGTACGCGATCCTGTTAATCGGGGTCATTCTGGCCTTTGTCGGTGTCGAGTCAGCGCAAACTGGCCTCGATCTAGGCACCGCATTCGCGATCACCGGCGCGGGCCTTGCTGGACCAAACACCCCGGGCGAAATGATCATCGTCCTCTCCACATTCTTCGCAATGCTCGCCGCTGTCTGGCTCACCACCCTCATTTTCCGCCGCCAAGGCCTGCGCCACCTTATAGGCCCCGGCCCCGTGCTGCGCAATTTTGCCACCGCCGTTCTGGTGATGTTGCCTATCACACTCATCGGCTTCGCGCTCTCCCTCTGGTCAGGCGATGCAATCCTCAACCTGCCCCTCTCCACTTGGCTGTTCTGGATGCTCCCCGCACTCCCACTTCTCCTGATCCAAGTCTTCTCGGAGGAACTGATCTTTCGCGGTTACCTCATTCAGGAACTTGCCGTGCGGTTCAAATCCCGCTGGATCTGGTTTTTGCTGCCATCGTTCATCTTTGGCTGCCTGCACTATGACCCCGCGCGCATGGGCTCAAACGCACTGTATATCGTGGCCGTCACCACCTTTTTTGGCATCATCACCTCCGATGTCACGATACGCACAGGCAACCTAGGCGCTGCTATCGGCCTACATTTCATGAACAACCTACAGGCCATGATGCTCATTTCGCTCAACGGCACACTCAACGGCCTCTCGCTCTACGTCACAAAAACCCACGTTTCAGACGAAGCAGCCGTTCGAACCCTCCTCTTTTCCAGCGTGGGCTACGTTTTCGTGATCTACGGCATCTATTTGTTCATAATGCGCCGCCGTGAACGCCAATTATTGCAATCATAAACGCTGAGCTTTACAAAAGAACGAACCGCTAATCAGGACGACCCCATGAATTGGATTTCTAACTACGTTCGCCCACGGATCAATTCGATTTTTTCCCGCCGCGAAATCCCAGACAACCTTTGGACCAAGTGTTCCGAATGTGACACGATGCTGTTCCACCGAGAAGTGTTGGACAACCTGAATGTTTGCACAAATTGCAACCATCACATGCACATCACGCCGCGCGATCGGTCCCACTCATTGTTTGATGGTGGCCTGTTCACCGAAATCGATGTTCCCGTTCCAAACGCCGATCCGCTCGGCTTTCGCGATCAAAAAAAATACCCAGACCGTATGAAAGCGGCGCTAAAGGCGACTGGCGAAAAAGAAGCAATGCTTGTGGCCACGGGTAAAATGGGCCGCGCCAAGGTTGTTGTTGCCGCGCAAGATTTCTCCTTCATGGGCGGATCGATGGGCATGTACGTTGGCAACGCGATCATCGCCGCCGCTGAAGCTGCGATAAAACATAAATGTCCGCTGGTCCTGTTTTCCGCTGCGGGTGGCGCACGGATGCAAGAAGGCATCCTTTCCCTGATGCAAATGCCCCGCACCACGGTCGCGGTCGAAATGCTAAAAGAGGCGGGCCTGCCCTACATCGTCGTTCTAACCCACCCGACCACGGGCGGCGTAACCGCCAGCTATGCCATGCTCGGTGATGTTCACATCGCAGAACCAAATGCGCTGATCTGTTTTGCAGGGCCGCGCGTGATCGAACAAACCATCCGTGAAAAACTCCCCGAAGGGTTCCAGCGTGCCGAATACCTGTTGGATCACGGCATGCTTGATCGCGTGACGCACCGCAAAGAAATGCGCAAAGAGCTGATCCTCATCACCCGAATGTTGATGAAACAAAAACCACCGATCATGGGCGATTTGCCAGCACCTGTTCCGACCCAATCAGATGCAGGGTTCGAGGACGCGAAATAGTGACCTCTAACGCATCGGCCCACAGCGACGTCATCCTTGAACGGTTGATGAAATTGCACCCAAAATTCATGGACCTGAACCTCGAACGAACCGAGCGTTTGCTGGCCACACTTGGCCACCCCGAACGCCGCGTTCCCGCCGTGATCCACATCGCAGGCACAAACGGCAAAGGCTCGACCCAAGCCATGATCCGCGCGGGCCTCGAATCCGTTGGCCACGCCGTTCACGCCTACACGTCGCCCCACCTTGCACGGTTCCACGAACGCATCCGTCTTGCAGGCGAATTGATCACCGAAGAGCACCTAACCAAGACACTTAAATTTTGCGAAGAAGCCAACGCTGGCTTGCCAATTACCTATTTTGAAATAACCACTTGCGCCGCGATCCTCGCCTTTGCGCAAACCCATGCAGATTACACGTTGATGGAGGTCGGCCTCGGGGGTCGCGTTGACACAACAAACGTGTTCGAAAAACCCGAACTATGCGTCATCACGCCCGTGTCCATCGACCACGAACAATTCCTTGGCGACACGCTGGCAAAAATCGCGTTTGAAAAGGCAGGCATTCTCAAACGCAACACATTCTGCGTTGTCGGCCCCCAAGAAGACGAAGCCTTAGAGGTCATCGAACAACAAGCCGCCAAAGTCGGTGCGACGCTGTTAATCCACGGCCAACATTGGCACGTCTGGGAAGAAAATGGCCGTCTGTTGTTCCAAGATGAAAACGGTCTTTGGGACTTACCCATGCCAACCCTCATCGGTGCGCATCAGGTTCAAAACGCGGGCGCGGCCATCATGGCTCTGCGCACGATCGACCAAACCGAAGATGCCGCAATTGACGCGATGCTAAACGCTGAATGGCCAGCACGTTTGCAACAGTTGAAATCAGGCCCGCTGGTTGATGCCGCTGGTTCAGCCGAACTTTGGCTTGATGGGGGTCATAACGCCGCCGCTGGTGCGGCCCTTTCCGAAGCTTTGGAACGCCTTCCAAAACGTCCATTGCACATGATCACGGGAATGCTCTCGACCAAAGATGTGACAGGGTACTTCAAACCGCTGGCCAAAAACGCGCTCACATTGCACGGCGTTTCCATCCCAGAAGAAGCAGCGACTTTATCCGCCCAAGAAACCGTCGATGCCGCGCTGTCTGTGGGAATGGACGCAACACTCGCAGACACTGTCGCGGACGCAATCAACGACATCACAGCCAAAGACCCAACCGCTCGAATTTTAATCTGCGGCTCGCTCTACCTCGCGGGAAATATCCTGCGCAACAACGCGTAAGGCACTAAATATAACCCCCGATTTGTTGCGCGGTTCTGCGCAACACAGCCCGCATAAAACCCGCTTTTGCCATACAGGTGCCATACGCTTTGCGGACATTTTTCAAGTACGCTAAATAAAAGGTCCCCCGAAAGGGCCCTCAAATTCGTTAACTAGGCTTAACCACTAGATGCTGTCTGTGATCCAGCCTTGGATAGCAGCCTTTGAGGCCGCGCCAGTTTTATTAGATACAACCGCGCCGTCTTTTACCAAAAACAGTGCTGGGATGCCGCGAACGCCAAATTGCGCTGGCGCACCCGGATTTTCATCCACATTTACCTTCACGATTTTCACTTTTCCGGCCATCTCGTCGGACAATTCTTCGAGCGCTGGGCCGATCTGTTTACAAGGGCCACACCACTCCGCCCAAAAGTCCACAACCACTGGAATAACAGAGTTGGTGACTTCTTCTGCGAAGGTCGCGTCGGTTACTGCTACTGTTGCCATTCTATTATCTCCTATAGCTTTTCTTGGAAAAGCATTTCATTTCAGACGACCCCAATGTGCCAATCACCCCGATATTTCTAGGAAATACGGCGCGATTTCAGGGAATATTTACGTTGTCACCAACCTATGAACCACAGGTCCGAACGTCAAGATGTAGGGGTTGTTTGTAACGCATCCATCACGATGTCGTGGTCGATCACCATCAATTCCCGCGTCGCCGTCCACAAAATTGCCACGTCCACAACCCGATCAGGATAGATTTGCAGCATCGCAGACCGATACGCCCCTAGCTGGCGTAAAATCCCGTCAGGCGTCTTTTCGGGCGCATCTGGAACTACAAAATTTGTCTTGAAATCAACGATCAAAGCGCGATCAGGCGTGACCACCAAACGGTCAATAATCCCGTCCATAACCGCGTTATCCATCTCTGGAATCTCCGCAGAAACCGCCACCTCAGCCAGCGTTTCGCGCGCGAACAAATACGCCAGATCAGGATCATCCAAAACCGAAACAGCTTCCGCCAAAACAGCCTCAAATTCCCCATCATCAACAGGCAAACAATGCCCGACCAACAACCGCCGCGCCGACGCTTCTCGGTTCCCAATTTTAGCCTTCGCCAAATTCTCCAGCAACAAATGCACCTGCCGCCCCTTGCGCAAAGCAGTGTCGGAATCCACACCGTCACCACCCAAAACAACCTTTGCGCCGCCCATTCCACTAGGCGAAAAAGTAGACTTTGTATTGGTTAAAGTAGGCGCAATCGAGCACGCCCAATCAGGCAATTTTCGATCCGCTTTTAAGTCCTTAGAATCTGCATTCATCTTTTCTTCAGACCAGTTATGTACCACTGTCGAACAAACACCAACGCCAGCCACTTCGGTTTGCTCAACGGGCATCCAATCAGATTGCTCCATCGCATTGCAAACCAGATTATACCAACTCGACGTGGGCTCTTTACCCGCGTCCCCCGCACCAGCAACAACCAGCCATTGTTCCGCCCGGGTCAGCGCCACATACAAAAGCCGCATGCGCTCCTGATCAGCAAAATCTTTCGCCGCTGTCGCTGCTTCCATTTGCGCGGCAGGCATCATTTCCTTTGGTGATTTCCACAAAAACCCACCATCATCCAACGCAATAATTTGCGAACTGTCGCGATTGCCTTTGCGCACTTCGGTGTCTGGCAAAATTACAATCGGTGCTTCCAGACCCTTCGATCCATGCACTGTCATCACCCGAATTTGTCCTGCCGCGGCATCCATCTCGCGCTTAATCTCGACCTTGCCAGCCGCGAACCAATTCAAAAACCTAGGCAGGCTTGGCGCTTCTAATTGTTCGTACCGCATCGCTTGGGATAATAGCTCATCAATCCCGTCTTCTGCTTCTAACCCCAACCGCGTCAAAATATTTTCACGCCCTTTGTGGCGCGTCAAAATCCGTTCAATTAGCTCAAACGGACGCAGGAAATCCGCCTGATTCAAAACATCCCACAACAGCGCCAACTGCGCTGGATAGGTGTCTTCAAACCTGCGCAAACTTTGCCACAGTGTAACCTTGTCGCCACGGCCATGCGCCACGCGAAACAAATCATCTTCGCTGAATCCTAACAGCGGTGAGCGCAGCGCCTCGGCCAAGGAGAGATCATCCTCTGGCAAGTCGGCAAACTTTAGCAAAGACAGCAAATCGCGCACCGCCAATTCCTGCCCAACGTTCAGACGATCAGCCCCTGCAACAGGCAATTCTCGCGCCTTCAATTCCTTGATAATATTGTGAAATATCGGTTGACGCCCTTGCACAAGGATCAAGAAATCACTCGCGCGAATGGCACGATTTTTGCCGGGTAG
>JASJIO010000079.1:0-10824 GCA_037625035.1 Amylibacter sp.
CTCAAACTATATGATGACGGGCAGTGCAACTCAGGTGCATCAATCCCTCAAATCTTATTTTTTGTTTTTCAATAGCAATAGTATCTCCATCAATGACGTGGCACTTTCCACGTATTACTTGTGATTGAGAAATGTGAGTTGTCGTTTGTATTGAAGTTCTTGTCTTAACTTGAGCTTGCTGAACAACAGATTGTGTTTTGATTGTAGGAGAGGATTTTGGAGGAGGAGTGCTTAACACACTTTTTACTACTTTGCTTATCTCTCTTCTAAATAGTTTCCGTAGTCCAAACATCTGCAATGTATCATTTTGTTAGTTTTTTAAGATTATTGCCGCAAGTATTACTAAACTACAAGTTCAACAGCATTTTTAACCATCTCTTCGTTAGCATCCAAATAGTGTTGCACACTCTGCAACTGCCTATGTCCACTAAACTTTTGAATAATGCGTATTCCTACACCTTTATTTGCAAGTGTGCTTATTGCTGAACGTCTGCCTGTATCTGAACTGCAACCAGTAAAGCCAGCATCGTTGTAAATATTTCGCATAGCAATAGCGATACCGTTAGCATTCCAGGTTTTTTTGCAGCACCAAATAGCGCCAGATCATTGTTGTCGCGGCTACGGTTAGGCCGATGACCAAGCCCCACCAAACGCCCTCTGCTCCGTAGCCCATTGGGAAGCCCAGAATATAGGCAGAGGGCATTCCGATGAACCAATAACTGATGATCGCAAGGATCATCGGGACGGTCGTGTCTTTGATCCCGCGCAACATGCCAAGGGCGGCCACTTGGAGCGCGTCGACGATCTGGAATGCAGCAGACACGAACAGCAACAGAACACCCATTTCGACGATGGCGTTTATGCTCGGTTCCGTCGGGTCGATGAAAAGGCGCATCAATTGGCGTGGAATGACAAGGTAAAGTGTAAGCGAAATAAGTGACACCGCAAATGCGCCCCAGATCACGACACTTGCTGCACGTTTGAGGTGGAGTTTGTCTTTGCGCCCCAGTGCCCTGCCCCCACGGATGGTACCGACGTTGGAAATGCCAAGCGGGATCATAAAGCCAACGGATGTGATTTGCAGCACAACCCCGTGTGCGGCGAGCGCGACAGTGCCAGACCAGCCAACCATGATCGTTGCTGCGGTGAACAGGGTTGTTTCGGCCAGCAAGGTTAGTGAGATTGGCCAGCCAAGTTTGAAGGTTTCCACAAATGCTTCGCGGTCAAATCGGAATGGGTTCTGGAACAGCTCGAACTGTTTTAATGCCGGCAGAACGCGGCAATAAATCAGCAAGAATATGAAATCGAGCGTGATTGTAAGGACAGACGCCCAAGCAGCACCGCGCGCGCCCATTTCAGGGAACCCTAAGTTGCCAAAGATCAGCGCATAGTTGAACACGATATTGGCTGCGGCCGCGACAAGGGTTGCGATCAGAACGACTTGTGCCCGTTCAAGCGAGGACAGATAGCTTTTGAGCACCATGATCCAAAGGCCGGGGAACAGGCCAAAAAGCGCGATGCGCATGTAATCTTGGGCAATTTGGGCAAGATCAGCCTGCTGGCCAAGGAAAAGGAGAATGGGTTTCAGATACCAGAGCGGGATGGCAAAGATGAACGCGTAAAGCGTAACAAGCCAAGCGCCCATACGCACGGAACTTCGGACTTGACGATCATCGCCTGCACCGAGCGCTATGGCGCACATCGGCATGATCGCGAATGCGATGCCCGAACCAACGATGAACACAATGAAATACATCTGGCCCGCCAAAACAACGCCAGCCAGCGCGTCGATTGTGTACCATCCAAGCATTACAACATCTGTAATATGCGTGAGCATTTGCGCGATGTGACTGCCCACCAAAGGCAAGCCCAACGCGATAGAGGTGCGGACGTGGCCACCCCATTGCATCGGGGCAGATTTGTCAGGTTTGGCGGTCATTGCCGTGCTTTCGGTTTTGGGTGCTGTGTGGCCGAAACGACAAGACGCAGCGGGTTAGCAGGCCTCTAGTGTGAAGCGCGCAAAAGCACCGTGATGATCTGAACCAAGAAGGTCAAGGGTTGTGACCGTTCCAAGGCAATTTGTCGGCGCAAGGACGTGGTCGATGGGCAAATCAATTGTGTCGAACAGGCGGAACGTGCCATTGATCTGCCCTACCCGCGCCGTTCGTGTGGCTGTTTCGATCTGCGCCATTGTCTGGGACCACGGGACCATGTTGAAATCACCTGCCAGAACGATCTGCCCTTTAAGAGTTGCCAGTTCTTGCGTGATGCGCGCCACATGTTTTGCTTGGTTATGGGGGAATGGCCAACTGAGGTGGATTGAAACTAGCCAGATATTTCCTGCGGGTGTTTGAAGTTGCATCGCCGCGAAACCCGTTTTTGCGCTGCAAATTTTGCTACCTACGATAACTTTAAATTTTGAAGAGACTGCGGTTCCTGTCAAACGGGACTTACCGCAATAGTGCGAAGATGGGTATTCATCAGCAAGTGTTTTGAGCAATTGTTCGTGTGCGCCGTTTGCTTCTTGGAAGGTAATAAAATCAGGCGATTTGGTACGGATATCACGCTCCATTTTGCCAGCGTTCTTAGACAAGAAAGACAGATGCTTTTGATAAAGCGTATAGGGCGTTTCAACCGATGTGGGCTGGCGGTGATAGCCCCACCAGATTGCACCAACCGCAGCGACAGACAGAATGCCTGCGCCAAGGGCGATTTTGCACCACTTTAGTAGGAAAAGGAGGCCTGCGGAAACAAACGTAACCAGGCCAATATGAAAACGAAAAACCGCGAGACTGTCACCAAGGGGATGGATCGGGCCAAGGGCGCTGCCGATAAGCAAGGCAAATGGAATGAGAGCCAAAAAGAGAGCGACGCGTTTCATGGCTGCGCGTTCAGCGGAATTTGACGAACAGAGCAAGCATTCTTTAAAGATGAGGACACACAACATCTTGCGTCGCCCGACCTTGGGTGGTCTAATGCTGTAAAAATACGAGCCCCCGCAGGAATCGAGCACCAATGGCCGCAAATGATCTATTGTCGGGCGCACAGCCTGAGAAAAGTAGCTATGACGCATCTTCTATCCAAGTGTTGGAAGATATGGAACACGTGCGCCTGCGCCCCGGTATGTATATCGGTGGTACGGATGATCGCGCGTTGCATCACATGGTTGCCGAAATTATCGACAATTCAATGGACGAAGCCGTTGCTGGCCACGCCAATTGGATCGAAGTTGAGCTGAACGCGGATTTCAGCGTGACGGTGCGCGACAACGGGCGCGGTATTCCTGTGGATCCCCACCCCAAAGACCCAAGCAAATCTGCGTTGGAGATTATTTTCTGTACGCTGAATGCGGGCGGTAAATTTTCGGGCGACAGCTACGAAACATCTGGGGGTTTGAACGGTGTTGGCTCGTCCTGTGTTAATGCGTTGTCGGATCACCTACGGGTTGAAGTTGCGCGAAATCGCGAGCTGTTTGCGATGGAATTTAGCCGTGGTGTACCCCAAGGCAGCCTGCAAGAACTTGGCGCGACGAACAATCGGCGCGGGACAACGGTGACGTTTCACCCTGATCCAGAGATTTTCGGGGCGGCAGCTAAGTTTAAGCCAAAGCGGCTTTATGCGATGGCTAAATCCAAAGCATATTTGTTTTCTGGGGTCGAAATTCGTTGGAAGTGTGATCCGAGTTGCCTTGGCAAAGACGACAACACGCCCCTGAGCGATAAGTTCCATTTCCCGAATGGTTTGGCGGATTATTTGGTTGAGCGG
Source organism: Amylibacter sp. (assembly GCA_037625035.1). Lineage (GTDB taxonomy): Bacteria > Pseudomonadota > Alphaproteobacteria > Rhodobacterales > Rhodobacteraceae > Amylibacter. The sequence goes on from JASJIO010000079.1 coordinate 3,766, forward strand.
TTGGACGGGGCAAGCACCTATTCTGACAAAGCCTTTGCAGGGCATGTTGATTTTGCAGAGAAATTTGGTTCGGGCCTTGTTGGGTCAGTAAATTGGGCAATCAACTGGACCCCGATGCGCGATGCGTTCATGCAATCCTATTGTAACACGGTTCCAACGCCTGAAGGTGGCACGCATGAAGCGGGTTTCTGGGGGGCTGTGCTGAAGGCAATCAAGGCCTACGGGGAGTTGGTTGGCAATAAAAAGGCCACGAATATTAACCGCGACGATGTGATGGGCGGCGGCTGTGCGCTGGTGTCTGTGTTTATTCGCGAACCTAAATTTGTGGGTCAGACAAAAGATCGCCTAGCGACTGTTGAGGTCCAAAAATGGGTCGAGAATTCGGTGCGTGACCATTTTGACAATTGGTTAGCAGCCGATACCAAAGCGGCGGGCGCGATCCTCGATTATATGGTTCTAAAGGCCGAAGAACGGATGCGGCGGCGCGCGGAAAAGGAAACGCAGCGCAAGTCAGCGACGAAAAAGCTGCGCCTGCCGGGTAAGTTGGTGGATTGCACAAACAAAGACCGCAGAGGCACGGAATTGTTTATCGTAGAGGGCGATTCTGCGGGTGGATCTGGTAAAGGCGCGCGGGATCGTAAAACGCAGGCGCTGTTGCCGTTGAAGGGTAAAATCCTGAACGTGCTGGGTGCCGCAAGCGGTAAGTTGATGTCGAACCAAGAGATTTCAGATCTGTGCGAGACGCTGGGCGTTGGCATGGGGACGCGGTTCAATCTTGAAGATTTGCGCTACGAAAAGATCATCATCATGACCGATGCGGATGTTGATGGGGCACATATCGCAGCGTTGTTGATGACGCTCTTCTTCACGCAAATGCGGCCTTTGGTGGACAACGGAAATTTGTATCTGGCCTGTCCGCCGCTATTCAAATTGGTTCAAGGCTCCAAGACGGTTTACGTTTTGGACGAGGCAGAGCGCGATGTTCTGTTGGAAAAAGGCTTGGGTGGGCGCGGTAAAATTGACGTATCACGGTTCAAGGGTTTGGGCGAGATGAACGCGAGTGATCTGAAAGAAACCACGATGAACCCTGAAACGCGCAAATTGATCCGCGTGTCTGTGGATGATGATGAACCGGGTGAAACATCTGATCTGGTGGAACGTTTGATGGGTAAAAAACCCGAAATGCGGTTCGAATACATCCAGCAGAATGCACAGTTTGTGGAAGAACTGGACGTTTAAGTCCGTTATTCTGTCGCGTGTATATTTGACCCTTTATAAGGATTTTGGATTATCATCGCTGCGCTAGCAATCCCGATAGGGATAAATCAGCCACAGTTTTTTAAGAGTGTTATTCAAATTTCGCCCAAATTTTGCCGAAAACTGCGGTCAATTTCAGCTTAGAAAAAAAACAGGCAAAAAATGAATTTTCGATTTTCCAAACTAGCAATGGTCGCTGCTATCACATGTGCGACTGCCGTTCCGACATTTGCGAAGAAGCCAGCGAAACCGCAGCGGAACCCACGCCTAAAACGATGGTTGAGACTTTTGAAGGCTGAAGTCTCGAGCCGTTTAGCTTTGAAGCAATGGTGAGCAATCAACGCCGTACGCGTCCAAAATCTCAGTTTAAAATCGATACTGTTCGCTACAATGTGCTGTTTGATGCGGGTCGTCAAAAGCGCAATGCGATTTTGGATTGTTTGGAATTGTCGGATGAATATGAAATAAAGGGCACTGCCTTTATGTTGTTCAAAGACGGTGACATGCAGATTAATATTAATGATATCAATTAGTTGGCCGTTCCTGCAGTTGATTTTGAAGGAAAAGCCGCGCGCCTTCACAGATGTTTCAAATCTGCAGGTCGTGATCGCAAGAAATTCTCGGTTATTGTCGAAGCCAAAATGAGCATCACCGATTTGGAAAAACGCCAAGGATATACGCTGGAGCCGATCAAGCCGCGTGAAATTGGCCGTGGTTTTGAACAACTTGAAGATGCCGTTTACAACTGCTCAATCTCTTGGTTTCGGTTGCCAGTGGGTGAATATCGTTTGAAAATGTTTACGCAAAGAGGAGAGACTTTCATGGATTATTTCGAAGATTAATCACAGATTTGCGCTTTGCAAAATACCTCGCAGAGCGCAAATTTCGGCCTTTGGTTTAAATTCAATCCATTCAGATCAACCGTAATTTTAGCGAAATTACTGTAATTGGCGAAAAGATGCTGAAAAATCTCTTTATTTCCTGACAATTGCTACCTATTTTTGCGCCATGTCTGGTTAGGGGTAATCAGACAACCGCTGCAAGGACGTTTATTATGAAAATTCTGTTTAGTTTTGGGTGTCTGGCCATGATGGGGCTGACCTTTGCTGGTACGTCTGTTGTGGCAGAGACAATTAACTGGCGTAATAATTGCAGCCCTTGGGAACATATTCCTGCGAGCGAAGCATTTGGAAATCCAGAAACGGCGCTTTTGTTCTGTGCAACTGAAGAAGACAAAACTTGGTTGGCCTTGCAGGTGCATTGTGATGCTGCAACGCCGACAATGGTTGTACGTTATCGCCCAGGATTTGAATTTACCCCACCTGTGATCGCGCAAGATACCGAAAACGGTACTGAGGGTGACGATCAACTGAGCGCAGAAGATCGCGAAGCCGCCGCATTGGTTGCCGCAATCCCCTATAACGATAGCGGTATAAGAACACAGCTTTCATCAAATGGTGGCCCAACAGAAATGGTGTTCATGGATTTTCAATCTTTTGGATACACAAATGTTGCCAATTTTGATGACAGGGTTGGTGAGTGGGCCTTTGTGGAAAAACAACCTTTGTCACCTGTGTTTAGCCGTTTGATTACAGGAAATTACGCCGACATTAAACTGTTGGCTTATGACAAAACAGAACGGTTCCCGTTACGGGGATCAAGCAAGGCCTTGCGCCCCGTGATTGAAGTGTGCCGCCTTGCCAAACGGGCCGCAGATAAATTGGCTAAGAATTAAATTCTTAGCCTTTTCAGATCGTTACCAAACCATCTTCATCTACTTTAAACGGCGCATCTATTTCTAGATCAGGATGCAGCTAAAACATTGGTTTTTTCCCAAAGCACGGCGTCGATATCGACCTCGGTTGGAAGTACTCTGTTCGCACCCGGCAAACGGGCATTGGGTTGTTCTGCAACGGCATCAGTTACACGAGCCAGACGATCATAAAACGCATCACCCGCAAATGTTGTTGGATCAACGAGGAAATAAAACTGGCCGAGATCGTGTGGTGCGCCATCTGGCAGTTTGAGGCCCTTAACATCCAATGAATTCACGGAACCCGTAAGTGCTGCGGCAAGAATTTCGACCATCAGGCCCAATCCCCATCCTTTGTAGCCACCTGTTGAGACGAGCGAGCCTTTTAGGGCTGCATTCGGGTCTGTGGTTGGATTGCCATCTGCATCAACTGCCCAGCCAAGCGGGATTTCGTTGCCTGCGGCCGCTGCCATTGTGATTTTGCCAAGCGCAATTGCTGAGGTGGATTGATCAAATTGAAACGCAAGGCCACCCTGTTTAGCAGGAACAGACAACGCCATTGGGTTTGTACCGAGGACCGCTTTGTTGCCACCTGGTGGGGAGACGACAGCCGATGAATTGGTGAAACCAAGGCCAATCAGGCCTGCATCTGCGATTTGTTCGGTGAAATAGCCAAGCGATGTGCAGGTGTGGGAATGGGCCACGGCAAAGGTGGCAGTTCCCATGTCGTGTGCGATTTCAAGTGCTGTGGACAGACCCCGCGCGAAGGCTGGTTGGGCAAATCCGAGTTTTGCATCGACAAGAACGGATGCTGGTTTGGGTTTGCTGACAACGGGTTCTGCTTTGCCATCTACGCGGCCCGTTGTAAGCTGTGTGCAATAGCTTTCGAGGTAATAAAGCCCGCAAATGAGATTGCTTGTGGCTTCGGCTTTGCGCACCGCCTTTGCGACCTCGGCTGCGATCCAAGGGGCGGCACCGTGTTTGATAAGTGCGTCGGTGGATTTTTGTTCGATAACATCGAGGGAAACGGTTGCTTTTGTCATTAGGATCGCCAATTTTTCAAGATGGTTTCGATTGAGAGTGGTAGTGATTGCGATGCTTCGCGGATTTTACCCGGCGTGCGCGATAAATGCGGCGTAGGACGTGGTTGGGTGACGTCTAAATGGGTTTCAAACAGGTGGCGCGCGGTGTTGTGTTCGTCTTCAAACGCTTCTTTGATTGTTAGAACTGGCGCATAGCAGGTGTCGGTTCCGTGCAACAATGCCGTCCATTCATCGCGGGTTTTGGTTTTGAAAATGGCTGCAAATGTTTTAATTACGGCGGGCCAGGTCTCGCGATCCATTTGCGTTTTTGCCAATGTTGGGTCCGCGCCTATACGATCTAGCAGTTCTGCGTAGAATTTGGCTTCGATCGCGCCAATGGCGACGTGCCCGCCACATGCGGCGGCGTAGACGTTGTAAAACGGGGCTGCGCCATCAAGAATGTTGGATTCGCGTGTGTCATTCCAGGCCTTGCCTTGGTTCATGGCGTACATCATCGACATGAGATGCGCGGTGCCATCGGTGATTGCCGCATCAACGACTTGTCCTTTACCAGACTTAGAAGCCTCCAGCAGGGCGCAGACGATACCGTAGGCAAGGTACATGCCGCCACCGCCAAAATCACCGATAAGATTAAGCGGGATAACGGGCGTATCGGCAGGGCCAATGGCGTGCAGGGCGCCAGAAAGCGCGATGTAGTTGATATCGTGACCGGCAGCATGGGCAAGTGGGCCTGTTTGCCCCCAACCCGTCATGCGGCCGTAAACCAGTTTTGGATTGATCGCCACAATTTCAGTCGGGCCAAGGTTCAGACGTTCCATCACGCCCGGACGCATGCCTTCGATGAGGGCGTCAGCCGAAGAAATTAGGGACTTGGCTGTTTCTACGTCATCTGGGTTTTTGAGGTCCAATTCAACAAAGCCCCTGCCTCGATCAAGGATATCGTATTTGAGGCCCATCAAATGTTGCAGGTTTGGACGTTGAATGCGGATCACCTCTGCCCCCATATCCGCGAGGGTCATCGCGGCAAATGGCGTGGGACCAAGACCCGCAAATTCGATGATTTTAACGCCGTTGAGCGGCCCGTTGGACATCTTACTCTCCCCTTAACTGGGCCTGTCACTACGGGGTTTTCACCGCTGGGCAAAGTAAAATGTGGGAATTACCGCCGATTTGGCGAAAGACGCTACGCTAAAAGATGACAGCTCTGCAAAAGCGGTGTATGACACAGTTAATTTCGGCTATAGACCGATGACAGCAGTATTACAGGAGACATCCCATGACTGGATGGAGCAGACGTGCGTTTTTAGCGAGTGCAACCGCAGGCGGCTTGAGCGCTTGTGCAGGTGGCACAAATAGCAGAGTGCGATTTACACTTGATGACAAAGTTTCAAGCGCAGTGGAGCAGATGCATTCCGAGTTGCCGTTCACGCGCAACTTGATGGAGTCAGCTGCGGGTGTTTTGATTGTACCTACTGTAACCAAGGCGGGTTTGATCTTCGGTGGATCTTACGGTGAAGGATCACTTTTGATCGGCGAAGCCCCCGTTGATTATTATTCTGTAGCGGCGGCAAGTTACGGCTTGCAGGCTGGTGGACAGCAATATTCATCCGCGTTGTTCTTTATGGACAGCGAGCATTTGCAGAAATTTCGCGCTCGGCCAGGTTGGACATTGGGTGCGGACGTTGAATTTACAGTTTTGGATAATGCCAAAGCAGCTGGGATCGACAATAACACGATTGATGAAGCAGTTTATGCCGTTGTTTTCAACCAAGCGGGCATTTTGATCGGCATCTCGGTTGAAGGCTCCAAATATACACGGATCATTCGCTAACATCTATTGGCAAAGCAAAAACAGATAAAGGTCTTTGAAGGTGATCCCTTTGAGGGCCTTTATTCTTGGTACCACCAAACATCTGGCAAAAAGCCCGACCAATCACCGTAGGATGGGATCGTGTCCGGGTATTTCAAACGCGCATCATGGGCGACGTTGCTGATATCGGAGTGCCAGATCGGAATGACGTAACGCCCTGCCGTAAGAACGCGGTCAAGAGCGCGAACGGTTGATTGAAATGTTTGCGTATCGCGGGTTTCCAGCATTTGCGCGATCAGGCCTTCAGCGGCAGGACTGTTGATGCCCATGTAATTGCGCGTGCCTGGCGCTGTGACCCCTGCACTGCCCCAATAAAGCAATTGTTCGTTACCCGGGGACAGCGACATGTAGCGCGTGTAGTGCGCCATCTCAAAATCATAGGTTTTCATCCGTTCGCGGTGCTGGACGGAATCCGCGAGCTTGATTTTGGCCTGAATACCAAGCCGTTTGAGCGCATCGATGTAGATGTTCATGATGGCTTCGTTTTCGGTGGCGGTGTTTTTGAGCAGAATTTCAAACGTGAACGGGGTGCCGTTTTGGTTTTGCAAAACACCATCCTTTATTGCCCAACCCGCAGATTCAAGCAATTTACGGGCTTTACGCAGGTTTTTGCGATTTCGGGATGTGCCATCGGACTGCGGCAGCGCGTAGCCGTCCATGACGCCTTGCGGAAGGTCATTTGAGTAGGGCGCCAAGGCTTGGGCTACTTCGCCCAATGCTGGGCCACCTTGCATCGAGAGCACCGAGTTGGAGAAGTAGCTGGTGATGCGGGGCAATGTGCCCCCGTTAAGGGTTTGGTTGATGAATTCAAAGTTGAACGCATGAATGAGCGCGTCGCGTACGCGGATATCGGCGAATTTTGGATTGCGCGTGTTCACTACAAAGCCTGTCATCCCTGATGGGCGTTTGTGGGGGATTTCAGATCGCACCATGCGCCCATCGGCAATGGCCGAAAAATTGTAGTTGTTGAGCCAGCGTTGCGCGTTGTTTTCGCGAAAGATTGAAACGGTGCCTGCTTTGAACGCCTCAAAGATCACAGCGTTGTCGATGTAGTAGTCGTATTTGATGGTATCAAAGTTATCAAAACCCGCCTTGAGGCCAAGGTTTTTGCCCCAATAATCAGGATTGCGTTTGAA
>JASJIO010000080.1:0-6586 GCA_037625035.1 Amylibacter sp.
GCTTTTGCAACCTTACGGTTTTCCCGCCGCAAGAACTCAGCAGCAAGTTTCTGATAAGCAATGCTGCCACGGCTTTTGTGGTCATATAAAATCGCAGGCATCCCAAAAGAGGGCGCCTCAGAAAGGCGGACATTCCGCGGCACAATCGTTTTATAGACCAAATCACCCAAATTCTCTCGCACATCCTGTTCCACCTGTTGGGAAAGATTGTTCCGACTATCAAACATAGTCAAAACAACTCCCTCAATCTTCAGAACTGGATTTAGGCTTTGGCGAACTTCACGGATCGTCAGCATAAGCTGCGATAATCCCTCCAAAGCAAAAAACTCAGCCTGCAACGGCACGATAACTGATTGGCTTGCGGCTAAAGCATTCAACGTCAACAGGTTCAATGACGGCGGGCAATCTATTAATACATAATCAAATTCGTCTTCAAAGCTCTGCAAATCCTTTAACGCGGCGCGCAACCGCAATACCCGCTTTTGATCACCAACCAACTCTACATCTGCTGAACTTAGATCAACAGAAGACGTGGCAATGAAAAGGTTTGGCACTGCCGTGCGCATTATTGCATTCTTAAGGTCCGTTTTATCAACAAGCACATCGTACATCGTTACCATACGCTTAGAAGGATCAATGCCAAGCCCCGTAGACGCGTTCCCCTGAGGGTCCAGATCCATGAGTAAAACCCGCTTACCAACGGCCGCCAATGCTGTACCTAGGTTAATTGCAGTGGTGGTCTTCCCAACGCCGCCCTTTTGGTTTGCCACCGAAAGAACTTTTACAGGCTTCAAATCATCGCTTTCATCCGACACGTGCAACATCCTTGATCCGTAAAACGGTTGCGTTTCTATCGGTTTCGCTGGCGAACTTTTCCGCTTCGAATGTCCAAAACCGACTCGCCTCTTCTAATTCACTGTCGCAATTTTGCCCTTTTAAATAAAGACAAATCGCGTTTGGATTCATCAATTTCTCTGAATAACCGAAAAGTTGAGCAACTGACGCGAGCGCCCTGGCGGAAACAATATCTGCGTGGAGGTCAACGATCTCCTCAATGCGCTTTGTATGGACCGTAGTTGGAGTATTTGTTTCACGTGAAACATTTCTCAAAAATGCACATTTCCGAGCATCACTCTCGACAAAATGGAAATTGCCGTCGCCATTTGATAGAATAGCTAAAACCATACCTGGAAAACCGGCGCCCGATCCGATGTCGACCCAGTTTTCAAATTCAGATCGCAACAACCAAAGCTGCAAGCTATCCGCAAAGTGGCGAACAGGGGCAGTTGCAACTGTTGTTTTACCAACAAGATTTATCGAGCGGTTCCACTTCACAAGCAATTCTTGATAAATCTGTAGTTTTTCGAATGTTTCACGTGAAACACTGAAGTGTTCACAGACAGCTTTCAAATCAGCATTTGGATCGATCATGCTGATTTGGCCGCATTAAATTGCTTTACTCGACCCAAAAGCAGCGTGAGCGCAGCAGGCGTCATCCCATCAATGCGCGATGCTTGTCCAAGCGTTTCTGGCATTGTCGACGTTAGCTTCTTCTGGAGCTCGTTCGAAAGCCCAGGCAATCCAATGAAATTAAAACCACGAGGGATTTTTAGATTTTCATCCCGCTTCAACGCCTTAATGTCCGCATTTTGCCTTTGAATATAGTTCGCATACATCGCATCATTTTGAACCTGCTGTCCAATCGCGTGGTCAAACGTAGGTAAATCAGGCCAAAGCTTAGAAAGTGTTTCCAAAGTAACATCCTTAAACGACAAAAATTCCAGCCCAGTGCGCCGCGTTCCATTTTGGTTGATCTTTATGCCAACCTTAGCAGCTTCATTTGGTGTCGCGTTTAGTCCGCCTAAAATATTACGAGCAGCTTGCAACTTATTAATTTTATTAATAAATACTTGTGCCCTTTCATGTCCGACGCAGCCAATCTCATTACCACGTGGGGTCAATCTTTGATCAGCATTGTCCGCCCGCAAAGACAAACGGTATTCAGCGCGAGACGTAAACATTCGATATGGTTCCGTCACACCACGTGTCGTCAAATCATCAATCATCACGCCGATATAACTTTCGGCGCGGCTGAACGAAATCGGTTCGCCGCTCGCGGCAGAACGCGCCGCATTCAAGCCAGCAACCATTCCTTGGGCAGCAGCTTCTTCATATCCCGTTGTTCCGTTGATCTGGCCAGCCAAGTACAGCCCCGGCACAATTCGCAATTGAAGTGTGCTTTCCAACGCACGCGGATCGACATAGTCATATTCAATCGCATACCCAGGTTGAATGATTTTTACGTTTTCCAACCCAACAATTGACGTGACATATTCCTGCTGCACCTCAACTGGCAACGATGTTGAGATGCCATTCGGATAGATCGTTGGATCATCCAACCCTTCTGGTTCCAAAAAGATCTGATGTGACTCTTTTTCGCCAAAACGAACAATTTTATCCTCGATTGAAGGGCAATACCGCGGGCCAACGCCATCAATATGCCCACCGTACATCGCTGATTTTGCGAGGTTTTTCTCAATAATCTCGTGTGTATGCGAATTGGTATGCGTAATTCCGCATGAAATCTGCCGCGCACCTGCTTTGTCTGACAGAAATGAAAACAGGCTCGGGTCATCGTCAGGGCCCTGCATCTCCAGCCCGTCCCAGTTGATCGTCCGTCCATCCAAACTTGGAGGCGTCCCCGTTTTCAATCTACCCAACGGAAGGCCAAAACTGTCGATTCGATCCGCCAGCGCAATGGACGGCTTGTCGCCCATCCGCCCCCCTGGTTTGGATACGTCACCGATATGGATCACACCGCGCAAAAATGTTCCCGTTGTCAAGATGACGGATGGCGCTTTGATTTCAGAAAGATCGGCAAGAACTACACCAACTACAGAATTAGCTTTCATTAGGAAATCAGTAACTTCTGATTCGATCACGACCAATCCATCACGATTCAAGAACTCTGCCTGCATGCCTTTGCGGTACAATGCCCGATCTGCCTGTGTTCTAGGCCCTTGCACAGCCGGACCTTTACGGCGATTGAGCAAGCGAAATTGAATGCCTGACTGGTCCGCAACACGCCCCATTACGCCATCAAGCGCATCAATCTCACGCACTAAATGCCCTTTTCCAAGGCCCCCAATCGCTGGGTTGCACGACATTTCGCCTATCTTATCAAAACTATGCGTAACTAACGCTGTCTTTGCACCCATGCGCCAAGCGGCCTGCGCCGCTTCCGCACCTGCATGGCCGCCACCAATCACCACTACATCAAAATCTCTGTGTTTCACGTGAAACAATCCTAGTTTGCGCGCCTATTTTCCCAAGCAGAAACTGGCGAAAATCTCATTCAAAAGGTCTTCTACACCAACGCGCCCAATAATGGAATTCATTGCATGCAAGGCTGTGTTTAATTCCATAGCCACAAGGGCGCCGTCATCTTCATCATCCATTAGGGCAACCGCAGCCGTTATGTAACCCATCGCGTCTTCCATCGCCGTTCTGTGACGTAAGCGAACCGCACTTTGTGTCAACGCAATGCGACCGCTGAGTATTTGGGTAATGTGGCCTATCATCTGATCAAGCCCCGCACCCGTTTTACCAGACACACCGCCGCCATCATCCGCCTTACCTTTTAGAATAAGATCAGTATTTAGCGGCGAAACACCAAAGCCATTTGTATCGCCTTCCACAGTCAAAAACACCCGAATATCCGCTGCTTCTGCCCGTCTCCGCGCTAAATCAATTCCAAGGGCTTCGATTGTATCGTCCGTTTCTCGCAAACCCGCCGTATCCAGAACAGTGACGGGAATGCCCTCCAAATCCATCCGAACCTCGATCACATCACGCGTTGTGCCGGCAATTTCTGATGTTATTGCCGCCTGACGACCAGCCAATGCATTCAACAACGTAGATTTACCGATGTTCGGCGGTCCAATAATCGCTACCTCAAATCCATCACGAACACGTTCGGCAACAAAACTACCCCTGATTTCTTGGCTAAGATCGGCAGAAACACCAGTGATTAACGCAGTCACTTCTGGCGAAACATCCACAGGTACATCTTCATCCGCAAAGTCGATTGTCGCCTCTACCAAAGCAGCAGCGCGGATTAAATCTGTGCGCCAACGCTCCACTTTTTGGGCAAGCCCACCATCCATCAAGGCAAATGCCTGTTTCCTTTGGGCTTCTGTTTCTGCCTCAATAAGGTCGCTTAACCCTTCAACTTGGCTCAAATCCAGCCGTTCATTTTCCAATGCACAACGGGTAAATTCACCTGGGTCTGCCAATCGCGCACCTGCAACTGACAAAGCCTCGCAAACGGATGCAACAACAGCAGGGCTGCCGTGGCATTGAAACTCTACAACCTGTTCGCCAGTGAAGCTCGCACCTTCAGCGAAAGCCAAAACCAAAGCTTGATCCAAAACCAAGGAACCAGCCCGCAACAATCGCAAACCACGATCTTTGGGCAGATTACCGCACAGTTTTCCCGCAACAACAAACGCCTGTGGACCCGACAAGCGGATCACAGAAACGCCGGCTTTACCTCGCGCAGATGCGAGTGCAAATATTGTATCAGACATAACGTAACCCTTTGTTTTAAAAGGTTAACTTAGGTATTCATTGAATCGAAGAACTCTGTATTAGATTTGGTTTGCTTCAACTTACCAAGCAAGAATTCAACCGCATCTGTCGTACCCATCGGGTTCAAAATACGGCGCAGAACAAACGTTTTGGTCAGATCGATCTTCTCGACCAACAGCTCTTCTTTGCGCGTACCGGATTTCAGAATGTCGATGGCAGGATAAACCCGTTTGTCCGCAATCTTACGATCGAGAACAATCTCGCTGTTGCCCGTACCTTTGAATTCTTCAAAGATCACTTCGTCCATGCGTGAACCTGTTTCAATCAGCGCAGTCGCGATAATTGTCAGGGAACCACCCTCTTCGATGTTACGCGCGGCCCCAAAGAAGCGCTTAGGGCGCTGTAGGGCGTTCGCATCAACGCCACCGGTCAGAACCTTACCAGAGGACGGCACAACCGTGTTAAAGGCCCGTCCAAGGCGCGTGATGCTATCTAGCAGGATCACAACGTCGCGTTTATGTTCGACAAGGCGCTTGGCCTTCTCAATTACCATCTCTGCTACCGCAACGTGACGTGTGGCTGGTTCATCAAACGTAGATGACACGACCTCGCCTTTAACAGAGCGCTGCATGTCAGTAACTTCTTCTGGGCGTTCATCAATCAGCAGCACAATAAGGTAACATTCCGGGTGGTTCGCTGCGATACTGGCTGCGATATTTTGCAGGATCATCGTTTTGCCAGTGCGCGGTGGCGCAACGATCAAAGAACGTTGGCCTTTCCCAATTGGCGCCACCAAATCAATTACACGCGCCGTTTTGTCTTTGATGGTCGGATCTTCGATCTCCATCTTCAGGCGTTCATCTGGATACAGCGGCGTCAGGTTATCAAAGTGAATCTTGTGTTTCACATCTTCTGGATCAGAAAAGTTGATCGTCGTTACGCTGGTCAGCGCAAAATAACGTTCGCTGTTGTCGTCTGGCGCTTTAATCACACCTTCAACAGTATCGCCCGTACGCAGGGAGTGTTTACGAATTTGCTCTGGGCTAACGTAAATATCCTCAGGACCAGCCAAATAGTTAGATTCAGGCGAGCGTAGAAAGCCAAAGCCGTCTTGCATCAATTCCAGAACACCATCCCCTGAAATCTCTGCGCCATCTTCAGCCATTTCTTTCAGAATAGCGAACATCATGTCGCCTTTACGCATCGTCGACGCGTTTTCAATTTCTAGCTCTTCTGCCTGTTTCAACAGATCCGCCGGGCTCATCGCCTTCAATTCAGCGAGCGAGACTTTCTCTTCTTCTTCCATGGAAGTCATTCCTTAAACGAACACCAAAGCGGGGCGCTTCATCATCATTTTTTTTTGGGGTTCAGCTTATAAAGCGGTTGGGGAAACCAAGCTGTTTTTTATCGTCTACCCGTTCAATTCAACAGAGTCAATTTTCTGTGTCAATTTTCGTTAGAACGGTTTTACAACAATCATAACAACAATCACGATCATCAGCAGCGTCGGAACCTCATTTGCAATACGATAGGTTCTTGCAGGCCGTTGATTCTGATCCGCCGCAAATTCTTTGCGCACTTTGATCAACCAATGATGATACCCCGTCATACTCAAAACCATCACGGCTTTCACCCATGGATAAGCAGACGACCAATCTACAATCCCAGACGTAAACGTCAGCATCAAACCAAACACCCAAGTCGCGATCATCGCAGGCGCCATAATGATCCGCATTAGCCGTTCTTCCATGCCCTTAAAAATCTCAGATATCTCTGATCCAACAGGCCCGTGTTCAACGTGGTTCACAAACAACCTCGGAAGATACAGCAATCCAGCCATCCAACTGATTACCGAAATGATATGCAGGCATTTCAACCAAGGATAAAAACTTGCAAGAAGCTCGGCCATTCTTAGTCCTTAATCTTTTCTTAGGTTTTGCATTGCAGGCTATTTGTACACACTTAGTCTTAACTCACTTAATAAATATTTATATTT
>JASJIO010000081.1:0-17682 GCA_037625035.1 Amylibacter sp.
AACGCGGCGGCCCATTCGCCCATGTAAAGGCGGGCTTCGTCGATGCAGGTTTTGTCGTGAAATGCGGCTTGGAATGGCTTTTGCCAGTTGTTTTGAAATTCGCGGATACCTTGTTTCGAGCCGCAACCTGTGTTGCCCATCCAGCGAAATGTTTCAGAGAAAAAGTCGCCGATATCTGCGATGCGGTGATCGTTCAGGCCATCGACCATGCCTTCAATTACGGCGCGGGTTTCGGCGGTTTTTGACATATCTGTGTCGCGAGACAAGACGGCCTGCTGAGGGCGTGAGCCTTTCATTTTAGACCAACCGTTCGCCAGAGGTCGCATCGAATGCGTGGCAAATGGCGGATGGAACGGAGATTTCGACCATGTCGCCAATGTTAACGCGGAAATCTTTGTGCGCTTTCACTGAGACCAATTCGCCGCCTGCTTTGAACGTGACCATCGTCGCATCGCCAAGCAATTCGAGCGTGTAGACGGGGGCTTTGATCTGACCGCCGCTTTCCGTAAGTTGCGCATCTTCGGCGCGAAATCCGAGGGTTAGGGGGCCGTCAGCGGTGGTAGTCCCTTCAATTGTGGTGTTTTCAGCGGTGAATGTGCCCCCTGAAACGGAGCCGTTCATCAGGTTCATGGCGGGGGAACCGATGAAGCTGGCGACGAAGGTGTTGGCGGGGTTGTCGTAGATATCGGTGGGTGTGCCGACCTGTTGCACGATGCCGGCTTTCATCACCACGACGCGGTCCGCGAGGGTCATTGCCTCGATCTGGTCGTGGGTCACATAAACGGTTGTGACCTTAAGTTCGTGCGACAGATTTTTGATTTGCGCACGGGTTGAGACGCGCAATTTTGCATCAAGGTTGGACAGGGGCTCGTCCATCAAGAACACGTTTGGTTCGCGCACGATTGCACGCGCAAGAGCGACGCGCTGACGTTGACCACCAGACAGTTCGGCCGGTTTGCGGTGCAGGAAATCATCCAGTTCAACCATCGCGCTGGCACGGCGGACTTTTTTATCGTGGGTGGCTGGATCAATTTTGCGAACCATCAGCGGGAAACGGATATTTTCGTAGACGTTCATGTGAGGATAAAGCGCGTAGGATTGGAACACCATCGCCACATCACGGTCTTTTGGATCGAGGTCGTTGATGACCTTGCCGTCGATAATGATCTCGCCTTCGGTGATGTCTTCAAGGCCTGCAATCATGCGCATCGTCGTGGTTTTACCACACCCCGATGGGCCGAGCAGCACGAGGAATTCTTGATCTTTGATGGTCAGGTCGAAATTATCGACACCAACAAAGCTGCCCCAGCGTTTAGAAAGGTTTTTGAGTTGAATCTCGGCCATGGCGTGCCTTTCGGAATCGGAATGAAGGTGACAATCTGAAAAACACTAGACTCGTGGGAGGGGCTAGGGCAAGAGTTTTTTGCAAACGTATGCAAAACGGTAGGAGAGCCGAAATGAAAGTCGATGCACATCATCATTTGTGGGATTTGATCGCAGTGCAGTATCCGTGGTTGATGGAAGATGCTGTTCGGTTTTTTGGCGATCCGACGCCCATTCGACGCAACTATTTGTTGGCTGAGTTTTCGGGTGATGCTGGGGCGCAGGGGATTGGCGCGTCGGTGCATATTCAAGTTGGTGCAGCGGACGAAATGGCGGAGGCCGTTTGGGTTGATGGTGTTGCAAGCGTTGCTGCGGATTGGGCGATGGTGCAGGTGGTGTTTTGCGATTTGACGGATGCTGATGTGGCCGCGCAACTGGATGCGTTTGGCGCGTTGAACAGCGTTGTTGGGGTGCGCCAGATTGTTGGACGTGCGCCCGAAGAAGATGCCAAGTCGGGGACAAATGATCTGTTGGATGATCCCGCGTTTGTGGATGGATTGCGATTGGCGGCGGCGCGTGGATTTTCGTTTGATCTGCAATTGATCCCAGAATTGATGCTGCGCATGGCGCAAATTATTGCGCAAGTGCCTGAATTACGCGTGGTTCTGTGCCATGCGGGATCGCCCTATGATCGAACGGCTGAGGGTATCGCGAAATGGGCGGAGAATTTACGCCATCTGTCGGGTTTGCCGAATGTGTGGTGCAAATTATCGGGGTTGGGGATGTTTGATCATGATTGGACGGCTGCAAAGATCGCGCCGATTGTGGGCCAAGTTTTGGAACAATTCAGTGCGGATCGGGTGATGTTTGGCTCGAATTTTCCAGTGGACAGTTTGAGCAGCGACTATCAAACTCTGATGCAGGCATATCGGGAATTGGTTCCCGAAAGTGATCACGACGCGGTGTTCGGGGGAACGGCCACAGCGCTTTATTTTGACGGGAGAGAATGATGGCTGAGTTCACTGGACCAGAGGTTTGCGCAAAATCAGCGCGCGAGGTTGTCGGCATGTTACGCGCCAAAGAAGTGTCGCCAAAGGAGCTGCTGGATGCGTCCTATGCGCGGATGGATCAGGTCGGTGAGGCGGTAAATGCAACGGTGACGCAGTGCCGCGAACGGGCCTATGCACAGTTGGATCGCGTCGGAGATGCGGACCCATCGCAGCCTGGATGGTTGGGCGGATTACCCATTGGGATCAAAGATTTGAACGAAGTGAGCGGCGTGAAAACTACGATGGGATCGTGGGGGCTGCGCGATAACATTTCGACAGTGAACACGCCGTTGGTCGATGTTCTGGAGGGCCGTGGCGGTGTGCCGACGGGCAAGACGAACACGCCTGAATTTGGCGCTGGCGGCAATACGTTTAACGATGTGTTTGGCTACACACGGAACCCTTGGGACACGCGCAAAAATGCGGGCGGGTCATCTGGTGGGGCGGCGGCGTCATTGGCGATTGGCGAAACCTGGTTAAGTCACGGTTCCGATTTGGCGGGCAGTTGCCGCACCCCTGCGGGGTATTGCGGTGTGGTTGGTTTGCGGCCCACGCCTGGACGGGCCAGTGGTGGGCCTGGGCCAGCGGCGTTTTTGAATGAAGGTATTAGCGGGCCATTGGCACGGGATGTTGAAGATTGCGCGTTGTTTTTGGATGCGATGACGGGTTTTGATCCGCGTTGTCCGATCAGTTTGCACGCGCCTGAGATTTCGTTCCAGGAGGCGTTGAAAGAGAATAAGAAAAACATCCGCATTGCGTTTAGTGACGATCAGGGCGGCTTTGCGCCAGTGGAACGTGAAGTGCGCGATATCTTGGTGGCGGCGATGAAAACGGCGCAGGGTGCTGGCATGGTGGTGGAAGAAGATTGCCCAGAGATGCCCGCGTTGTACGACAGTTATTGTGCGCTGCGCGGGATGCATTACGGGTCGGTCAATAATTTTGTGCCTGACGCGGTGAAGAAACATTTCAAGAAAACGTTGCAAGAAAATATTGACGTTGGCGTGAACCAAACGAGCCATGATATTTATCTTGCGCAACGTGGGCGCACCGAAGTGTACCAGCAGATGCGTGTGTTTCTGGAAGATTTCGACGTGCTGGCGATCCCTGTTGTCGGGTTGGAAGCGGGGCCAGTGGAGCAAGAATGGCCGCCATTTGTGGACGGTGTTGCGATGCCAGATTATGTGGATTGGTTGCGGTTTTCGTTTCTGGCGACAACGGCTGCGCTGCCTGCATTGGCGATGCCCGCTGGGTTCACTAAGTCGGGAATGCCGATTGGGATACAGTTGATTGGCCCGCCAAAAGGCGATGCGCTGGTGTTGCAAGTTGGGCTGGCATTAGAGCGGGCGTTGAACCTGCCAAAAACCCCGATTGACCCGAACCTGCGCCATCTTTAAGCGGATTTGACGGGCACAACGGGGTAGATTTTGTCGTATCCAAGCGTGAAAACGTAGGTAAAGGCCACGACAAATGTGGTGACGAAAATGTCGGTGACAAAGGCTTCTAGGTAGGTGACGTTGATTAGCCAAACGTAGATTGGCAGTGAGGAAATTGTCAGCGATGCCTCAAACCCGACGGCGTGTATTAGGCGGCCGAGCGGGGATCTATCGCTGGAAATGCGGCCTGCTTTGGCGTCGATTTTATCAAATATCCAGTTGTAGATCAGGTTGAAAACCATCGCCTTGAGGGACAGCACGATGGAGAGCAGGCCGATTTCCGAGAAGGGTTTGTTAAAGAAAAATGCCCCCGCTGGGATGAACATCGCAATCAAAAATAGCTCGAAAATGAGCGTGTAGCGCAGGCGATCGCGGCCTGAGCGGATGGGGACTGGCCGATCCATTCAGAGCGTGAAGGCGTGGGGGAGCAGATCAGAGATGCTGTGGATCATGTGGTCGCCCGATTGGTTGGAGCAGATGATTGGGATGTCGGTGCCGTATTCATAGATCACTTGGCGGCAGATGCCGCAGGGCGTGATTTTCGTGTCTGTGGCGTTGGTGACGGCGACGGCTTTGATGCCGCGATGCCCTTGGGAGAGGGCAGAGGCAATGGCGCTGCGTTCTGCGCAGATGGTCGCGCCAAAGCTGGCATTTTCGATGTTAGCACCGCGAACGATTGTGCCGTCCTCCATCAGGATTGCCGCGCCGACGGTGAAGTTGGAATAGGGGGCATGGGCATGTTCCATCGCGGCTTTGGCCTCGGATTTTAGGGATTGGATTTGTGCGTCTGTCAGGGTCATCGGGCTGGCCTTTGGGTTTTGTTGGAGATTAGACTGAAGCGGAGTGCGCGGCAACGGCTGTTGGCGTTTAGGTATTTTGAGAACATTGAAACGAGGAGTTGGGAATGGATTTGCGCGAGGTACGGGAGCGGGTGGCGTTTTTGGAGCGGGCAGAGGCGTTGAAGGACACGTTTCGATCTGGGTTTACGGCGGGTGGGCGGCCCGAGGATACGGCGAGCCATACGTGGCGGCTGTGTTTGTGGGTTTTGGTGTTTGAGGACCAGTTGGCGAGTTTGGATATGGCTAAATTGTTGAAGATGGCCGTGCTGCATGATTTGGGCGAGGCGGTGTCGGGCGATATTCCTGCGACAGAGCAAGTGGGGGATAAAAGCGGCGAGGAACGCGCGGATTTTGTGGCGCTGTTGGGTGGTTTGGATGCGGGTTTGAGCGCAAAGTTTTTGGCGTTGTTGGATGAATATGATGGGGCCACGTCGGATGAGGCGAAGGTGATTAAGGGGCTGGATAAGGTGGAGACGATTTTGCAGCATACGCAGGGCAAGAACCCAGAGGATTTTGATTACGGGTTCAATTTGGAGTATGGGCAGAAATGGATGGCTGGGCATCCAGTTTTGGGTGTTTTGCGGACGTTAGTTGATGAAAAGACGCGGGCGCGGATGAGGTAGGCTGCCCTATTTGTGATAGGGCTGGCCGATTGCGGCGGGTGGTCTCGGTTTACCGATAAAGCCCGCGAGCAAGAGCACGGTTAGGATGTAGGGGATGGCTTGCATCAACTGGCTGGGGATTTCGCCGATGAGGAAAAGTTCGTAACCTTCGAGCCGTGCGGTTACCGCGTCTAGGAAGCCGAACATGAGGCAGGCGAAGAAGGCGGTGAACGGTTTCCAGTTGCCAAAGATTACGGCGGCGAGCGCGATGTAGCCTTTGCCGGCGGACATCTCTTTTACGAAGTTTCCACCTTGGGCGATGGACAAATACGCGCCTGCGATACCGCAAAGTGCGCCGCCAAGGATGAGGGCGCGGTAGCGCAGCCACGTGACCGAGATACCAGCGGAATCAACGGCTTGGGGGACTTCGCCGACCGCGCGTAGACGTAGGCCGAAGCGGGTTTTATACAGAATAAATGCGGTGAGCGGTACGCAGAGGAGTGCGACGTAAACCAGCATGTTGTGGCCTGAAATGAGTTGTCGATAGATGCTGCCAAGCACGGGCACGCTGTCCATCAACTCAAGCCCCCACCACTCGATTGGGGTGAAGCGATCCTCTTTTGGCAGGCTCGGCGTTTGGCCGCCGCGTTTGAACAGGGCGATGCCTAGGACGATGGTCAGGCCGCTGGCGAGGATGTTGATGGCGACGCCCGAGACGACTTGGTCGCCTTTGTGAGTGATGCAGGCGAACCCGTGGATGAGCGACATGGTGATGCCCGCAAGGATTGCGCAGCCAAGGCCGAGCCAAGCGGAGCCAGTGAGCGCGGCAACGGTGGCGGCGACGAATGCGCCAGACAGGAGTTTGCCTTCGAGTGAAATGTCGACAATGCCAGAGCGTTCGGAGAAAATGCCAGCCATCGCGCAGAGCATGAGGGGTGTTGCGATGCGTAGAGTTGCGTCAAATGCGAGCAGGGTTTGGTAGAGGAAATCAAGCATTTGCGTCCTCCTTCGTACCGAATATTCGCGCCAGTAATCGGGCGAGCGGGGGGTTGAACATGTAGGCGAGTGCGCCTGAGAAGAGGATTATCATGCCTTGGATCAATAGCACCATTTCGCGGGTGATGACGGTGAATTCGAAATCGAGTTCCGTGCCGCCTTGGACCAGTGCGCCAAACAGCAGCGCGGCGAGGAAAATGCCGACGGGGTGGTTGCGGCCCATCAGGGCGACGGCGATGCCCGTAAAACCATAGCCAGCGGTGAAGCCGAGAATGAGTTTGTGCGACACGCCTTGGATTTGGTTGATCGCCATGAGGCCCGCAAACGCACCAGAAATGGCCATTGTGATGATGATAACGCCGGCGACGTTGATGCCTGAATAATGCGCGGCTTCTTGGTTTTGGCCGACCGTGCGGATTTCATAACCGAGGCGGGAACGCCAGACGAGAACCCAGAAGAACAGGCAGGCGGCAAGTGCGATCAGGAAGCTGGCGTTTAGGGGTGTGGAAGTGGTTTTAAGGCCGATCCAACCGAGCATGTCATGGATTTTCGGAAGCCATGTTTGTTCGGGCAGGAGGCTCGATTGTGGGGAAAATTGGCCCGGTTCGAGCATCATACCTGCGAGCAGCCAAACGAGGAGAGCGGCGGCGATGAAGTTGAACATGATTGTGGTAATCACGATGTGGGAGCCGCGTTTTGCCTGTAGATATCCGGGAATGCTGCCCCAAACTGCGCCAAATAATGCAGCGCTGCCGATGGCGAGGGGGAGGGCGATGATGCCGGGCATCGGGGCCATTGCAAAGGCGACAAGCGTTGCGCCGAGACCGCCGAGGGAGGCTTGGCCTTCGGCACCAATGTTGAACAATCTGGCGTGAAAGGCGATGGCGACCGCGAGGCCCGTGAAGATGAAGCTGGTGGTGTAAAACAGGGTGTAACCGAGCGCGCCTTGGTAGACAAACGCGCCGTTGATCATGACTTTGAGCGCGGCAAACGGGTTTTCACCGATGGCGAGGATGACGAGGCCGCACAGGAACAGTGCGGCGAGCAGGTTGATCAGTGGGAGGAGGACAATATCGGCCCAACGTGGGAGTGGTGGGGTTGGCTTGCTCATGGTGCGGCCTCTGCTTTTTGACCGGCCATCATCAGGCCTAGGGTTGATCTGTCTGCTTTTTCAGCGTCGATAATGCCGACATTTTGGCCATCGCACAGAACCATGATGCGATCCGCGAGGGACATGACTTCGTCGAGTTCTACGGACACCAGCAGGATTGCGCAGCCTGCATCGCGCAGCTCTAGCAGTTGTTTGTGGATGAATTCTATTGCGCCAACATCGACGCCGCGTGTGGGTTGGCCGACCAGCAGCACACCCGGGTTGGCGGAGAATTCGCGGGCGATAACGATTTTTTGTTGGTTGCCACCCGAGAAGTTTTTCGCGCTAAGACGTGGGTTGGACGGGCGCACATCGAAGTGGGCCATTTTGTCTTCGCAATTTTGTTGGATCGCGGAATAATCAAACAGCTTGCCGCTGCCCGCCAGATCGCTGTCGTGAAAGCCGAGAATCATGTTTTCGCGAGCTTCAAAATCGAGGATCAGGCCGTGGGTGTGGCGGTCTTCGGGGATGTGACCCACGCCAAGATCGCGGATGATGCCGGGATTGGTGGCATCGGCTGACGTAACCTCGGTGCCAAGGATGTTGATCACGCCAATGGTGAGGGGCAGCATGCCAGCGAGGGTTTCCATTAACTGGGTTTGGCCGTTGCCAGAGACGCCAGCCACGCCGAGGATTTCGCCTGCGCGGACCTCGAAGCTAATGTCTTCTAACTCGACTACGCCTTGGGAGTTTGTGTAGCCTAAGTTTTTGGCAGAGAAGCGGACTTCGGCGGGTGTTGCGGGTGTGCGTGTTACTTCTAGCAGGACCTCGCGGCCAACCATAAGTTCGGCGAGGTCTTGGGGGGATGTTTCGGATGTTTTGCGATGCCCGACCATTTCGCCTTGGCGCATGATGGAAACGGTGTCGGTGATGTCCATGATCTCGGTCAGTTTGTGGGTGATCAACAGGACGGACACGCCATCATCGCGCAGGACTTTGAGGATTTCAAAAAGCTGGTCTGCTTCTTGGGGAGTGAGCACGCCGGTTGGTTCATCGAGGATGAGGACTTTGGCGCCGCCTTTGAGGGCTTTGATGATTTCCACGCGCTGGCGTTGGCCGACGTTGAGGTCGGAGACGAGGGCGTGTGGGTCGACCTCTAGGTTATAAGTTGTGGAGAGGTGCGTGAGGCGTTCGAGCGCGGTGGCGCGCCCTTCCGATAGGGTGAGGCCGCCTTCGGATCCGAGCATGACGTTTTCAAGAACCGAGAAAGTTGGGACCAGCATAAAGTGTTGGTGAACCATGCCGATGCCGTGTTCAATCGCGTCGGTGGAGGAGCGCACATCGACCTGTTGGCCGTTGAACGAAATGGTGCCTTTGTCGGCGCGGTGCATGCCGTAGATGATGTTCATCAGGGTGGATTTGCCAGCGCCATTTTCACCGATGATGCCGTGGATGGAGCCCGGCGATACGGCCAGATCAATGTCTTTGTTCGCGTGAACAAGGCCAAAGGATTTGGACACGTCTTTGAGTTCGAGTGCGTAAGTCATTTCCATCCCTCACCCTGTTGAAGGTGTTTTGTGGGTCTATGCCCAGCTTACGATTGGGTTCTTTTGGGAACCAAAACGAAAACTGTTTTGGGAGGGTGGAGGCAGCCCGTAAGCTGCCCCCGATGTTTGGCAAACGCCTGCTTACATTTTGCAGGTGTTGTCTGAACGGTAGTCATGAACCATGATTTCGCCAGAAGAAATTTTTGCAGAAGCAGCGTCGATAGCGGCTTTCATTTCTGGAGTGATCAGGGCTGCATTGTTTTCGTCCAATGCCCAGCCAACGCCACCTTCTTTAACGCCCAAGATACGAACGCCAGTTTCGAAATCACCAGACATTGCGTCTTTCATCGTGTCGTATGCTGCAACATCAACGCGTTTCAGCATGGATGTAAGAACAGAACCCGGGTGGATGTGGTTTTGGTTTGAATCAACACCGATGGACAATTTGCCAGCATCAGCCGCAGCTTGCAAAACGCCAACGCCAGTTGCACCAGCAGCGGCATAAACAACGTCTGCGCCACGGTCGATTTGTGCTTGAGTGAGTTCAGCGCCTTTAGTTGGGTCATTCCAAGCAGCAGGTGTTGTGCCTGTCATGTTTTGCAGAACTTCTGCATCAGCATTTACAGCTTTTACGCCCTGCTCATAGCCGCAACCAAATGCGCGGATCAGTGGGATGTCCATGCCACCAACAAAGCCAACTTTGCCAGTTTTGGACGCCATAGCAGCGGCTATACCAACCAGGTAGGAGCCTTCTTGCTCCTTAAAGCCGTACTGACGAAGGTTTGGGTGATCCAACCATGACACGTCGATGATTGAGAATTTTACGTCAGGGTTTGCAGCAGCAACAGCAGAGATTGCATCAGCCTGAGCAAAGCCCACACCAAGAACAACTGTCGCGCCGCGCTGGATCATTTTTTCCATCGCTTGTTGACGCTGTGCTTCATTCGTAACTTCGAATTCCATCACTTCAACGCCAGTTTCTTCGGAAAACTTTTTGATGCCGTTGTAAACGCCTTCATTAAAGGATTTATCGAATTTGCCGCCCATATCGTAGATAACGGCAGGTTTAAACGCGTGCGCATCAGCGAACGCCATACCAGCGACGGCTGTGAACGCGCCTGTGAGCAGGGCTGTGAACATTTTTTTCATGGTTTTCTCCTAGTTGATGGCACCGCAGCGGTGCCTTGCTTTTTAACGGCACACGCGATTACCCGCGTTGACCGATCTCTTTTAATCTCTCTTCCAGAAACTCTCCTGCTGTTTGATGGTCAAGCTGAACGTCGGGACGTGGGTGCATGAACAACGGCAAAGAGTAGCGGGATTTGTTTTCCTGTGCGGGTGGATTCACCACGCGGTGAATGGTCGACGGATAGTGATTGCGGGACGCGCGTTCCAACATGTCACCCGCGTTCACGTTGATATAGCCTGTTCCACACGGAATGTCATGCCAATCGCCGTTCACGTCTTGGGCTTGCAGGCCCGGTTCGGATCCAGTGACCAGCAGCGTGATTAGGTTGATGTCACCGTGGGCTGCCGCGCGGACCTCGCCTGGTTGCACATCATCTGGCAGGGGTGGGTAATGCAGAACACGCAAAAGGTGGCTTTCGGAATCGTCGATCATGTTGACGAAGGGCTGTGACAACTGATCGGTTATTTCTTTTGGCGTGACTTCGTCCAGCCAACCAAGCAGCATTTTGCCCATACCAACCATTTTCGTGTGAAAGTTTTTGGTCACACCACCAACGCCGTCTGGCAGTTCGTTTTTCTGATAAACGTGGTAAAATTCTTTGAGGTCTTTTTGCGCAGCACCTTTGGCATTTTCGGATTTATAACCGAAATACCCAGATGGATCGCCCATTTCAGTGGCGTCGCCCTGTTTGGCATTAGATGCGAAATAGGGTTGCCAAACGTCGTACATGGCGCTGATTTCGGACATATCGATGTCGTGGTCTTTGATAACGGCAAATCCTGTTTCACGCAGGGATTTTGCAAATTTTTCAGGGGCGTCAGAGTCGGATGGGCTGACGGCGAGTACGGAAAATTTAGTCATTACAGTCTCCTTTAAAAACCAGTTTCGATCATGGATAAAAACCGTTGTTTCACACCTTCGGCATCGACGCCCATCGGGACCTTGTGTTTTGGTCGAGAAGGATAGGTAGACCTGACGGTCTGACCTATGCGAGCGCCGTCCACGATAACCTCTAGGGCGTGGGTTTCAATGGTAAAATATTGCGGATCGGTGATTGCGATGATTGCCGAAGGGTCATGCATGTGACAGCCCCGCTGGCCGTAATAGGAGGCGTAGAAATCAAAGTAGAACTGCACGGCCTCGTTCAGGAAACCGCCTAAAACGGGTGTGGATTTGGCGAGGCGTTCGAAATCGGCAGGGGTGCATTGGACTTGTGTGGTGACATCAAGGCCGACCATCGTGATGGGCCAGTTGGCGGCAAAAACGATGTCTGCGGCGTGCGGATCGTTCCAAATGTTGGCCTCAGCAAAGTCAGTGACGTTGCCCAAATCAAGGCCGCCACCCATGATGAAAACGGCTTTGGTTTTGGCAGCGATGGATGGATCGTGTTGCAGGGCCAGCGCGATGTTGGTTAGCGGACCGATGGGGCAAAGCGTGATTTCGCCGGGGTTTTCGTTGATCAGTCGACAGATAAATTCATGCGCAGGTTCATCAAGGGGTTTGCCCGTGATTGGCTGGGCAGGCATCGTGCCGAAACCCTCGGTTCCATGAACATAATCGGAGACGCCGTTTGGTTCCATCACCAGCGGCGTGTTCGCGCCTTTGGCAACTGGGATGCTTTGTTTGCAACGTTCAGCCAGCACGATTGCGTTGCGTGTGGCGATATCTGCGGTGACGTTGCCAAATACGCCCGTCATGCCGACGATTTCGATTTCGGGGTGCAAGGCCGCATAAAAGATCGCCATTGCGTCGTCGATACCGGGGTCTGTGTCGATGATGATTTTGTGGGTCATGCGTGTTGTTTCAAAAAGGTCAGCACTTCGTCGCGCAGCGGAATTGCAGGGGCTGCGCCCGCGCGGGTGACTTGGATGGCAGAGGCAGCGGCGGCAAAACGCAAGGCTTTGGCAGGGCTGTTTGACAGGGTAAATTCGGCCATGAACGCGCCAAGGAACGTGTCGCCTGCGCCTGTCGTGTCTTGGGGTGAGACCTTGAAACTGGGTTGGTGAATGGTTTCGTGGTGGGTGTGCAAATCTGCGCCCTCGGCCCCTTTGGTGACCAGCAGATACCGCAGACCGATGTCGCGTGGGTCTTTGCCAAGGGTGGATTGGAGCGCGGCGGCTTCGACCTCGTTCACGGCGAGAAGGTCGATGTGTTCGAGCATTGGAATGGCGTGCTCTGCCTTAAACGGGGCGGCGGAATAGGCGACGCGCAGGTTTTTGGATTTTGCGGATTGCGCCAGTTCGTGCACAAGATTTGTTTCGTTTTGGCAGATGACCCAATCGGTTTTAGGGTCGGCTTTTTTCAACGCGGTTTCGATTTGATCTGTTGTGAAGGCCTGGTTTGATCCACCAAACAGAACGATCTGGTTTTCCGCGCTGTCGGCCACGAAGATGACGGCGTGTCCTGTGTGATCGGTTACGGTTTTCACGCCTTCAAGGGACAGGCCAAATTCCGCGATTTGTTCGCGCAAGAATTTCCCATCTGGGCCAACGCAACCGATGTGCAAGACATCCGCCCCACAACGCTGTGCGGCGATGGATTGGTTTACACCTTTGCCGCCCAAATATTTCTCGTAACTCGTGCTGGCCAGCGTTTCGCCGGGCGTTGGCAGGGTAGCCACGCGGTACACAAGATCGAGGTTTATGGAGCCGAAATTTAGGATCATTTTGGTCAGTTTTCGCCACATTTGGAATCAAGTAGCGACCAACGTTAGTGTGTTTGTATTTACAAGCCTAGCATTATTTTTGCCATATTTTTGCTTGACTGGCTGCCCGAATCGTTAATTTCGCATCTTTTAGTCCGAAGTGAGGATTTCCGACACTTTCAGCGCGCGCATGTTGGAACCGTCTACTTTTAGTTTACCAGACACAAACGCCATCGCAGGGTTCTGGCTGCCATCAAGGATATTGCGGAACACTTTTTCGGATGCTTTCAGGGTCACATCAGCGGTGCCGTCACCTTCAACTGCGCCTTGATCGGACAGCATGATGCTGCCTTCATCGGTGATCACCAGTTTGGCGGTACCTTGCAACGTACCCGTGACACGCGGGGCGAGGTGGGCGATGAACTCTTCGATGATTTTAGACACGTAAGCCTCCTGATTGTGCAGAAGGCTTACGGTTTGATCAGGCGTATCGCAAGAATGTCTTGCCGTTACTTGGTGATGATTTCAGGGCCCATCACAAGGTTGGGCAAGAAGGTCGAGATGATCGGGATGTAGGTGATCATAATCAGAAACACGAAGAGCACGGCGAGGAAGGGAAGTGCTGCTTTGACCACGGCCATCATCGGCATGCCTGCGACACCAGAGGTGACAAACAGGTTGAGGCCGACAGGCGGGGTGATCATGCCGATTTCCATGTTCACAACCATGATTATGCCAAGGTGGATCGGGTCGATACCGAGTCGAATGGCGATTGGGAACACTAGTGGTGCGACAATTACGAGCAGGCCTGATGGTTCCATGAATTGCCCGCCGATCAGCAGGATCACGTTGACCACGATGAGGAATGTGATGGGGCCAAGGCCCGCGGCAAGCATTGCTTCGGTAATTTGTTGAGGGATTTGTTCGTCGGTAAGGACGTGTTTCAGAATCAGCGCGTTGGCGATGACGAACAGCAGGGTGACGGTGAGTTTGCCTGCCTCGAATAATGTATCGACCGTATCGCGGTGCCAAAAAGCGATTGGCATGCGAATGAGGTCGCTGGCGAGGTCGGCCGGTGCGGTTGAAGTGTTGTTTGAACGCGCGATGTAAAACGACAGGCCGATCGCCATGATGAAGCCAAGGGCGAGGGCGGCTTTTGGCTCCATGAAGAACCAAAACGGCACCGCGAGCAGCGCCGTGCCAAGGGTAAGGATCGCGGCGGCGCTGCCTGCTTTGGCTGGGGTTGTTGTGAATGGCCCCATGTCTTTGTAAACGAAGCTGGCGATGGCCCATGCGTAAAGGGCGGCAACGGCTGCGGCCTCGGTTGGGGTGAATATGCCGCCATAAATGCCGCCAAGGATGATGATGATAAGGAACAATCCCCATCCTGCTTCTAGTCCGGTTCTAAGGCGTTCGCCCCATGATGCGCGAACACCTTTGGGCATGTCTTTGATGCGGGCGATAACGTAGATCGCGACCATCAGCATGAACCCTGCAAGCAGACCCGGGATGACCCCAGCGAGGAACATGCGGCCGACAGATACTTCGACGGCGGCAGCATAGACGACCATCACGATGGAGGGGGGAATGAGGATGCCGAGCGTGCCTGCGTTACAGATTACACCTGCGGCGAATTCTTTGGTGTAGCCCACTTGGCGCATGCCCGCGATGACGATGGAGCCGATGGCGACCACGGTGGCGGGGGATGAACCTGAAAGCGCGGCGAACAGCATACAAGCAAAGACGCCCGCGATGGCGAGGCCGCCGTGAAAATGGCCGACACAAGCGATGGAGAAGTTGATGATCCTGCGTGCGACGCCACCTGTGGACATGAAACTACTAGCGAGGATGAAGAACGGGATTGCGAGGAGGGTGTAGTGACCCTCGAACGCATTAAACAGGGTTTGTGCGACCGATGCGAGCGAGGAATCCGAGAACCAGAGGAGGAACAGGACGGAGGAAAAACCGAGCGAGACAGCGATAGGAACGCCGATCATCAACAGGCCGACGACCATTGCGAAGAGGAGGATGACTTCCATTATGCATTGTCCTTAACGTATTGCGCGGCGTCTTCGATTTGGTCTTCGGCTTCGTGGCTGACGATGATCATGGTGATGTCACCGCGCAGCAATCGAAAGGCGGCTTGGATAAAGCGGAACACCAGCAGGGCCATTGATATGGGCATGACCATGTAAGGGATCAGGCGGGGCAATTTTTCGTATTCGTCGCCATCATTGAACGCGCCTTCCATCCAACTGAGGATTACGGGCATGGGGATGTCGTCGGTTTCGTACCATGCTTTGCCACGAAAATTATCCTCAAACCCTGTAGGGAACCAACGGCCCTCGGTGCCAGGAAGGTTGGCGAAATTGGCCCAGTAATCCCATGATCCTTTGAGCAGGAGCAGTGAGAAAGCGATGCAGACACAGACCGCGATGAGGCTCATGACCTTGCGAACGCTGGGTGAAACGAGGTTGAGGATCGCATCAACACCGATGTGTGCACCGATTTTCACTGCGTAGGATGCGCCAAGAAGAACCATCCATGCGAACAGGAAAACGGTGAATTCAACCGCCCAAAGGATGTTGGAATTGAACCCGTAACGGGCGACGACGTTGGCAAATGTCACAAGGGTCATGGAACCAAGGATAAGCGCGATGAGCGTTTCCTCGAAGCGATCCGTTGGTGATTTTATTTGGTGTGTCATTTGCAAATGCCCCGTAAAAAAGGGCGAGCCGTTGCAGGCTCACCCAGAATTTAGATCAACTGACTTAGTTGGTCATTGCGTTGATTTTTTGCGCAGCTTCGATATTTTCTGCACCTACGTCGCCTTCAAACTTTGACCAAACTGGCTTCATGGTTGCGACCCATTCTGCGCGTTGTTCAGCTGTCAGTTGGCGAACGGTGCCGCCTGCATCGATGATGGCTTGTTTTGCACCAGCGTTTACGGCTGTGGATTCGCCGTTCCGCGCTTGCGTTACTTCGGCAACGATTGTCATGAACTGGTTGCGTGTGTCTGCTTCCAATCCATCGAGCCAATCAACCGAAGTTACCAAAAGATAGTCGATGATGCCATGGTTGGTTTCTGTGACGCCATCTTGGACCTCAAAGAATTTTTTGCCGTAAATGTTGGACCAGGTGTTTTCCTGACCATCCACAACGCCTGTTTGCAGGGCGCCGTAAACTTCTGCAAATTTCATCTTTTGCGGGGAACCACCGATGGCTTCCATTTGGGCAACCAGAACATCAGAAGACTGCACGCGGAATTTCAAACCGTTTGCATCTGTTGGTAATACCAGCGGCACGTTTGCGGACATTTGTTTCATGCCGTTGTGCCAAAACGCGAGGCCTTGAAGACCGCGTTTTTGCATGGAATCTTTCATCGCCTGACCTGTGTCAGAGTTTTGGAAAGCGTCCACAGCGTTGATGTTGTTGAACATGAACGGAAGGTCAAAAATGCGGAACTGTTTGGTGAATTTTTCAAATTTGGATAGTGACGGCGCGGCCAGTTGAACGTCGCCTTGCAACATCGCCTCGAGGACTTTGTTGTCATCGTACAATGTGGAGTTCGGGAAGACCTCCATGCACATTTTGCCGTTCATTTCGTCGTTCACGCGCTGTTCCAGCAACGTTGCAGCGATGCCTTTGGGGTGCTTGTCTGTGTTGGTGACGTGCGCGAATTTCACAACGACTTCGCCGTCTTCACAAGATGCGGTGGCGATGGATGGTACAAATGCGACTGCGCTGATGCAGGCGGCTTTCAAAAATGATTTCATAATTCTCTCCCAGTGGATTTGCGGATCGTGGTCCGACTGACATTAAATCATCGCAAGCTGGGGTTTAGTGCAAAGTGTTTTTTAGCCGATAGGCAAGGGACTGAAAGATAACAGAAAATTTACCCCACTTTTGGGGGTAATTCGGTTTGTGCGAAATTTCGGACAGTTTGCCTTGTGCTTTAATCCCATGTGCGGAGTATGGAGTGGCGCAGATTCGCGCAAGGTTTGGATGCAGTTTTGTGAAACGTTTACTGCCCTTTTTGGTGTTCTTAGGTATCGTAGCGGCGGTTGCGCTGGGCGTTTACAGCTTGGCGTATCGCGCGAATTTGAACCAGTTGCAGCGCACTGGGAACGTGCAGTTGGAACAGGCCGCTGATCGGTTGCTAGGGCAGTTGGAAAGTTTTCAGAAATTACCAAACCTTTTGGTGCGACACCCCTTTGTTGTGGGCGTGCTGAACGGTGCAATCAATGTGGATGCGGCGAACTCTTATCTGGTGAACACGGCTTTGACGGTGGGTGCAGAGGAAATTTTGGTTCTGGATCGACAGGGACGAGTTGTTGCTGCGTCAAATTTTGAAGACCCTTTTTCTGCTGTTGGGCAAAATTTGGCAGGGGCGAATTATGTTCAACGCGCGCTGAAAGGTGGGCTTGGGTATGATCATGCGTTCGAGCCGCGCGACCGGGGGCGGGATTTCTTTTTTGCGCGCGGTGTCATTGATGGCCAAGCGCCGCCCGTGGGGGTTGTTGTGGTGCGCGCTGACGTGGCGCAGCTGGAATTTGAATGGGAAGTGGATGAGGCCGTTTTGGTCTTTGAGGATGAGTACGATGTGGTGTTCGTAACCAACCGTGTGGAGTTGGTTTTAACCCGTAATGGCGGCGATGGTATGCGCGAGGAAGCGGCGCGATTGTTCCCGCGTGGGGAGGTGAAACCGTTCGTGAAATATACCCGATCTAATTGGTTTGGGGCGCCTATTTACAATTTTGGCACAGGCTCTGTGATGCCTGAACGGGCCCTGGTTTTATCGGAGTTTATTCCTCGGTTGGGTCTGACGGCGAAATTGTTTTTGGATACCAAAACAGCGTCTGCGAATGCCCGAATTTCGGCGTACCTCGCGGTTGCTTTGTTAGCGTTGATCAGGGCGGTTTTGGTTGCGTTAAACCAGCGCCGCAGACGGCTTTCGGATCGTTTGCAAG
>JASJIO010000082.1:0-5803 GCA_037625035.1 Amylibacter sp.
AGGCGTTTGGCAAAACCATTGATCAGTTTCAGGCTTTACAATTTAAAGTGGCTGATATGGAGATCGAATTGCAGGCCGCACGGGTGTTTTTGCGCCAAGCGGCGTGGAAGTTGGATACTGGTACGCCTGATGCGTCCAAACATTGTGCGATGGCGAAACGGTTTGTCACGGATGTGGCGTTCAATGTGGCTAATGATGCGCTGCAATTGCATGGCGGCTACGGGTATTTGGCGGATTACGGTGTTGAGAAAATTGTGCGTGATTTGCGGGTGCATCAAATTTTAGAGGGCACGAACGAGATTATGCGGTTGATTACGGCGCGCCATTTGTTGGCCGAGCGCGGTTGATGGATATCCATATTCGCAAAGACGGTTATGCGGGGCGGATCACGTTGCATCGCCCTAAGGCGTTGAATGCGCTGACATATCAGATGTGTTTGGACATTGAGGTGGCGCTGGATGCTTGGCGCGATGATGATGCGGTTAAGTTGGTTATTATAGATGCTGAGGGCGACAAGGCGTTTTGTGCAGGCGGAGATATTCAAGACCTGTACGACGCGTCTGTGGGTGGTGATTTCGCCTATGGGCAGACGTTTTGGCGTGATGAATATCGATTGAACGCCAAGATTTTCAACTATTCCAAGCCCTATGTTGCATTGATGCAGGGCTTTGTGATGGGCGGTGGTGTTGGTGTTTCGTGCCACGGATCGCACCGGATTGTGTGCGAAAGCAGCCAGATTGCGATGCCTGAATGCGGGATTGGGTTGATCCCTGATGTGGGCGGGTCGTTGATGTTGGCGCGTGCACCGGGGCGGCTGGGTGAATATCTGGGCACAACGGGTGCGCGAATGGATGCCGGTAACGCGATTTATGCAGGGTTTGCAGATAGTTATGTGCTGAAAGAAAAGTGGGATGCGTTGACCGCTGCATTGGTGAACGGTGGCGATGTGTCTGTGGTGGATGGGTTTGTGCAAGATGCGACTGAGCCATCGATGCGTGCCCAACAGAGCGATATTGATCACCATTTTGATGCTGTCGATTTGAATGTGGTTGCTGGGTCTTTGGCTTCTGAATCATCCGAATTTGCCGCGCAAACATTGAAGATGATTTCCAAGAAAAGCCCCTTGTCGGTGGCTGCGACCCCTGCCCTGATTGCTCGGGTTCGTGGGGTCGACACGATTGAGCAAGCTTTGGCCGAGGAATATAAATTCACCTTCCGCGCGGCAGAGTTTGGTGATTTTATCGAAGGCATCAAGGCCACGATCATAGATCGAAGCCACGCGCCAAATTGGCGTTTTGCAACTTTGGCAGATGTAGGCCAAATTGACGTGAATGAAATGCTCGCCCCGCTCGGGGCAAACGCGCTTTAGGAGAAGAACCATGAAAATCGGATTTATTGGGCTTGGGAATATGGGCGCGCCAATGGCGGCCAATCTGGCGGCTGCTGGGCATTCGGTTACCGGGTTTGATCTGGTAACAGAGCCACCTGCGGGTGTGAGTAAAGCGAACACTGTTGTTGAAGCCACGACCGGCAAAGATGCGGTTATTACGATGTTACCGAACGGGCAGATTTTGCAATCTGTTGCGGGAGATATAGTGGCGGTGATGGATAAAGGTGCCGCGTTTATTGATTGTTCCACCGTGGACGTTGAAAGTGCGCGTGCAGTTGGCGAGGCGGCAACTGCGTTGGGGCTTCATGCTGTTGATGCGCCTGTTTCGGGCGGTATTGGCGGTGCGGCGGCAGGCACGCTGACATTTATGGCGGGTGGTTCGGATGAAGCTTTTGCGTTGGCGGCCCCTTTGTTTGAAATTATGGGCCAAAAGGCAGTTCATTGCGGGGCAAGCGGTGCGGGACAAGCGGCGAAGATTTGCAACAATATGATTTTGGGAATCACGATGTTGGGCACCTGCGAGGCATTTGCGCTGGCAGATAAACTGGGGCTGGATCGCCAAAAAATGTTTGATGTTGTTAGCACGTCATCGGGATACAGCTGGTCGATGAATGCTTATTGCCCTGCCCCCGGCGTTGGGCCTGAATCGCCCGCTGATAACAAATATAAACCAGGATTTGCGGCAGAATTGATGTTGAAAGACCTGCGTTTAAGCCAGCAAGCGGCAGAGGCCGCAAATGCGGATACACCGATGGGCCAACACGCGACGGATTTATACGCGACGTTTGTGGAAGACGAAGATGGCAACGGCAAAGATTTCTCGGCGATGTTGCCACGTCTTGAAGCGCGTGGGCGGGGTTAGGTTGTTGCTGAGTTTTTAGAGAACAAAGAACCCTATTACGCCGCCACAGCCTGTGTTGCGAGCATGTCTTTTAGGTAGCGCCCTGTGTGGCTGACCTTGCTTTGGGCGACCTCCTCTGGGGTTCCCGTCGCGACGATTTCACCACCGCCATCGCCGCCTTCTGGGCCGATATCGATGATGTGGTCGGCGGTTTTGATCACATCAAGGTTGTGTTCAATCACGAGGACTGAATTACCTTGATCTACCAATTCGTGCAGCACTTCCAAAAGTTTACGCACGTCTTCGAAATGCAAACCTGTTGTGGGTTCGTCCAAAATATAAAGTGTGCGGCCCGTGGATCGTTTGGACAATTCCTTGGACAATTTCACGCGCTGTGCTTCGCCCCCTGACAGGGTCGTCGCTTGTTGGCCAACCTTGATATAGCCGAGTCCGACGCGCAGGAGTGCGGTCATTTTATCGCGGATGGAGGGAACAGCTTGGAAGAATTGTTCGGCGTCCTCAACTGTCATATCGAGCACGTCTGCGATCGATTTTCCTTTGAAGTGAACTTCTAGCGTTTCGCGGTTGTAGCGTTTGCCTTTGCAGCTTTCGCAGGTGACATAAACGTCTGGTAGGAAGTGCATTTCGATCTTGATGACGCCGTCGCCTTGGCAGGCTTCGCAGCGCCCGCCTTTGACGTTGAATGAGAACCGACCGGGTTTATAGCCGCGTGTTTTTGACTCTGGTAGGCCCGCAAACCAATCGCGGATTGGCGTGAATGCGCCCGTGTATGTGGCGGGGTTGGATCGCGGTGTGCGCCCAATGGCGCGTTGGTCGATGTCGATGACTTTATCAAGGTATTCCAAACCTTTGATCGCTTCACACGGTGCGGGCGTTTGTTTCGCACCGTTCAATCGCATGGATGCCGTTTTGAAAAGGGTTTCGATAGTCAGCGTGGATTTACCGCCCCCCGAAACGCCCGTGATGCAGCAGAATGTGCCAAGAGGGTATTCAGCAGTGATGTTTTTCAGGTTGTTGCCTGTGGCGCCTTGCACCACGACCTTTTTACCCGTGCCTTTACGACGTTCCGCAGGGATTGGGATTTTACGTTTTCCCGTTAGATATTGGCCTGTAATGGATTTCTTATTTTTGCAGATTTGGGCTGGTGTGCCTTTGCCGATGATTTCGCCGCCGTGAACACCTGCGCCCGGGCCGATATCGAGAACGTAATCGGCCTCGCGGATGGCTTCTTCGTCGTGTTCAACCACGATGACTGTGTTGCCCTGATCGCGCAGGTTTTTGAGAGTTGTCAGCAGGCGGCCGTTGTCGCGTTGGTGCAGGCCGATTGAAGGTTCATCGAGGACGTAAAGAACGCCAGTGAGGCCCGAGCCGATTTGGCTGGCCAAGCGGATGCGTTGGCTTTCGCCGCCTGAAAGTGTGCCAGAATTGCGTGACAGGGTCAGGTAGTTCAGGCCAACATTCACGAGGAAACCAAGGCGTTCGCGGATTTCTTTTAGGATCGCTTTGGCGATTTGGTTTTTCTGTTCGCTAAGTTCGGACGGGATTTTATCGACCCATGCGAGGGCTTCTGCGATGGAAAGCTGGACAATTTGGCCAACGTGGCAGCCGCCCATTTTAACGGCCAGTGCTTCGGCGCGCAGGCGATATCCGTCGCAAGTGCCGCAGTGACGGTTGTTTTGATAACGTTCGAATTCTTCGCGAATCCAGTTGGAATCTGTTTCGCGGTAGCGGCGCTCCATATTCGGAATGACGCCTTCAAAAGCGCGCGATACTTCGTAAACGCGGCCAGCTTCGTCGTAACGAAATTTGATTTCTTCATCGTGCGAGCCATGCAACATGACCTGTTGCACATGGGCTGGCAGGTGTTTCCACGCGAGGTCTTTGTCAAATTCGTAGTGTTTGGCGATGGCTTCGATTGTTTGGCGGAAATACGGGGATTTCCCTTTGGCCCAAGGTGCCAGCGCGCCTTTGTAGAGCGAAATTGTTTGATCTGGCACGACAAGGCGTTCGTCAAAGAACAGCTCCACGCCAAGGCCGTCGCAATCTGGGCATGCGCCGAACGGGGCGTTGAACGAAAACAAGCGCGGTTCGATTTCAGAGATGGTGAAGCCAGAAACCGGACATGCGAATTTTTCGGAAAAGGTGAAGCGTTTTGGATCCCCTTCGGTCGGTGCGGTTTCTAGAATGGCGATGCCATCTGCCAGATCCAGTGCGGTGCGCAAGCTGTCGGCGAGGCGTGTTTCTAGGCCCAATTTGACAACAAGGCGATCAACGACGACGTCGATGTTGTGGCGGATTTTTTTGTCCAGCGTTGGTGGCTCGTCTAATTCATAGAATTCGCCGTTTACTTTGACCCGTTGAAAACCGGTCTTTTTCAATTCGGCAAATTCTTTGCGGTATTCGCCTTTGCGATCGCGCACAATTGGCGCCAGAAGAAAGGCACGCGTCCCCTCCTCCATCTTCATGATGCGGTCGACCATTTCAGAGACTTGTTGTGCCTCGATCGGGAGGCCCGTTGTTGGGGAATATGGTGTGCCGACACGCGCAAACAGCAGGCGCATGTAGTCGTAAATTTCGGTTACAGTGCCCACTGTGGAACGCGGGTTTTTCGATGTGGTCTTTTGTTCGATGGAAATGGCCGGGCTTAGGCCAGAAATGTGATCCACATCGGGTTTTTGCATCATATCGAGGAATTGACGTGCGTAGGCAGAGAGCGATTCCACGTAACGGCGTTGGCCTTCGGCGTAGATCGTATCAAACGCCAAAGATGATTTGCCCGAGCCAGACAGGCCCGTGATGACAACCAGTTGATCGCGTGGGATATTCACGTCGATATTTTTGAGATTATGTTCGCGTGCGCCGCGAATTTCGATATTTTTTAGCTCAGCCATTGTTCAGCCCCCAAGACATCCTTTCTAAGTAGGACATCGTGCCAGAATTGCCA
This sequence comes from Amylibacter sp., assembly GCA_037625035.1. Lineage (GTDB taxonomy): Bacteria > Pseudomonadota > Alphaproteobacteria > Rhodobacterales > Rhodobacteraceae > Amylibacter. Next base: position 5,197 of record JASJIO010000082.1, read on the forward strand.
ATGGAAAATTGAGAACATTTGGGGAACGAAGCGTGCTACTGACAGGGAGCGGCAGCAGAGGTGTGCGTTACTTGCCCAAAATCTTTTTCACATAGTTGCGCGTTTCTTTGTACGGCGGCACACCGTTGTATTTTTTAACAGCACCCGGGCCCGAGTTATATGCAGCCAAAGCCAAGCGCCAGCTGCGGAATTTCGTGTATTGTTTTTTTAAATAACGCGCGCCGCCTTCGAGGTTTTGACGCGGGTCATGCGGGTTCACGCCCAGTTTTTTGGCGGTGAACGGCATAAGTTGCGCCAAACCAATCGCGCCTGCGTGACTTTTTGCTTTGGGATTCCAATTGCTTTCTTGTTGAACAAGACGGTTGAACAAATCGACAGGAATACCGTATTTACGCGCCGCAGCTTCGGCCATCGGTTTGTAAACGCCTTTGTAATTTCCGCTATAGCGCGGAATAATATCGAGGCGATTGGAGTTTGTCGGCAAAAAACGGCTGGAGCTGGAGTATTGTTTTGAAAGGCGTTTATCGATCAGCTTGGTGTGGCTGGAGGAAATTCGCGTGCGAGATTTCGAGGATTTGATAATATCAGCTGAGGCCGCGATGGGGCC
>JASJIO010000083.1:0-25731 GCA_037625035.1 Amylibacter sp.
GTGGGTGTGGGTGTGTTGTTGTTTGGAAGTCTTCCACAACCACACGGAACCGATTGATCGCCGCGCCAAAATGGCCTTTTTTCAGATAGAACCGACCGATAGCCATTTCTTTTCCAGCCAAGTGATCGAGCGCGAGGTCGAATTTCAACAACGCAGAGGACGCATATTCGCTGTCGGGGTAACGCTCAACAGATGTGCGCAACGCCTGCAACGCTTGGAACGTGATGCCTTGGTCGCGGCTCACATCATCAATCTGGTCGTAAAAACTTAGCGCGATTAGATACTGCGCATAGGCTGCATCTTCGTCTGCTGGATAAAAATCGAGGTAACGCTGCGCTGCGCCACGGCTTTCTTCGTATAATTTGCCTTGGTGATACGCAAAAGCCGACATGATGATTGAACGTTTTGCCCATTCAGAATAGGGGTACAGGCGTTCAACTTCGGTAAACAATACCGCCGCGTCTTCTGCGCCTTTGCGCTCGGTCAGTTTTGCTTCGGCTTGTTGAAAGATTTGCTCTGGCGGCGTGTTCTCAAGGCTAACTTCTTCTTTGCGCAAACGCGCGCAGCCCGATACCAAAACCACCGAGGCCAGCACCGCACCAAATACAACACGTTTTCCGAAAGAAGCCATTACCGCATTATCCTGTCTTGCTCGCCCAACCATAGGCGGCATTTTGAAGGTTAACTAGCATAAAATCAGCAAAGGAAAAACGGTTTCGCACCGTTAAGCGACAAGTTTTAGCTAGCGCAAGCAGCCACATCAGGCGTGAACGAAATCCGTGGGCTTAATATGGGCACCTGGCAGGTCATTCCACTGCTCGGATGTGACCTCGATCATTTCCCAAGCATCAGGATTCGCAAACAATTCCCGCAGCAATAAATTCGTGGCGCGGTGGCCTGCTTTTTCACCGTGGTATCGGCCAATAATCGGGCTGCCAGCCAAGGCCAGATCGCCCAAAGCGTCCAACATTTTGTGACGCACACATTCATCGGCACGACGGAACCCTTCCGGGTTCAAAATATTTGCACCATCAACCACGATGGCATTATCCAAACCACCCCCAAGCCCAAGGCCGGCGGATCGCATCGCATCTACATCAGCAGCACGACAGAACGTGCGGCAATTGCTCAACTCGCGCACAAACGCACCGTTGGACATCTTCAGTTTTTTGGATTGCTGGCCAATGGCCACATCAACAAAATCAATATCGAATTCAATTTCAATGCTATCCGCTGGGGACAGGCTGGCGGAAAAACCGTCAACAGAAATGCTCACGTCTTTCAAAATACGCAACGCACGCAATGACGCGTCTTGTTCTTGAAGTCCTGCCTTAAGGATCGCAGCCACAAACGGTGCTGAACTGCCATCCATGATCGGAATTTCTGGCCCATCGATTTCGATCATTGCATTGTGAATACCCGTGCCTGCCAAAGCGGCCATCAGATGTTCAACAGTTGATACTTCGACGCCCGCATCATTTGCCAAACGTGTGCAAAGCTGCGTGTCATTTACGTGGTCGTACAAAGCAGGGATCAGATTATCGCGGTCGGTGATGTCTACACGGCGCAACCAAATGCCATATTCAACCGATGCAGGGGAAACACGTACAGCAGCACGCGCACCAGAGTGCAGACCCTTGCCTACAATTTCGATCGGTTGTTTTAATGTTCTTTGCATTAAGTACCTATGCCATTTCTTGAGACGATATTAGGCAATCTTAAGTATAAGCTCAATTCACGCTTTATGACCGATTGTGACAGTCGGAATAAAAAAAGGGCGTATCTGAAACACGCCTTTTTTCAAAAATCATTAGTTGGGAACTGTTTTAGTTCGCCTGACGACGTAAAAACGCTGGAATTTCAATGCGTTCTTGCTCTGGATCGACTTGGTCTGCCACTGGCGCCGCTTGCTGGCTGACAGGGGGTTGTTCACGTTGCGCGGTATTTTGCGTATCGCCATGCCCCGTCATCCGAGAGATCAAGCTGTTCAAACGAAAGCCCTTTGGCTTTTCAGCTTGCGCAGTGCCTGCAAAAAACCTCGGCGTTTCGGCCTGAGTCTCTTGAACACGTGGTGCGTTTGTTACGGCTGCATCTAAGCGGGCCATTGTCTCTTGCGTTGGCTGGCCCACTTGGGCGTGCTGTTGAACCGGCGCAACTTCTGCGTGACGATCAAAGAAGCTTTCTGTCGTTTCAACAGTTTCAGCAACCATTGGCTGTGGCTGATACGCTGGCGCTGGAAGACCATCATCATGCGCAACTCTTACAGGCTCAACGGGTGTTTCAACTGTCATTTGCTCGAACAAGTTCGGCTCTGCTAGGGGTGCAGGTGCAGCGACATGCGCGACTTCTGCAACCATTGGCTCGGCTTCAACTTGGGCCGCGATTGGCTGTGCAACTTCTACTGTTACTTCCTCAGCAGGCGCTTCAACTTCAACGCTTGCAGCTGGAAGTGGCTCTTTCAGGGAACGACGTGGTACTGGGATATCGCCCGCGCCCACAGCGGCGTCGATGCCTGTGGCCACCACCGAAACCCGCATAACGTCTTCCAAAGATGGGTCCATAGTGGAACCAACAATGATGTTCGCCTCTGGGTCTACTTCTTCGCGGATACGGTTGGCTGCTTCGTCCAATTCGAACAATGTCAAATCGATGCCGCCTGTCACGTTGATCAGAACGCCGCGCGCACCTTTCAGCGAAATCTCGTCCAACAGTGGGTTGGCAATCGCTTTTTCTGCTGCTTGGATCGCACGATCTTCGCCAGATGCTTCGCCTGTGCCCATCATCGCCTTGCCCATCTCGTCCATTACGGAACGAATATCTGCAAAGTCAAGGTTGATAATACCAGGGCGCACCATCAGATCCGTCACACCCTTAACACCTTGGTACAGAACATCGTCTGCAAGGCTGAATGCTTCGGTGAATGTGGTTTTTTCGTTGGCAATACGGAACAAGTTCTGGTTCGGAATGATGATCAGCGTGTCTACAACTTTTTGCAGCGCCTCAACACCTTCTTCGGCTTGGCGCATACGGCGCGAGCCCTCAAACTGGAACGGCTTTGTTACAACACCGACTGTCAGGATGCCCAATTCGCGGGCTGCTTGTGCCACGATTGGCGCACCGCCTGTGCCCGTACCACCGCCCATACCGGCTGTGATGAAACACATGTGGCTGCCCACAAGGTGATCTACAATTTGTTCAATACTTTCTTCGGCTGCGGCAGCGCCAACGGCTGGCCGCGCCCCTGCGCCCAAACCTTCGGTGATTTTCTCACCCAGCTGAATTTTCGCTGTCGCTTTCGCGGACTGCAAAGCCTGCGCGTCTGTGTTCGCTACTACGAAATCCACACCATCGAGCGCTTTATCGATCATGTTGTTCACAGCATTACCGCCCGCACCACCGATCCCAAAGACCGTGATTCGAGGTTTCAAGTCAACCATTTCTGGCATCCGCAGGTTCAATGTCATTTTCAATCCGCCTGTAATTTTTTTTGTTATCGCCGCCTTAAGACGGTCGCATTTGCCCTGATTCGGTATGCTAAACGACTGATTCGCTAACGTCACGAAAAATCGTTAATCACCCAAGATTTATTGTACTCCAAGGTATGCCACAGCAAGGTATTGATCGCTGCACCACATCTCGTTTACCAGTTATCTTTAAACCACCGCATAGCACGTTTTAGCGGCTGAACACCGTTGCCCACGACAGGTAGATTAAAGTCCCAACACTCGTCTTGCGGATGTGCCGCATGCAGCGCTAAACCAACACAAGACGCAAAGGCAGGGCCCGTTGCAGCCTGTGGAAGCCCTTGAATTCGCAGTGGTTTTCCCAATCGAACTTGTTGGCCCAGAATACGGCTCGCAAGCCCTTCCAGCCCAGGAATTTGGCTACCGCCACCCGTCAGAACAATCCGTTGTCCAGGCAAATGGTCAAAGCCAGCGCCGTCCAAACGGGCGCGCACTTCTTCCAGAGTTTCTTCAACTCTCGGCCGCATTACGCCGATTAATTCAGAACGACTGATCCGACGACGATCATGATCAAAATCACCGGTGTCGCCACCAATCTCGATCATATCACGGTCATCCAGTCCCGTGGCCATTACGCCACCGTGGAACGTTTTGATCCGCTCTGCGGTCGATGTTGCCACCTGCAAACCTTGACTGATGTCGCTGGTCACAAGGTCGCCGCCCATCCGAACACTGTCCGCAAAAATCATGTGTTTCTTTAGGAAAATCGAAACCGTCGTGGCGCCGCCACCCAAATCAATGCAGGCACCGCCCAGCTCTTGCTCGTCTTCCACCAGTGCAGAAACACCCGAAACATACGCGGATGACGCAAAGCCAGCCAGCTCCAGATCGCAGCGTTTGATACATTTCAAAAGGTTCTCAACCGCGCCCGTATCAACCGTTAACAGGTGCATATCCACGGACAAACGATTGCCGATTTGCCCACGCGGATCAGATAATCCAGACCGATGATCCAGCGCAAAGTTCACTGGCATCGCATGAACCACTTCGCGACCCTGCCCGTAATCTGGCACGTCACATTCAGACAAAACACGCCCGATATCGTAATCCATCACCGACCCGTTTTCGAGCAGCACAGTTCCCGTCACGCCGTAACTGCGCGGTTCGGCACCAGACATACAGGCGATCACATGATCTACCCGCGTGTTCGCCATCTTTTGGGCGGCCTGAACAGCCGTGCGAATGGCGCGTTCGGTTTCTTCCATCGTGCTGACTTCGCCAAAACGAACACCGCGTGAACGGGTCGTTGCAACGCCAATCACACGAAACGCACCGTTTCTCGCCATCGCAGACATGCCTTCTTGTGCGTTCATCTGAACAGACGGATCGAATTGCAAAATCATGCAGGCAATTTTCGCTGTTCCTACATCCAAAATGGCAACGACGCCCCGTTGCAATGCTGCACGGCGGCGTTGTCTCATGGCGCGTTGTGTTTCGTATAAATGTGTCATTTTATGTTTCGTCTTCCCCATCAGCTATGGCCCGTAACCTGTACAGCTCGTCAACTGCAGGAACGGATAATCGAAGAACAGGTCTGCGCCCGTCTCTCATATCTACTACTGTTACATCCCGGCCCAAAACATCACGAGCACTATGTAATGCAATCACGCGCTCCAATGCTTGAACTGGGTCCTTAACGGGCAATTGGATGATTTGCTGGCGATCCAGCATCACATCCCAACGTCGTTCGCCCATGCGACGTAATCCTCTGACGCGATCAGAAATAGATTTGGCTGCGGCCAAAATTTCCAATGCTTCTTCTGCGTGTTCTTGTGCGCCAAGCCCAAGGATCAACGGCAATCCGTGATACCCTTCGCGGCTGATCAAAATTCCGGCGCGAACCCCAACGGGATCGACTAATTCCAAATGCGTCGTGCCACGCCAAACAAGGGCTGGCACACGTTCGTTGATTTCTACATCCAGCACGCCATTGCGCAGATACACATCCGCACGCTTAACCGCGTCCACACTCTCAACGCGCGCCTTCAACACTGCCAAATCCAGCTTCATCGAACTCACGGGGAAATCCATCAGAATGGTTTCACGAACCTGTTCAGATACAACCGTGCTCGCACCTTTGATTTGCATCAATTTCACTGCAAATTCAGGGCGATCCTCGATCATTTCTTTTGCGTTTGTAATGCTTTGCGCCAACTTAATCTGCGTCTGTTCCTTCGCAAAGAAATTCGCCGCGACAGCCAAAACCAGCACCAAAGGCACACCCGTGCGCAGCAGCGATTTATACAGCGGCGTCAGCCAAATACGCTCCAAACGGTACTTGATTCTGCTCGGACTGTAATCCGAATGGCCTTTTGGCGCAGGCGCAGGGCCGAAGCGTTCGCGCAGATCGTCTATCGCTGACATGACGCATCCTCCGTGATCCAGCTAACCAACTCGCCAAAGGAAATTCCGCAATGTTCGGCCTGTTCAGGGGCCAATGATGTCGGCGTAAATCCGGGCTGCGTGTTCACCTCTAGGATGATCAAGCCCTCAAGACCCTTGCTTTCATCCCAACGAAAATCTGTGCGCGTCAAACCACGACACCCCAACGCATTATGCGCACGAACGGCATATTCCAAACAGGCATCGAAAATATCTTGCGGAATATCAGCCGGGATCACATGGCGCGACCCGCCCTCACTGTATTTCGCATCGTAATCATACCAACCATCTGCATAAATATCGGTCACGCCTAACGCGCGATCCCCCATCACAGCTGTGGTCATTTCACGCCCCGGCGCAAACGCCTCGACCATCACCGTTTCTGGCATGTCGTCGCTTAACTTTGCGGGGCCATTCGCGTTTTCATCAACCAGATACACCCCTACGGATGATCCCTCATTGAACGGCTTCACAACATAGGGCGGCTGCATCGGATGGCCAGCCATTGCCTCTGCCTTCGATACCAGCTTGCTGTCCATCACAGGCAATCCTACCGCGCGAAACGCTTCTTTTGATTTCTCTTTGTCCATCGCCAACGCAGATGAAAACACACCGGAATGGGTGTAGGGAATTTGCAACCATTCCAGCAAACCCTGAACGCAACCATCTTCGCCCCAACGACCGTGCAAAGAATTGTAAACAACATCGGGATTAGACGCGCGCAAATCTGCCACCAGATCAGGACCAGCGTCCATTTCTGTGACTTCATATCCCTGCGCACGCAATGCAGTTGAGACTTCCTTCGCCGACGCCAGAGAAACCTCTCGCTCAGCCGAAGGGCCGCCTTTTAACACTGTTACGCGATGGAATGCCCTGCTCGACATGGTCCGCCTCGTCTGTTGCCCTCGGCCTTTTCGGCTCTGCGGGCGATTATTAAGCTGCGATTTGCAACCTGTTACAGCTTAGTTCTGCGTGTCAGCTTTTCCAACCCGCATAATTTCCCACTCTAGGGTTATTCCGCTGTTTTCCAAAACCTTTTTTCTGACCAACTCGCCAAGATTTTCCAAATCTGCGGCAGATGCGCCACCCTTGTTAATCAAAAAGTTGGAATGCATCTCGCTCATTTGTGCCCCACCAATGCTCACACCGCGCATTCCCGCGTCGTCAATTACCTTCCACGCTTTCAGGTCATGCACGTCATCCGCCTGCCCCGTTGATGAATACCCCGCAGGATTGCGAAACGTTGATCCACAAGACCTTTCTTTGGTCGGTTGGCTCGCTTCCCTCTTGGCCAGCGCATCTTCCATTTTGGCCTCAATCACGGCGGGATCACCCGCAGCACCCTGCAAAACCACAGAGGTCAGTACCAAATCCGCGCCCAATTCAGTTGCGCGATAGGAAAACCCCATATCTTCATTGCTCAACGTTACCAATTCACCACGGCGCGTCACGCCCTGCGCTTCAACAAACACATCCGCCAAATATACGCCGTAACACCCCGCGTTCATCTTGGCCGCACCGCCAATCGCGCCCGGAATAGTGCGCAAAAACGCCAAATCCGTCCCCGCCTGTGCCGCCCTACGCGCCACATGCGCATCGAGCGCGCCAACGCCAGCGCGAACGCGATTGCCATCGAGCATTTCAATCCCGTTGAACCCCCGCCCAAAACGGATCACCACGCCCTTCAGCCCGCCATCACGAATGATCAGGTTTGAACACACGCCGATTGGGAAAACAGGAATATTAGGATTTAACTCGCGCAAAAACTGCTGCAAATCATCCAAATCCGCAGGTTGAAACAACACCTGCGCAGGCCCACCAACCCGCAGCCAACTTAACCCCGACATATCATGATCGAACGAAAGCGTGCCGCGCACATCTGGAAAATTCATCTCATTCATCCTTCGGCTCGCTCTGGAAATTGGTCTTTTCAAACACATCCTCGGGGATCGGCACCCCCAGTTTACGCAGACCCATACGCCCGATGTAATAAAACGGCCAGCGCATTATTGATCCAACCCCTGCCACAAACATAATCGCCAGAAACTGGTTCCCCGCGACCCACATGTACGGGATCAACGGGAACAGCAAGATCAACAACATAAACGCGCAAGGTGGATGATACGGGCGCGGCAAAAACGCGACAACGCTGGCGATCACAACCCAGATCGCCACAAAGGCAACCGCCGAAAACAACCCGATTTCAAACACAACATCTGCCCTTAGGTATAAAAATCAAACTTTGGCCCAACAAACGGCTCGCCCTGCCATTTTGCGCGAAAAAAGCGCCCCAAATACACAATCGGCCAGCGCAACAACGACGCCGCACCGCCCAGAAACATCACACACATAAACGGGTTCGCCGCGATCCACAGATACGGAACCAGCGGCACCAACAATAACATCAACAAAAATGCGCCCGGTGGAACGTATTTGGCAGGTGAAACAGCAATCACTGTTCCCATCCCGATCCAAGCGGTGGCAAAAATAATGGCTATTGTCAGCCCAAATTCCACTATCCTAAGGCTTTTGGCAGATTATTGGCCCAGGCACTGATTGTCCCGGCCCCAAGGCACACGAGCAAATCCCCTGTACCGCAATGATCCCCTACAAATTGCTGCAACGCGGCCTCGTCCGCCACCGTCACAGCCTGCCTATGGCCATGAGCTGTTAAACCCGCAACCAAACTATCCCGATCTGCGCCTTCAATCGGGTCTTCACCCGCAGCGTAGATATCGGTAATTCCAACAACATCCGCGTCATTAAAACACGAACAAAACTCTTCAAACAAATCATTCAAACGCGAATATCTGTGCGGCTGATGTACCACAATCACACGCCCATCGGTGGCCTGTTTCGCCGCCGACAGCACAGCCGTAATTTCAACGGGGTGGTGCGCATAATCATCAATAATCGTCACACCGTTAACTTCGCCCACACGGGTAAAGCGGCGGTTAACGCCAGCAAAATTTTTCAGCGCCTCACGGATTTCATCCACTTTCATGCCCAAATGACGCGACACAGCAATCGCCGCCAGCGCATTAGAAACATTGTGATCACCGGGCATCGGCAACACCATATCTGGCATGTGAATATCTTCGTTTTGCAGATACACATCGAAATAGGCTTTGCCGTTTTTATAGGTCAAATTATCCGCGCGAACGTCTGCCTGACGGTTAAAACCATAGGTCACTACACGGCGATCCCCCAAACGTCCCACAAGGGATTGCACCTCTGGGTGGTCGGTATTGCAGATCGCTACGCCGTAGAACGGAATGTTCGAAACAAACGTGTGAAACGCCTCTCGCAGCACATCAAACGTGCCGTAATGTTCCATATGTTCAGGATCAATGTTGGTCACAACAGCAATTGTCGCAGGCAAACGGTTGAACGTACCGTCGCTCTCGTCGGCCTCCACAACCATCCATTCGCCCTGCCCCATCCGCGCGTTTGAACCGTACGCGTGAATGATCCCACCGTTGATTACGGTCGGATCAATCCCACCTGCATCGAGCAAGGTTGCAACCATCGTTGTCGTCGTGGTTTTGCCGTGCGTTCCCGCAATCGCCACGTTCGATTTTAGCCGCATCAACTCCGCCAGCATCTCTGCACGGCGCACAATCGGTAGCCCGCGCGCGCGCGCAGAATCCAATTCAGGATTGCCCGGTTTAATCGCGCTGGAAATCACAACAACTTCGGCGTCTTCCAAATTATTGGCCATCTGGGGGAACGAAATCCGCGCACCCATTTCAACCAAACGATCCGTGATTTTAGACGGGCGCAAATCAGACCCCTGCACGGTGTAGCCGTGATTAAGCAGAACCTCCGCAATACCAGACATCCCGATGCCGCCAATGCCCACAAAATGGATCGGGCCCAACTGCGTCGGAAGTTTGGTTGCTGCGTTCATCTTTACTCTCCTGCCAACCCAGCGACCAAATTCGCCAGATCTTTTGCCGCGTCTGGCTTTGCTTGTGTGAGGGCCGCATTTGCCATTTGCAACGCGCCTTCTTCATCGCTTAAAACTGTTTGAATGTGCCCTGCCAAAACCTCTGCACTCAGTTGACTTTCGGGAATAACAATCGCTGATCCCGCACTTGCCAAACCCTTGGCATTCGCTGTCTGCTCGTCGCGAATGGCAATGCCAAGCGGGATCAAAATGCTCGGTCGCCCAATGATCGAAATATCGGCAATGCTCGATGCGCCAGATCGCGAAATCACCAATTGGCATTCCGACATGCGTGTTGGCACATCATCGAAAAACGGCAAAACCTCGGCTGTTACGCCAGCCAATTCATACGCTGCAACCGTCGCATCGTGATCGTCTTCACGGGCCTGTTGCGCCACACGAATGCGCGCTTTCACATCATCAGGCAACAACGCCATAGCCGCTGGAATGGTCCGCGACAACACGCGACTGCCTTGTGAACCGCCCATTGCCAGCACAGACATCGGCCAATCACCGGGCGCAATATAGGGCGCGCTAGCACGTTCCAAAATCGCACTACGCACAGGGTTGCCGATAAACACACCTTCAACACCGTCGGGCAATTCCGTCGGCCACGTCCCGCAAGCAACCGTGTTCACACGTTTCGCCAACACCTGATTTACACGCCCCAAAACACCATTTTGCTCATGGATCAAACGAGGCGTCTTGGACAAGATCGCCACCAACATCGCAGGCAAAGCAGGGTATCCACCAAAACCCACAACAACCGCTGGTGGGTCTTTGCGCATGCGATTTCGCGCCACAAATGCACCGCCCAAAATCCGAAATGGCACACCCAGTTTGGCTGCCAAACCACCACGCGCAAACGTGCCAGAATTCACAACCTCAACGTCAACCGCATCGGGAAATCCGCCAGTGTAACGCGCACCGCGCTCATCCGTGGACAACTTTACCCGCCACCCACGCGCCAACATTTCCTCGGCCAATGCTTGGGCCGGAAACATATGCCCACCCGTGCCACCTGCCGCAATTATCAATAATTTACCTGTCATCTGACCCTAATCCAGCTCTGCTCTCAGATCCAAAAACGTCACTGATATCCCCTTGGGGACGGGTCCGCGTAAAGGCTAATAAAAACCCTAGGCCAATTCCCGCTGCAACCAACGATGACCCACCATAAGACACAAACGGCAGGGTCATGCCCTTGGCTGGCAACAACCGAACCGCCACGCCCATGTTGATCAATGCCTGCATGCCAAATAACGCTGCCAATCCCGTGCCTGCAAACCGAATGAACGGGTCGCGCTCATGGATCAAACGCAAGAAAGATCGCACTGTGATCGTCATGAACAGGCCAATGATAATCAAGACCAAGATCAGGCCGTATTCTTCAGCGGCAACTGCAATAATGAAATCCGTATGCGCGTCTGGCAGGGACCATTTCACACGGCCCTCGCCCACACCCACACCAAAGAAACCACCCTCTTGGATCGCGTTCGTCGCATAGCCAATCTGTGTACGAGGATCGATTTCTGGGTTCAGATACCCGTCAATCCGCCGTGCAAAGTGTTCCGACGAATTATACGCCAAAACGCCCATACTGGCCACAACGCCCGCCATGCCAATCAACAAAGTCATCGGCGCACCTGCCACAAAATAAATGATCAACCAGCTGGCAATGATCAGGCTCGCTTGTCCAAAATCAGGCTGCATCGCCAATAAAAATGCCACCAAAACCGTCACTGCAAACGACATTCGCTTCCCAGGAGGACCACCAGATTCAAAACTCGCGGCCATCAACCAGGCAGAAAACACAATGAAACCAGGCTTTAGAAACTCGGAGGGTTGCACAGATGCAAACCCCAGCGAAATCCACCGAGTCGCGCCTTTGCCAAAATCCGTGCCGATAAACGGCAGCGCACAAATTGCGATCAAACAACAAACAAAGCCGAAAACGCCCAGTCGTCGCACCATTTTAGGCGATAACATCGACACCAAGACCATCGTGATCAGGGCAATCGTGCCAAAGAACAACTGCTTATAAACGTAATAGAACTGGGTCAGGCCATTGCGCTCTGCCAACGGAACCGAGGCCGCAAGCCCCAGTAAAATCCCGACCATGAACAGCATTAAAATGGCCGACAACGCCCATTTATCCACCGTCCGCCACCACTTTGGAAGGACTGGTTCACCGGGCCTTGAAGCCACAGTGCCAAACACCATCTCCGTCATGTGAAATGCCTGCCTCTAAAAAACTTGCTACGCTTGCCTACACCCGTCGCCTCATTTTTTGGACGTACGTGGATTCAAACCAACATAAACAGACCGATTCGAAAATGCTAGTGACGATTAGCAAGGGTGTAAAATTTGCGGATTGGCGCTGGCTTACGCCTCGAACGCTTCCAGCACATATCCATCAGGGCGCACAACCACCGCCCCTACGTCGTGATCCGCCAACCAATCTTGCGCGCCCACAACCACGGGTAACGCGCTTTCAACCTGCGTTGCGGCCAGCACATAAAACCCTTGCTTCGCCACATCATCCGCCAACACACCATCAACGCGCACTTGCGGGGCCAATGCGCCACCAACACCTTCACGGCAGCCAAGCCCAGCGCCCAGTTCTGGCCAAATGCTCTGCATTTTACCTTTGGGTGTTTCGCCAGCCGCCGTCTGATTTATCAACTTGCCCAAACTCACAGTCAGCTCGATGAACTGCCTGATATGCGGCTCGCGCTCACTTTCATAGGTTTCAAGCACGTCTTCACCGCCATCCAAAACCTGCGCCAATTTCCAATTCAGGTTCGCCACATCGCGAATGCCCGCACACATGCCCTGCCCCATAAACGGCGGCATTTGATGCGCTGCATCGCCTGCCAAAAACACGCGACCCTGCCGCCATTTCTCCACCACACAGGATCGAAATGTGTAAACCGCATCGCGCTCCAATTCCGCATCCGTCGGCGTTATCCAGCGCGACAACCGTTGCCAAATTTCAGCCTCATCAGGGTCTGTCATGCGATCAACAGGCAATCGCAATTCCCAGCGCCGCCGATCACCAACACCGCGCACATAGGTCGCCGAATTCACGGGGTCGCAAAACTGAACCGAATAATCCCCCAGATCAGGGCGTGGCCGTTTCAGGATCAAATCGACAACCAACCAATCCTCTTTGAACCCCAAATCATCCACTGAAATGCCCAACGTGGATCGCACGAACGAGTTGGCCCCATCCGCGCCCACAGCATATTTGGACCGCACCTCGCGCCCATCACTCAGGCGAACTGATACGCCATCGTCGTCCTGCGAAACCCCCCCAACCGCCACGCCAACATACAGGCTAACATGATCAAACCGATCCAACCCCACACGCAGCGCATCCTCAATCCCCGGCTGATGGCACCGATTGCTTTCATACCAGCCCATCGGCCCGATTTCCTGATCGCGCGACCAATCCACCACCACATTGTCGTGCGTATCCTTGAACAACATGCCACGCCCAACCATCGTGTGGGGCAACACAGCTTCAGCCAATCCAGCCCCCTGAAACACCCGCATCGCCTCGCCGTCAAAATGCACAGCACGCGGCAGGTTATACGGCTTTGGCTGCTTTTCGATTATCGCAACCGAAATCCCACGCCGCCCCAGCAAATTGCCCAGCAGCATCCCCACTGGCCCCGCGCCAATTATGCAAACATCACAGTTCAACGGTCTTGGTCCCTTCCATGCGCACACCCTCGCCATTGCGATGTGTGCCGTCTGGATCAATCGTCGCCAAATTGCAAAAAATCTCGATCCTATGCCCGTCAGGATCGAGGATATAAAACGCCTCGTTCTCGCCCCACGATCCATCACCGCGCGGATTTACCCACGAGTGCAGCACAGGCCCGCGCACAAACCGCACGTCGCCACGCGCCCGCAAATCGGCCCCCAACTGTGTCCAATCCTCGCGACTGTCGCATTCAAATGCAAAGTGGTGAAACATCGGTGGCCCCACCAGATCATCCTCTGGCAACGCCGGTTTGGGCGTGTATTTCTTGGCAGGGTTATGCACGATCACCAGCTCATGATGCACTTCGTTCAGCCGCATAAACGCCAGCTCAACAGGGATTTTATCCACTTCAAAAGCTGCGTGTCGTTCCGTCAGCTTAAATCCCAAAACCTCGCGGTACCACGCGATTGACACATCGCTATCCGCGACCTCTACTGCAAAATGCTGCATCCGTTTGATTAATGGCATGGCTATCCTCCGTTACAAAGAAACAATTACGAAAAAGGCCGCTAGTGAACCCACCAACAGCCTAAATTTCAGAATTTTATGTGGCTTACGCTGCGGGTGTCGGCGGAACCGCTGCGGCTGGAACAGGCACAACACGTGCAATCAACACTTCGTTAATCTCGTTCTGCGCTTGCATTTCGTCCACAGCTTTTACGGCGGCCACTTCACGGGTCAACCGCTCCAGTGCTGCCTCGTACAGCTGACGCTCAGAATAGGACTGCTCGCGCTGATCATCATTGCGGTGCAAATCGCGTACAACTTCTGCAATGGAAATCAAATCACCCGAGTTGATTTTTTGCTCATATTCCTGCGCACGACGGGACCACATCGCACGTTTCACACGGGCTCGACCCTTTAGCGTCGTCATACATCTTGCCACGATATCCGCACCGGCCAAGCTGCGCAAACCATGCGCGATCGCCCTGTTCGTCGGCACTTTCAGCGTCATTTTGTCTTTCTCAAAAGAAATGTTGTACAACTCCATGATGATGCCAGCGACTTCTTGTTCAATAATATCGACGATTTTGCCAACTCCATGCGCAGGGTACACCACAAATTGGTCCACAACGAAATCGAGGTTCTTTTTCTTAGCCATTCAGCTTTCGGTCCTTATTTGGGGTCCTGAATACACAATCAAAAAACCGTCCCCTTGGCAAAGGCGCTGCCATCGGTGCGATCTATCTTGGGCGGGTAAATGCTGCGCCTTGTGGCGCATATCAGGGCCTATTTCATTTTCAGAGCATATCACAAAAACGCCCCCCATGCCAGAGGGGCTATCTATCTGTTTTTCAGAGACATTAACTTCTTCAGCCGCCCTTGCCAGGATTGGGTGAAAAATGCGTTTCCATCTTGTTTTCAACACCATCCAGCTTCTCAGCATCGGGCAATTGATCGACCTTGGTGATGATCACAGGCCATTTTTCCGAATACTCTCGGTTAAATTCAACCCATTTTTCCATGTCAGGCTCGGTGTCAGGACGGATCGCATCAACAGGGCATTCGGGCTCGCAAACACCGCAATCGATGCACTCGTCAGGGTGGATCACCAGCATGTTTTCACCCTCATAGAAACAATCCACGGGGCAAACCTCAACACAGTCGGTGTGCTTGCAGCCAATACAGTTATCTAAGACCACATAAGTCATGTGCGTACTCTCGAATTTTCATTGTTGGCTGGCGTTATATGCCGCTTTCAATTCCGCTGCCAGTGCCAATTTGACCCAGTGTTTTCACGCGATCTTGCCCCAAAAATCACGCCCTGTCCAAATGATCCTTCGCCGTTTGGATCATCTCTTGCACCGTCGCTAAATCCCCCAATTCCCGCGCCATCAGCAGGGATAGTTTGCACAACAAAACCTCTCGCTGCGCATCCGAAACTGTATCGAGCGCAATGGCGAGGTTCTCATAAACCGTTTCTAACTCAGCAAAATTTAGCGCCATCAGCGTGTCTCCCCCAACCCAAAGGCCATCTTCATCTGTTGCCCAATCCGAACCAGATCACAATCCGCCCAAGCCCCCGCCAGATACCCGTCAGGGCGGATCAACAACACCCCGCCCGCCTGCGTTCCCAGCAGTGCCTGAACCCGCGCCAATGCCGCGTCGCCAAACCTCGCAGCAATCATCGCACCGCTAATCACCTCAACTTGTTCGTCAATCTTCGCCGCATCAACATCCCCAAACACCAACATCGTAAACCCATTGCCCAGAATGTCGCTCAGATAGCACCCATCCGACAGCTTTTCATTGGGCAAAACCGCCCCCAGCTTTACGTTTGTCGCGCCTGCATCGCCAGTTAAAACCGCCCCCCCATCGGAATAGGTAAACGGCTCCATCTGGCGCGGATTGGCGAAATCCCCTGCCCAATCATGATCGAGCGAGAGTGACAATGCAGCGTCCCGCATCAATTCCCAACCCTTGCTCGGCGGCGTCATAAATCGCGCACTTTTCGTTGCGTTTTCAAACACATCCAGCGTTGCACCACGGCGTTCTGGTGAATAGCTGTCCATCAAACTCTCGTCGCTCACCCCGTTCAAAACACGCGCCAACTTCCAAGCTGCGTTCTCCGCATCCGCAAGGCCGTTGTTCAGTCCTCGCACCCCAAAAATAGGCACGATATGCGCACTGTCACCGATAAAAATCACCCGCCCATCGCGGTAATCATCCAGCGCCAACGTGTTCGCAGAATAGATGCTCCACCACTCCAATTCCCACGGCCCACAGTAGCCAATATCGCGTAAAATCCTGGCAACATTTTCACGAATACTGTCTTCGCGAATGGCCTCTTCCTCAGATTGGCCATCTGGCAGCTGGTAATCAATTCGCCAAATATTATCAGGCTGACGGTGGATCAAAATCGTCTTGTCAGGGTTGGATTCACTGTCAAATAACGCGCGCCGGATCGTCGGATAATCGTGATCCATCTGCACATCCGCAATCACATACTGACCCGAGAAATTCTCACCGTTCAACCGTTTTCCGCGCATTTTTCGCACGGGACTACGCGCACCATCTGCCGCCAAAACCCAATCCGCATCGTAGTCATAGCTGCCATTTGTGTCTTGAATTGTCAGAACCGCACCGCCGTCCGCATCTGCAACGCCAATAACCTCACTGCACCACCGCACCTCAATAAAATCTGACGCATTTACGCTATCCCACAGATATTGCTCTATAAATTGCTGCTGAATATTATACATTGGTAGATATTTTTCGCTGTCCGAATGGTGCATTTCAAATTCTAGGATCTGTTTGCCGCGATAAAACGTCCGCCCTTTGGTCCAGCCCAACGCCTTGTCCAGAAACGGCCCGAGCGCCCCTGCCCGTTCCAGCGCATGATAACTGCCACGCTGCACACAAATCGCGCGGCTGCCATCATTGAACGTGTCCTTGTTATCAAAAACAACCGAGGCCACGCCAAACCGCGCCAGCGTCAACGCCGCAAACATGCCAATCGGCCCCGCCCCCACAATCGCAACTTTATGCTGATTGTGCTCCAGCACATGCTCGCGACTGGGCGCCACAAACGTCGGATAATCAAAATACAGCGACTCCAACGCACCTTTTCCGTCAGGTCTCATGATCCATCGCCCAATTCAATCACAGGTCCAAACATCACACTCCCTCTGTAAACCTGTGGATCGCGCCCCGCTGTTTTCGATTGGGTCGCCCAGAACGTTCGGCCTCTGGATTTGCAACCTGCACCGATTTCTCCCTCGGCATCGGGGGTGACAAATCAACGTACAACGCCTGCGCTTCAATCGCTGGTCCACGGCGTTCGCCGATGTCGACCACCTCGATCACACGTACATCTTTTTCTTTAGGAAAGGTGATCACGTCACCCGCGCCAACAGCCACGCTGCCTTTGGCGATTTTGACCGAATTCAGGCGGCAATGGCCCGATGCAATCATCTTGGCGGACAGGCCCCGCGATTTAAAAAACCGCGCAAACCACAACCATTTATCTATCCGAACTGTCGGTCTGGGTCCGTTCAAGATTTGCATTTAAGCGCCATCAAAGCCGCGAACGGATTGTCAGGATCAAGCGGCTTGTCTTTTTTCGGCGCTGGCTTGGCAGTATGCACCTTCGCCTTGTTGTTGCCTTGTGGCTTTTTGCCCTTACCCTTGACCTGTGGGCGCTGTTGACGCCCCTGATGGGTTGGGCGTTTTTTGGGGACCCAACGGAAGTTGTAAAACACTTCCATTTCAATTTCTGCAGCCTCGGCAGGTGCGTCTTCAACAGCAGATGTCGTTTCTTCTGCCACACCTTCTACAGCAGGTGTTTCTTCAACAACCGCTTCAGCCTCAACAGGTGCTGCACCTTCTGCTACGGCCTCAACCGCCTCAACAACAGCCTTAACCTTCTCACGCTCACCGCGTTCACCAGTATAGCCCAGCCCGCCCATCAAATCGGCAAACTGTTCCAACGTCATACCCGTGATCGACAGCATATCGCCTGTGGCTTCAAACCCGCCGCGCGTGTCCACAACGCGCAGCATATCTGCAAGGCGTTCCAGCATATCAATGCGAATGGCCCGCTCCCCCGCAAGGCGATACCCCGCACGCGGATAATACCCGTTCGGCGCGCCCTTAGCTGCAGGAATTGTCACCAAACCCGCAGGTGGCGCTTCTGGAAACTCGCCCAGGCCTTCGGTCAAGGACCACAGAACCAACCGCAACCGCGTCGGTGCTGGTTTCAACATCAAGTGTTGGAAAATCGTAAACTGGCCAAAGCGAACACCGTGTTTGCGCAACATGGAACGCGAATCTTGATCCAGCACCTTTACGTCATCCGCAATAACAGAGCGCGGAATAACCCCCAGCGATTCAATCAAACGGAACGCGACACCACGGGCCAAACCCGTAATCGCTTCGTCATTCTTCATGGCAATCAGCGGCTCAAACGCGGCTTCAACCTTGCGATTGATGAAATGGCTCAAACGGCGGCGCACTTTTTCGGCCACATCTTCGCCCGCTTCCACATCGACAAACGGCTCAACCATCGGGCTCATCGCATCCGCGCCAGCAACCAATTTGCCCAGCGCCAATTCGCCCCACATCAATCCACCCTGTTCAGTGAAATCAAATTCCGTGTCAGGGGCGTTGTAACAGCGATCCGCCAACAGGCTGAATTGCGGTGCTAACGCCTGCAATGCGGCAGCGCGCAATGTCTTGGCTTCTTCGCCCGTTGCTTTTGGGTCCAACTGAAACCGGAACCCTGTCAATTTACCTGCGAATTGGCCTTCTACGGTCACTTCACCTTTGTCGTTTACGTCAGCCACAAGGCTCTCCTTCTGTTTCAACCGCCGCATCAGGAAACTGGTCCGGCGATCGACAAATCTTTGGGTCAGCGCACTGTGCAGCGCGTCTGATAATCGGTCTTCTACTGCACGCGTTTCGTCGCGCCAATAGCTTTCGTCTGAAACCCAGCCCTTTCGCTGTGCCACATAGGTCCATGTGCGGATAAACGCCAATCGCTTGGACAGCGTATCAATATCGCCCACAGGCTTGTCGATACGTGACACACGATCTTGCAACCAACTGTGCGAAATCTCACCGTCTTCGTGTAAAAACTCAAAAATCTTCTGAACAATCGCGTTGTGTTCATTATTGCTGACTTGGCGAAAATCGGGGATCTGGCAAGTGTCCCACAACAATCGAACACTCGCCGGGTCCGTCGCACGCACAGCCACTTCACCGATCACGCTCAACGATTGCAACGAACGATGATCATCCGCATCCCGCGTCCGCGCCAAAATCGGATCATTCGCCGATTTTCCAAGCGATCCCAACAACGCCCCCACCGTGCCAAATTCAAGCCGAGAATTGCGCCACTGCAACTTCTTGATCGGCATAAAGCGGTGCGTCTCGATTGCCTCAACCACCTCTGGCTCCAACGGCGGGGCCTCACCCGTCACCCCGAACGTGCCGTCATTGGTGTGGCGTCCAGCGCGCCCCGCAATCTGGCTCAACTCATTTGGCATCAAACGGCGCATCTTGCGCCCATCAAACTTCGCGACACTAGAAAACGCCACGTGCTTCACATCCAGATTCAACCCCATGCCAATCGCATCGGTCGCCACCAAATATTCCACATCGCCATTCTGATACATCTCCACCTGCGCGTTGCGCGTGCGGGGGCTAAGCGCCCCCATCACAACCGCCGCCCCGCCCTTTTGACGGCGCAACAATTCCGCAATCGCATAAACATTCTCAACCGAGAACCCCACAATCGCGGATCGCGCAGGCATCCGACTGGTCTTCTTTTGCCCCGTATAGCTCAGCTTTGAAAACCGATCCCGCTTGATGAAATCAGCCTTGGGAACCAATTGTGCAATCACACCGCGCATGGTTTCAGCCCCTAAAAACAACGTCTCGCGGGTGCCGCGCATATTCAACAAACGATCGGTAAACACATGCCCGCGCTCTGGATCAGCGCACAATTGCACCTCGTCAATCGCCACAAAATCCGCGCCCATGCCTTGGGGCATCGCCTCAACCGTACACACCCAAAACTGCGCGCGGTTCGGCACTATGCGTTCCTCACCTGTCACCAGCGCCACCACCGATGGCCCACGCAATGCAACAATCTTGTCGTAAACTTCACGCGCCAACAATCGCAACGGCAACCCTATCACACCCGTCTTATGCGCCAGCATCCGCTCGATCGCATAATGGGTCTTACCGGTGTTGGTGGGGCCTAAAACCGCGCAGATACGGGAGGGCATATTACTCATAACGGGCAGCTTTCAATTCCTGTGAAACCCCTACACGCAACACTGCCTGCCCTCAACCAAAGACCGCTTAATCGCTTCAATGTTCCTTAAATACCTAACGCACCAACGCCGCGTCTATAACGTGACGCCATCAATTTTCGCGCTTAACCGCTTAATCGCCACCTTCACATCGGGCCGATTGGGATGCACCTTCTCGGCCTCCAAATAAATCTTCAACGCCGCCTCTGGCTTGTCAATCCGCTCCAAAATCATGCCCAAACCCGCCATCGCACCAAAATGCCTCGGCTCAAGTATCAGCGTCTGGCGAATATCAGACATCGACAATCCATACCGATCCGCCACAAACCACGCCGTTGCGCGCGCATTCCAGCCTTCGGCAAACTCTGGTGCGTGATCTATTAGGGCAGAATAATGATTTATCGCATCCGGAATATTGCCCTTTTCCATCTCGGCGCGGCCCCGTTGCAACAATAAATCCATCGCCTTGGAACCAGATTTCGACCACTCAGACCAAATCTGCTTTTCAACATCTTCCCAATCTGCGTCGTCAGCAACCAACAGCTCTGCGAATAAATCATCCAGAATTTGTGTTTGCGCTAGGGCAGGACTTGCGGCACTGTGCGCCCCAAGACCGAGGATAAAACTGAAGATTAACGCCACGGCACAGTTTGAAATTTTCATCTAAGTCCACCATCTTTATTTATAACCAACAACCTAGGCCAAATTTGCCAAAATGGAATACCGAAAGGATCAATCATGAGTGATGTAATCAACCATGCCGTAGAAGCGCTAAATGCGAAACTCGGCGGCGAGGGCTTTGACGGCTCAGTCAAAGTAGAAATCGCAGACGAAGGCGCTTTGATCGTGGACGGCAACGGCGCACGCGCCAGCGACGAAGACGCGGAATGCACATTGTCTGCAGACGCGGAAACATTCCAAGGCATGATGTCAGGCGACGTAAACCCTACATCCGCGTTTATGACCGGCAAATTGGCTGTCGACGGCGATATGGGCGCGGCCATGAAACTTGGCGCATTGCTGTCCTAAAGCGTTCCGCGAAAGACCTGAGAATTCAACCTTTCGCGAAAAGCACTCCTTTTCAAAGGCGCGTAACGCTGCCCAGTACCACTCGGCAAGTTAGGTAGAACGCGAAAGACTACAAAATGAGCGCAGCACCACTATACGATGAACTGGGACGCATGCCAGAAGGCGGGCAAGCGTTCTGGCCCACCACATCTGATGGCACGCGCATCCGCACGGCTGTCTGGCATGGAAGTGGCGACAAAACGATCCTGATCTTTCCAGGGCGTACCGAATTTATCGAAAAATACGGCGATGTTATCGCCCGCCTGCTGGATCGCAGCTATTCCGTTGCGATCATTGATTGGCGCGGTCAGGGCCTCTCGGATCGCCACCCAACAAAACGCGAAATGGGTTGGGTGCGGGAATTTGACGAATACCAACTTGATATCGCCGAACTTCTGAAAACAGTGTCAGAAACAGGCTTGCCCAGACCCTATGCTTTGATCGCGCATTCAATGGGCGGCGCTATTGGCCTGCGTGCATTGCTGAATGGTCTGGACGTTGAAAAAGTCATTTTCAGCGGCCCAATGTGGGGCATCCACGTCGAACCAAACATGCGGGCATTTGCATCAGTTGTCGCAAGTGTTGGCCCCAAAATCGGCTTTGGTGAAAAATTTGTCCCGACAGGTGGCCCAGGCCATTATGTGATCGACGAACCTTTTGCTGGCAACGTGCTCACAAACGACGAACCCTCTTACGACGTGATGACCAGCCATTTGCGCCAACACACCGAACTTGGCCTTGGCGCACCCTCCATTCGCTGGTGGCAGCGCGCGCGGGTCGAAACCGCCAAATTGGTGAAACTTGCACCCCCAAAACACGATTGCCTGTGTCTGCTTGGCACGGACGAAGCGATTGTTTCTTGCCCTGCGATCCGAACCGTTATGGCGAAATGGCCCAACGGAAAACTCGTTGACGTACCGGATGCCCAACACGAGGTTTTGATGGAAGGCCGCGACCAATTAGCGTTGGTTTGGAGCGAAATTGACGCGCATTTGGCGTAACAGCCGCGTAACTTTCTCTTTTCATTTGTGTTCAACCGCTCTAAAGCGGCGCATCTAATTTATATAATCCTTGAAAGGATTTACCAATGGCCACGCTCAAAGCAGGCGATCTTGCTGCTCTTATTTCCGGCTCCCCTCGTATGGCAGTCGAATCCGTTGACGGCGACAATGTATCGCTCGTTTGGTGCAACGAAGGCGTTATCCACCGTGATACGTTCGAAAACATCCTGCTGAAACGCTGGGAAATCCGCGAAGGCGGCGACGATCGTGGCCCAAAACGCTTCGGCGGCGGTGATCGTGATCGCGGTGGCGACAGAGGCGGAGACCGTGGTGGTGATCGTGGTGGACGCAGCTTTGGCGGCGGCGGAGACCGTGGCGGCCCTCGTGGTGGTGATAACAAAGGCAAAACTGGCTGGGACGGTAAACCCCGCGAGAAATCACACTTTAGAAAAGATTAATACCTAGCGCTCCGCGCGGGAGGTATTTTGCGAACATTGAAGGGGCCCGGTTGGGTCCCTTTTTATTTGCCCGCTATTCGATGAAACAGATGGGTAAACGCGGCCGCACCCAAAATTGGAATAACCAGATTCACCACAGGCACGGTTAGCGGTACTGCCATCAATGTCCCTGCAATCCAAATCTGCATACGGTTCTGTTTGCGCAATGCTTTGGCTTCGCTACGGCCAACACGGCGCACCGCGACCATCTGGAAATATTCACGCCCCAGCAAAATGCCATTCACGATCCAAAACGCGATCGGAATAAAGAAATACAGCACCAACGCCAGCACGTTCACAACGATCATCAGCCCCAAAAACCCCAGCGATTCCATGATCATTTCGCCAAATCCAACATGGCGAACAGGCCCAGCGTTTGGGTAATACCGTGCCTCAACCGCATCCATGATCCGATCCAGAAACAACCCGATAAACAGCAATGCCACGGGAACCATCAAAAAAATCGACAGCACAAACATACTGACAATCGCAAATCCATCCAGTACCTGGCTCAACCATTCGACCTCGCCCCACCACGGCAAGCTAACGGAATTGGGCAACAGCCACAAAACACCCATCGTCATCAGAACCAACAGCAAAACCGTCAACCCGACACCACGAAAAAATACGCCCAGAAATTTAGGGTCGTTCATCTGTCCAATAGCTTTGAAAATATCGTCGAGCATTACGCGCTGACCCACGTCGTGATCGCATCCAGATCAGGGCGTTTACGTTCCGAAGGTTCCGTGCGCGCCGTGCCCATATGCAAGAACCCCGCCACATATTCGCCGATCGCCAACCCCAGATGCTCGGTCAAAAACGGCCCATCGCATGCCACCCAACCCGTGATCCAGTTTGCGCCCCAACCACTGGCCAGTGCTGCATTCAAAACGGATGTACAACACGCGCCAACCGCCAAAGTTTGCTCCACCTCTGGGATCATATCTGTCTGCGCCAAACTTGCCACAACGGCTACGCTTAGTGGCGCATTTGCAAATGAAAACCGTGCCTTAGCGGCCTGATCCTCACTCATCCCCAGCGTCAAAGCCCGTGCATGAACAGCCTCCCCCAGCCGGTTTAGCGCCGCATTTTCCAACACCAAATACCGAAACGGTTCCAGCATTTTATGGTCAGGCACCCGCGCCCCAGCCCGCAAAATAATTTCCAGCTCATCACGCGATGGCACAGGGGCCGCCAGCGTTTTATGCGACACAGATCGTCGCTCTAGCATGAAATTCAGAGCTTCTTCGTTACGTCTTGGCATGTTCACTCCAAAGTCGGGTCAGAGGCCACACGGACCAGCGCAGTTAAATTCGCGAGCCGTTCCATCTGGCGTCCATTTTCATCAAAATTCTTTGGGTTCAACCAAGCCTGAAACGCTGCCTCCAACGCGGGCCATTCTTTATCAATAGCCGCAAACCACGCTGTATCGCGATTGCGACCTTTGTACATTGTTGCTTGGCGAAACACGCCCTCATAAGACAATCCCAATCGCTGCGCCGCATTGCGCGACCCCGCGTTTAGCGCATCACATTTCCACTCATACCGACGATAACCCACTTCAAACGCCCATTTCATCATCAGATACATCGCCTCGGTCGCGGCGCGGGTTCGCTGCAACGCAGGGGCCATATTGATGTGCCCCACCTCAATCGCACCCACATTCGGATCAATCCGCAAATACGATGCTACACCGCAAAACCGACCAACATCTTTGTTCTTGATGGCGTAAAAATGCGGGTCATCCAGCGCAGACATTTCGCGCACCCACTTATGATAAGTCGCTTGCGCATGAAACGGGCCATAGGGCATGTAATCCCAAATTCCGTCCGTTGTATCTTCGGAATTTGCGCGGAACAAATCGCCCAAATGGGCTTCGGCATCCATCCGTTCCAATCGCGCATATTGCCCGTCCAAAACTGTCCCCGCAGGAGCCTCTGGTGCAACCCAATTTTTAACTGAAAACCCAACAGGCTTAACCATGCCTCACCCACTCATCTGAACTAAATCTATAGAAAACAGATAAACACGCTGGGCTAAATGTCCATGCTTAGGTGCAAAAAACCCGTCATCGAATGAATTTAGGTTTGTCCCCCAGATCAAGATTTGGGAAAACATCCCGCTCCAAATCCGCCTTGGCCAAGCTAAACAGATCATGCACCGCCCAGCCCGCATATTGCCGCAAATCCGCTGTCGGGATCAAATCACGCCACGCGTATAAATCGGCCTCATCCAATTCTGGCCATTTGCCATAAACCTTGTGCCCTTTTACGGCACCACCCGCCAAAATCATCGCGCCGCCCGTGCCGTGATCCGTGCCTTGCGATCCGTTTTCACACACCGTGCGGCTAAATTCTGTCATGCACAGAACACAGGTTTTATCCCAGATTGATCCCAACTCGGCCTTCAACGTCAACAGTGCCGATTGCAATTCACGCGACGCATTTCGGATGCTGCGCTGTTGGCGTTGATGCGTATCCCAGCCGCCAATTGAAAACGTCGCGAACCGCGTTTCTTCCTTCAAACGTGCCGCCGCAAAGGCAGCCAAACCGCCCGCTTTCTGCGCATTCGTGGCCTCTTTCATCTGTTTGACCATGTCATTCATGTCCGCGTTGTCGTCATTGTCCCCAGACATTTGCGCTATGTTTAACTTGGCTGCCAAGGTCATCGTCGTGCGCCCCGCTTCTGCAAACAACGGGTCCTTGGAATAGATTTTATCCAGCAACAATTGCGCCTGCGGGCTCAAATTCACACGGCCCTCGGGCGCCCAGCTGGTTGTT
>JASJIO010000084.1:0-7088 GCA_037625035.1 Amylibacter sp.
TCGGGCGAGAATGCCGTTCACTTCTTCCAAATCAATGTCTCGCTGTGCTTTTATCTGCTCCAGCTCTGTTTCCAATGACGCATTGATCAACTCAGGGTCGCCTACGTTGTCTTCATTTGTTTTGCGCAGGCTGGTGTTCAACTTTTTCAAATGTTTGTTGTATTGGCGTGTTTTGTCCAACTCTTCTTCACTTGATGCACGCGCTTTATCCAAAGCGTCGATCTGTTTAATCATCGCCGCCCGCTGTTCTTCTGCACTGTCAGCACCAGACGCAACTTCTTTTTCCAGCGCATCAACCCGGTCGCGCGCCTTTTTCAAAGCTTCGCTGGCAGATGCTGCCTCGGCTTGCGCTGCTGTTGCAACATAACTGGCCGTGTTTGCTGTTTTTTCAGCAGCCGCCAAGCTTGTAACAAGCTTTTCGGTCTCTGCTGCGTTGCCTACGCCCCCAGAAGCCCCTTCGATAATTTCAAGCGCAGCATCAAACCTTGCCTGCATTTTTGGAAATTGTGTCATCATTTCACCCACTGCTCGTCCGTCTAGGCACTAAGGTACCCCATTCGAATCAAGTTTCTTTTCACAATATGACCATTTTCTTACTGGAAAAACAATTCACTGCAAAAGAAAGCTGAAGTAAACGGCTTTCCTCCGCTTGACCCCCTTACCTGAGTTGCTATCACAGACCCACAAAACACCATGCGCATCACCCCAAGAAAGGGCTTTTCGTGGATATTTCTGACCTGAAAACAAAACACCCCGAACACTGGAAAAACGCCGCCGCACTTCGGATTTTGGCCGCAGACGCCGTTCACGCAGCCGCGTCCGGCCACCAAGGCATGCCAATCGGCATGGCAGATGTTGCCACCGTCCTGTTTAGTAAACACCTAAAGTTTGATGCTGCAAATCCAGATTGGCCAGATCGTGACCGGTTCGTATTGTCTGCGGGTCACGGCTCCATGCTTATTTACGGCCTGTTGCACCTGACAGGTTACGAAGACATGACAATTGATGAAATCCGCAACTTCCGCAAATGGGGCGCGAAAACTGCAGGCCATCCAGAATACGGCCACGCTAAAGGTATCGAAACAACCACAGGTCCCCTTGGCCAAGGCATCGCAAATGCGGTTGGCATGGCGATGGCCGAACAATCCATGATGGGACGCTATTCCAAAAAGGCCGTCGATCACTACACCTACGTCATTGCAGGCGACGGTTGCCTGATGGAAGGAATCAGCCACGAGGCAATCGGCCTAGCGGGCAAACAGAAACTCGGCAAATTGATCGTGCTTTGGGATGACAACAACATCTCCATCGACGGCGAAATCAGCATTTCCGACGTGACCGACCAACAAAAACGTTTCAAAGCGGCAGGGTGGTCTGTGTTCGAAGTTGACGGCCACAACCCAGATGAAATCGACGAAGCCATCACTTTGGCGAAAAAGACCAATACCCCGTCGATGATTGCTTGCAAAACCACCATCGCAGTTGGCGTAGAAGGCGTTGCAAACACCAACAAAGGCCACGGTTACGCAATCAAAGACGATCAACTGGCCCAAATGCGCAAATACTACGATTGGCCCTACCCTGCTTTTGAAATCCCTGCCGATGTTAAATCGTCTTGGGAAGCAATCGGTTCACGTGGCGCTGCGGAACGCGAAGCTTGGGAAGAACGCATGGCGGGTTTGTCTGAAAACCGCCAAGCAGAATTCCAACGCGTTATGGCTGGTGACCCCCACAAACGTCTTTCGGCCGTGGTGAAACAACTGAAGCGCAAAGTTTCAGAAGAACAACCGAACAAAGCGACCCGCGCGTCCAGCCAAATGGCGCTCGAAGTTATCAACCCGATCATGAAAGAAACCATGGGCGGCTCTGCCGATCTAACAGGTTCTAACAACACCCTAACCGAGGGCTTGGGCTGTTTTGACGACGACAACCGCAAAGGCCGCCACATTGCTTACGGCATCCGTGAACATGGTATGGCCTCTGCAATGAACGGCATGGCGCTGCACGGCGGCGTGCGCCCCTACGGCGGCACATTCATGTGTTTCACCGACTATGCGCGCCCAGCGATGCGTTTGGCCGCTTTGATGAAAATTCCAACGGTATTCGTGATGACCCACGATTCAATTGGCTTGGGCGAAGACGGTCCAACCCACCAACCCGTGGAACATCTGGCCATTTCGCGTGCGACACCAAACACTTGGGTGTTCCGCCCCTGTGATACCGTTGAAACCGCCGAAGCCTGGGAATTGGCCATGACGACGAAAACCACGCCGTCTGTTCTGTCCCTCACACGCCAAGGCCTGCCAACAGTTCGCAAACACCACACCAACAAGAACCTGACCGCCCAAGGTGCTTATGTTCTGGCTGATAGCGAAGGCAAACGCCAAGCAATCATCATGGCGACAGGCTCTGAAGTTGAAATCGCGCTCCAAGCCCGTGAAAAACTGCAAGCCATCGGCATCGGCACTCGCGTTGTGTCCATGCCATGCTGGGAACTGTTCGAAGCGCAAGACGAGAGCTATCGTCGCAAAGTCCTTCCAGGTGGCCCTGTACGTGTCGCAGTTGAAGCAGCCGTTCGCATGGGCTGGGACAAATGGCTGACGGGCGAACGCGGCAAAGCGCAAAAAGCAGATTTTGTTGGAATGGAGAGCTTTGGTGCCTCCGCCCCAGCAGAAGAGCTGTACGCAAACTTCGGTATCACCTCAGATGACGTGGCAGAGCGGGTGAAAAACCTACTCTAAGCCGAGCTTTATCGTTAACGTGCAGCTTTAACGTTAACATTCAACGTTTCCATAACGCCCGATGGTTTCCATTCGGGCGTTATGTGTTTACGCGAGGCGGTAAAGCAGGCCCGCATTAAAATTGCGACTGCACTTTAAATGTTTTGAGGAGAGTATCATGGCTATCAAAGTTGCCATCAACGGATTTGGCCGCATTGGTCGTTGTACCCTAGCCCATATCATCGAGAGCAATCGCGACGATATCGAAGTGGTCGCAATCAACGCCACTGGCCCGCTCGAAACAACGGCTCACCTTTTAAAATACGACAGTGTACACGGCCGTTTCCCGGGTAAAATTACGCTCGGAGCAGACAGCATGAACGTCGGCAAAGGCGACATGCGTATGTTTTCCACCTACGATCCGTATGAACTGGATTGGACAGGCGTTGATCTGGTTCTTGAATGTACGGGTAAATTCAACAACCGCTCTGCTGCATCTGTCCACTTGGATCGTGGCGCGAAACGTGTTTTGAACTCTGCCCCTGCTAAAGGTGCTGACAAAACAATTGTTTACGGCGTGAACCATGATGATCTTACAGCCAACGACGTGATCGTTTCCAACGCATCCTGCACAACAAACTGCTTGGCCCCCGTCGCCAAAGTCCTCAACGATGCTGTTGGTATTGAAAAGGGCTTCATGACCACAATCCACAGCTATACAGGCGATCAACCAACGCTCGATCGTCGCCACAAAGACCTGTACCGCGCCCGCGCCGCTGCAATGTCATTGATCCCGACCACAACAGGTGCCGCCAAGGCAGTTGGTTTGGTTCTACCAGAACTCGAAGGCAAACTTGACGGCTCCGCGATCCGTGTTCCAACGCCAAATGTGTCCGCTGTTGACCTAAACTTCATCTCTTCACGCGATACGACTGTAGAAGAAATCAACGCCGCGATGAAAGCAGCCGCAGACGGGCCGATGAAGGGCATCCTTGAATATGTCGATGAACCAACCGTTTCCATCGATTACAATCACGACAGCCACTCCTCTAATTTTGCGTCCCTGCAAACCACTGTGATGGGCGGCAACCTTGTTCGCATCCTGTCTTGGTACGATAACGAGTGGGGTTTTTCTTGCCGTATGGCCGACACAGCGGTAGCAATGGGCAAACTAATCTGATGGGCACCGCTGCCCGTCATCAACGCGGGCAGCACTTTTAATGAACAACTCCGTCGCCGTGATAATTTGTCTTTGCCTTTTGGGAGGGATCGCCTTTGACTGGCGCGTGAATGATGCTGAATATATCGTCCTATGGGGCAAGCAACTGCTCCGTTTGATCGACTGGATTGCCTTCTGGCGCTAGGAACACACATGACTTGGAAAACGCTCGACGCGATGGATTTGGCTGGAAAACGCGTTTTGACGCGCGTGGATATCAGCGTCCCGATGAAAGATGGCGCAATCACTGACGCCACGCGTATCGAACGCATCGTCCCCACAATCACAGAAATTGTCGCCAAAGGCGGCTCACCGATCCTGCTCGCGCATTTTGGCCGCCCCAAAGGCCAGGCTGTCCCTGAACTTTCGCTTAAACAACTCGTTCCCACCCTGTCCGAACGCTTTGGCCAAGATGTGATCTTTGTGGAACGCCCGTCGCGTGATTTCTTTGATACCCAGCCCGCAAACGCGATCATTTTGGTTGAAAACACCCGCTTTTCCGCAATGGAAGAAACAAACGATCCAAGAATGGCGCAATTCCTCGCAACATTGGGCGATATTTACTGCAACGATGCTTTCTCCGCTGCGCACCGCGCCCACGCCTCCACTGCTGGCGTTGCTGCGCACCTACCATCCTGCGCAGGGCGTTTGATGCAAGCTGAACTTACCGCGCTAGAGGCTGCCCTTTCTCACCCAGACCACCCCGTTGTTGCCGTGGTCGGTGGGGCCAAAGTATCGACCAAAATCGAACTCCTCGCCAACCTCATCCCCAAAGTCGATCAAATCATCATCGGCGGTGGAATGGCCAACACGTTCCTCGCGGCCCAAGGCCATAACGTCGGCAAATCCCTATGTGAACACGACCTGCTAGATTTAGCCCGCGAAATCATCGCCCAAGCCATCGCAGGCAAATGCGCCCTGATCCTGCCCAAAGACGTGGTCAGCGCCACCGA
Organism: Amylibacter sp.; assembly: GCA_037625035.1. Lineage (GTDB taxonomy): Bacteria > Pseudomonadota > Alphaproteobacteria > Rhodobacterales > Rhodobacteraceae > Amylibacter. Next base: position 4,893 of record JASJIO010000084.1, read on the forward strand.
ATTTACCGCCAACGCACCACACACAACCCACGCCGCGTCCGCCTGTCCATCCGATATGATGATCCTCGACGCAGGCCCAGACAGCGTTGAACAGATCAAATCCATCTTAGACGACGCCAAAACACTGGTCTGGAACGGCCCCCTTGGCGCGTTTGAAATCGAGCCCTTCAACATGGCAACAGACGCCGCAGCCCTTTATGCGGCCAAACTCTCCAAAGAAGGCAAATTACGCTCCGTAGCCGGGGGCGGCGACACCGTAGCAGCGCTCAACCTTTCAGGCGCCGCTGACGATTTCACATACATTTCCACCGCTGGCGGGGCTTTCCTTGAATGGCTCGAAGGCAAAACGCTACCGGGCGTTGCCGCGTTAGAAGCCAGCGCATAACTTGACACCTTTTTAGAACGGACATCCCATGACAAACGCCGCGCAAACCAAACAAATGCAATCTGGCCCCGGCTTTATCGCAGCCCTTGATCAAAGCGGCGGCTCCACACCCAAAGCCCTCGGACTTTATGGCGTATCTGAAACCGAATATTCCAATGACAGCGAAATGTTCGACCTGATCCACGGAATGCGCGCCCGCATCGCCCAAGCGCCTGCTTTTACAGGTGAAAAAGTCATTGGCGCAATTCTGTTTGAAATGACGATGGATCGCTTGATTGATGGCAAACCCTCCGCAACCTACCTATGGGAAGACCGCAATGTGGTTCCCTTCCTCAAAGTGGACAAAGGGCTAGAAGACGGCGCAAATGGCGTAAAACTTATGAAACCAATGCCTGATCTTGATGCGCTGCTGATCCGCGCCAAGGCCGCTGGCATTTTTGGAACCAAGATGCGCTCCGTGGTTGATGCCGCCAACGCGGATGGAATTGCATCCATTGTCGCCCAACAATTCGAAGTTGGCGCGCAAATCTATGGCCACGGCCTGATACCAATTATCGAGCCTGAAGTGAACATCTCAATTGTGGATAAGGCACAGGCCGAAGACATGCTTCTCGCCGCCCTTACCCGTCACCTTGATACCCTCACCACAGGCCAGCAAGTTATGCTAAAACTGACCCTGCCCGAAAAAACCAACCTTTATAAATCGTTGGTCGATCACCCATCTGTTATGCGCGTCGTCGCACTTTCTGGTGGCTATGATCGCGGTGAAGCAAATGATCGTTTGTCCAAAAACACGGGCATCATCGCCAGCTTTAGCCGCGCCCTGACCGAGGGTCTGTCTGCAGGTCAGTCCGACGATGAATTAAATGCAACCATCTGTGATACAATCGACAGTATCGCCGCTGCATCCAACGCTGGCTAAGACCGAATCGAAAATAAATCTTAAGTAATTCGCTTTAGGGATTCACAAAACGAATCACTTAGTTTACACCTTGTCTCAACCCGTCGCTAGAACGGGTATGAGGTAAGAGCATCGTGTTACAGCAAGGAAAAACTGGGTCGGCAATTGGATCTGTGGTGGTATTCATCACGGCGTTCGGCCTTACTGCTTACTTTGTGTTTGCCGCAGTCCAAGGTGATTTCGGTCACTTCCGCCGTGTACAAATTGAAGCTGATGAACAAGCTTTGAAAGTGCAGTTGGCACAACTCCATGCAGATCAAACAACGCTACAAAACAGGACCCGACGTCTTTCAGATACCTATTTGGATCTGGATCTTCTTGATGAACGGGCCCGCAAAGTACTCGGCATGGCAAGAGGGGATGAAATACTCATCCAATAAACCCGAACGATTTCTAAGGTGCAAAAATTCTGGTCGTTGTCCCAAGCAACGGCCTTTTTGCTGACTTGGCTGGGTACAAGCTTAAAAACATCATTTATTTGAAATACTTATTAAGCATTTTATATAGGATGAATAGCCATGAATCCCGAATATCAATCAAAAGTATTAACAACAGCTTTTCTATCGGCGGCGTTCTCTGTTTTTGGCTATTTTCATCGCCGCTGCCTGTTGTCGCGGGCAACATTCCCGAAGAAGTAACGAAAACACCATTTGAACCAAGCAAAAGCCTTAAGGGCTTGAAACTTGATCTTAAGAACTGCCTCGCCGAGGTTGGTGGTCTAAATTATGACTTGGAATTTGAACGCAAAACCGAAAAGGACACCTAATTTTCCATGCTCGGATGGAAAAAACAAAAGAGCATATCCAAAGGCAATATTAAGGTCCTGAACATAGTTATTTCCGAAGATGAG
>JASJIO010000085.1:0-41516 GCA_037625035.1 Amylibacter sp.
ATTTGGCGCGGCAAGAAGTGCCTGACGAAGTTGCGATTGCTTATGGTGAAAAGTTGGTTTTTGGGCCTGATTATATCATTCCAACGCCGTTCGATCCGCGCTTGATCCATGTGATCCCGCCTGCTGTTGCCAAGGCTGGGATGGATACTGGTGCTGCGCGACGCCCGATTGTGGATATCGAGGCGTATGAGTTGGCGTTGAAATCACGGCTTGATCCTGCGGCGTCTGTTTTGCAGTCGTTGTATGTGCGCGCACGGAATGCGCAGGCGCGTATGATTTTTGCTGAGGGCGATGATGAACGGGTGTTGCGCGCTGCGGTTGCGTATCAACGCAATGGTCTTGGGCAAGCGGTAGTTGTTGGCCGTGTGGATGAGATTAAACGTAAACTTGAAGAAGCTGGAATGGGTGATGCATTTGAAGATTTGGAGATCACAAATGCCAGCCTGACGGATGAGTTGGAAACGTATAAAGAGTTTCTTTACAAACGGTTACAGCGCAAAGGGTACAATGAAAAAGACGTTCATCGTCTTGCATCGCGAGATCGTCACGTATTTGCTGCATTGATGTTGATCCACGGTCACGGGGACGCGATGGTCACTGGGGCGACGCGGAAATCGGCGCAGGTTATGGAGTTGCTGAACTATGTGATCGACGCAACGCCAGCAGATGGCGCGGTTGGTGTTACGGCCGTATTGTTGCGTGGTCAGATTGTTTTTGTTGCTGATACCTTGGCGCATGAATGGCCAGAGGCCGAAGACTTGGCGGATATCGCAGAGCGGGCAGCCAGTGTTGCGCGTAACATGGGGCTGGAGCCGCGTGTTGCTTTTGCGAGCTTTTCGAACTTTGGGTATCCAGTTTCAGAACGCGCATCAAAAATGGAAGACGCGGTCGAGGTGTTGGATAAGCGCGGTGTCGATTTTGAATATGACGGTGAAATGACGGCTGATGTTGCGTTGAATGCTGAATTGATGAAGCAGTATCCGTTCTGCCGTTTGTCCGGTCCCGCCAATGTTTTGGTTGTGCCGGCACGCCACTCTGCGTCAATATCCGTGAAAATGTTGCAGCAAATGGGTGGTGCCACCGTGATCGGGCCAATTTTGGCTGGCGTCGAAGCACCCGTGAAGATGTGTTCGGTGACGTCTACGGTGAATGATATTCTGAATATGGCTGTTATGGCCGCCTGTAACGTGGGCAGCTAAACAATAAACGCCCCAGTGATAAGTTGGGGCGTTTTCTAATTTGTTTGGTGAAAAGGTTTAACTCTTCATTCCATCCCAGAAGGTTTTGACCTTGCCAAAAAAGTTGCTGCTTTCGGGGCTGTTGTTTTCGCCCAATTTTTCAAACTCTTTCAGCAATTCTTTTTGCTGAGAGCTGAGGTTAACTGGGGTTTCAACAGCCAATTCCAAGAACAAATCACCTGATACGTTTGAACGAAGGGCTGGCATGCCTTTTGCCTTTAGTCGCATCTGTTTTGTGGTTTGCGATCCAGCGGGAACTTTGACGCGGGATTTGCCACCGTCGATTGTTGGCACTTCGATTTCACCACCAAGCGTGGCTGTGGTCATGCTAACGGGTACGCGGCAGAACAGGTTTGCTCCTTCGCGCTCAAATATTTCATGATCTTCTACTTTGATAAAGATATAGAGATCACCCGTTGGGCCACCGCGCATTCCCGCTTCGCCTTCGCCAGTCAAACGAATACGCGTTCCAGTTTCGACACCCGCAGGGATGTTGACACCCAGCGAGCGTTCGCGTTGTTGATGGCCAGAACCAGAGCAGGCTTTGCAAGGGTTTGTGATGATTTGACCACGACCCGAACAGGTTGGACAGGTGCGTTCAACGGTAAAGAAACCTTGTTGCGCGCGCACTTTGCCCATGCCGGAACATGTTGGGCAGTTTGATGGTTCTGCGCCACCTTCTGCGCCAGATCCTTCGCAAGTGTCACAAGCGACCGAGCTGTTAACAGATACGTTTTGCTGTTTTCCAGTAAACGCTTCTTCCAAGGTGATGGTCAGATTGTAGCGAAGGTCCGAGCCGCGCGTTGCACGTTGACCGCCACCGCCACGCCGTCCACCACCCATGAAATCGCCAAATAAATCGTCGAAAACATCGGAAAATGCAGATCCACCGGGGTTGAAACCGCCGCCTTGTCCGCCGCCGCCCATGCCGCCTTCGAATGCTGCATGACCATACTGATCGTATGCAGCTTTTTTGTCGCCGTCTTTTAGGACTTCGTAAGCTTCGTTGACGTCTTTGAATTTTGCTTCTGCGCTTGGGTCGTCTTTGTTGCGGTCTGGATGAAGTTCCATCGCTTTTTTGCGATAGGCTTTCTTCAATTCTTGTTCAGACGCGCCCTTAGAAACACCCAGCAGGTCGTAATAATCAGCTTTTGCCATTATCGCCTCCGCGTAGCACGGGGCCGAGAGCTTTCGCCCTCAGCCGCATGTTTGGTTGTGGATGTTTGATTAACGGTCGCCTTTACCGAGATCTTCGAAATCAGCATCAACGATGTCTTCGTCAACCGGCTTTGGCCCGTCTTCGTCGTATGAGCTGCCTTCTGGACCAGGGCCAGCTTCTTCTGCTGCTGCCTGATAGATGGCTTCGCCAAGTTTCATCGCGGATTCTGTCAGATCTTGTGAACGCGCTTGGATAGAAGACGCATTGTCGGTTTCCAACGTTTCTTTCAACGCTTTGATCGACAATTCGATCACTTCGACAGTAGAAGCATCCACTTTGTCGCCGTGTTCTTCGACAGATTTTTCCGTCGCGTGGATCAGGCTTTCCGCTTGGTTCTTGGCTTCCACCAATTCCTTGCGTTCCTTATCCGCTTCGGCGTTTTCTTCTGCGTCACGAACCATTTGTTCGATGTCGTCGTCCGTCAAACCACCAGAAGCTTGGATCGTGATCCGGTGCTCTTTGTTGGTGCCTTTGTCTTTGGCTGACACGGAAACGATGCCGTTGGCGTCGATGTCGAAGGTTACTTCGATTTGTGGCAAACCACGTGGTGCTGGTGGGATGTCTTCGAGGTTGAACTGACCGAGGATTTTATTATCCGCCGCCATTTCACGTTCACCTTGGAAACAGCGAATAGTCACCGCGTTTTGATTATCTTCGGCAGTTGAGAAGATTTGCGATTTCTTGGTCGGGATCGTGGTGTTGCGGTCGATCAAACGTGTGAATACGCCACCGAGGGTTTCGATGCCCAAGGACAATGGTGTCACGTCCAAAAGAACAACGTCTTTCACGTCACCTTGCAAAACACCTGCTTGGATCGCAGCGCCGAGGGCCACAACTTCGTCAGGGTTCACACCTTTGTGTGGCTCTTTGCCGAAGAATTTGGTTACTTCTTCGATAACTTTTGGCATGCGGGACATACCGCCAACCAAAACGATCTCGTCGATGTCGCCTTTGGAAAGACCAGCATCTTTCAATGCGTCGCCACATGGTTTCATGGTGCGCTTGATCAGATCAGCAACCAGGCTTTCGAGTTTAGCACGGGTCAGTTTCATAACCATGTGCAACGGTGTGCCCGATTTTGGATCCATCGAGATGAACGGCTGGTTGATTTCTGTTTGAGCAGAAGAGGACAGCTCGATCTTGGCTTTTTCAGCAGCTTCTTTCAGACGCTGTAGGGCCATTTTGTCTTTGGAAAGATCAACGCCGTTTTCTTTTTTGAATTCAGCAGCAAGGTATTCAACGATGCGCATGTCAAAGTCTTCGCCGCCAAGAGCCGTGTCGCCGTTGGTGGATTTTACTTCGAACAAGCCTTCGTCGATTTCCAGAACGGAAACATCGAATGTGCCGCCGCCAAGGTCATAAACAGCGATTGTTTTGCCGCCTTCTTTATCAAGACCGTAAGCCAATGCCGCAGCAGTTGGTTCGTTGATAATACGCAGCACATCGAGGCCAGCAATTTTACCAGCATCTTTGGTTGCTTGGCGCTGTGCGTCGTTAAAGTATGCAGGAACAGTGATAACCGCTTCTGTTACTGCTTCACCGAGATAGCTCTCAGCGGTTTCTTTCATTTTGCCCAAGATGAACGCGGATACTTGTGATGGGGAGTATTTCTCACCCTTCACTTCAACCCATGCGTCGCCATTGCCGCCATCGACAATGTTGTACGGCAGGTGCTTTGAATCTTTCTTGATTTGCGGATCGTTTACTGAACGACCGATCAAGCGTTTGATTGCGAAAAGTGTGTTTTCAGGGTTTGTGACTGCCTGCCGTTTGGCGGCTTGTCCAACCAGACGTTCGTCGTCTGTGAATCCTACGATAGAAGGTGTGGTGCGTGCGCCCTCGGCGTTTTCGACCACTTTTGGCTTCGAACCATCCATGATTGCTACGCAGGAGTTTGTTGTACCGAGATCAATACCAATAACTTTAGCCATTAGACTTCCTTTCTTGTGGCGATGTGAAACTTTGGCCCGCATTCGGCGCCCTTGTTTCATCCCAATTGTCTGCCCCCGATATCAGAGGCGTTTTAGCATTGACGGTATATAGGTTGCCGATTGCATATCTGCAAGCATTCCGATGCGGATTCTTTGTCACATTTCGTTTGATTTCTTGGCGTTAGGGTCGGGTACCGCTAGATGTTGTGGATGGCACGAGCAAAACCCCTGAATCTGCGTGGATTCCTGATCTATAAATCGTTGATTTCTGCTGATGAGCAGGCTGAAATTGTGGAAAATATCCGTGTGGGCCTGCCTCAAGCACCGATGTTTTCGCCGCGCACGGCGTGGGGGAAGCCGATGTCTGTTCAGATGTCATCTGCGGGGCGGTTCGGTTGGTATTCTGACAGCGATGGATATCGCTATGTACCCAAGCATCCAAATGGCAATGATTGGCCCGCAATCCCTGCATCGATTTTGCGTATTTGGGATGAGGTTTCAGACGTTTTGCGCCAGCCAGATTGTTGTTTGATCAATCATTACCGCGAAAAGGCGCGGATGGGATTGCACCAAGACAATGACGAGCAGGATTTTGATTTTCCTGTGGTTTCAATCTCGCTTGGTGATGACGCGTTGTTTCGGATTGGTGGCACGGATCGAAAGGACAAAACCGAAAGCATCTGGCTGTCGTCTGGTGATGTGTGTGTCATGGGTGGGGATGCGCGATTGGCGTATCACGGGATTGATCGCATTCGGTTTAGAACGTCTACCTTGTTAAAGAATGCTGGGCGTATAAATCTTACACTTCGTGTGGTCGATTAACCGCGTTTGCCCCAGCTTTTGGAAACGGTGTTACGGGCGTAATGTTCAAGTATGAGGCCGATACAAATTAAAACCAGTGACAGATTAACCGCATAAGACAGTGTAGTGTGATGTGGGGTGTAATTCACGAAAGCGGCGCCGCGTGCTTGATCGATTGTGTGGAACAAGGGGTTCCATGTGAAGAACACCAAATAGCCCGCAGGCAAGCTGTTTGCGAGGAACATTTTCCCGCGGAAAATCATGTTGGCGTGTTTATACACCTGTTCGATGATTGTGACTGTTGATGGGAAAAACGGGCGAACGGACAGGAAGATAATCCCGATTGCCACGCCGAAAAAAAACCAAGCGATCATGAAGCACAGGGAAACGCGTTTGAGGTTGTAATCTGTGAAGGAGTCAATGATGACGTTTGCCACAAATGAGATAACCAATACGGCCAAAATTTGCACGTAAAAGGCGGAAAACGCGCCTGAGACAATCAACATAAAAGTCGAAACGGGGCGTGTTGCAGCATTGGGATTACCGGGCCGCCGCCACCAACGGCCGAGACGGCTTTGTTGTGGGTGATAAACAGGAAAACGCCAGTCAAAACATAAAGTACAAAACTGCCACGCACAGCGACGCCGCGCATCCCAAGAAGCGTGGTAAGAACATAGAAAAAGATCACAACTGTGGCGGCTTGTAACACCTCCATCGCGAGGGCTTGGATAGCGTTGCCTTTGCACACATCACAAGCCGTGGCGTGGTACACCAAAGTAAGAAATTCCACCGTACCCATCAGAATACGTGAAAACAACGAATTTTTAACTATGCTCATGCCGTCTGCCTAGTGTGTGCGTGATTTATTCACTGCTTGCTGTTTTTTGTTGATCGGACCATAAGATGAAAAAAAAATTTCGCAAGAAATCGCTGCTGTGGCAGCACAATAGGGGCAAAATTATGAACAAATCGGAAATTTCTACGGTCATCCGTACCTTGGCGATCCAAGCCGGCGAAAAGATTATGGAGATCTATGAAGGCGATGATTTCGAGGTGAAATCAAAGTCAGACGAGAGCCCAGTGACGATTGCGGATGAAACGGCTGATGCTCTTATTTCTGCTGGATTGCGTGCTGCGTTTCCGGATGTGGCGCTTGTGACCGAAGAACAGTCCGACACACATACCGAAAACGCGAAAACATTTTTCATTGTTGATCCGCTGGATGGCACCAAAGAATTTATCCATCGCCGTGGTGATTTCACGGTGAATATTGCCTTGGTCGAAGACGGAATGCCGACGCTGGGTGTTGTTTACGCGCCTGCGAAAAAACGGTTGTTCATTACTGATGCAGAGGGTGTTTCGCACGAGGAAATGGGTGATCACAAAGTGGATGTTGTGGGCGAGATGAAACGCATTTCTGTGTCTAAGCCAGATGAGGATGCGCTGATAGTCGTGGCGTCCAAATCACATCTGACGGATGAGACGAAAGACTACATCAATAAGTACATTGTCAAAGACAGCCGCAGTGCTGGATCGTCGCTGAAGTTTTGTTTGGTGGCGACGGGCGAGGCGGATATTTACCCGCGCGTTGGACGCACGATGGAGTGGGACACCGCTGCTGGGCAGGCCGTTTTGCAGGGCGCTGGCGGGCGTGTTGTTCGGTTTGATAATCACGAACCGTTGACCTACGGCAAGCCAATCTTTGAAAATCCATACTTCATCGCCTATGCTCTGGGGATGACGCTTCAAAAGGCCTAATCTAATGTCCACATTAATCGTTATTCCTGCACGCTACGCATCCGCGCGATACCCTGGCAAACCGCTGGTGGAATTGCGCGGTGCAACGGGTGTTGCAAAAAGCCTGATCCGACGCAGCTGGGATGCCGCGATGAAGGTTAACGGTGTGGATCGTGTGGTTGTCGCCACCGACGATGATCGCATCAAAGATGCAGCCGAGGCATTTGGCGCAGAGGTTGTGATGACATCGCAATCTTGTCGCAATGGCACCGAACGCTGCGCGGATGTGATTGAGCGGCTGGATGAAACCTATGACATTGTTGCGAATTTGCAGGGGGATGCGCCCCTGACGCCGCCTTGGTTTGTGGAAAAGCTGGTTGAGGGGTTGAGCAACGCGCCCCAAGCCCATGTGGCGACGCCGATGTTGTTATGTTCAAAAGAGGCGCTTTCTAGTTTTAAAGAAGATCGCAAAAATGATCGGGTTGGCGGAACGACTGTTGTTTATGACAACAAGAAGCGCGCGCTGTATTTTTCCAAAGAAGTAATACCGTTCGCGCCCAATTTGGATGTGCCTGTGTATCACCATGTTGGCGTTTATGCGTATCGGCCCGCATCACTGCGTGATTATGCGGCGCTGCCTGAAGGGTTTCTTGAAAAACAAGAAGGTTTGGAACAGTTGCGTTTCATGGAAAATGGATTGCACGTTCAGTGTGTAGAAGTTGAAAACCCTGGGCAGGAATTTTGGGAGTTGAACAACCCAGAAGACGTGCCGCGTGTCGAGAACATCCTAGTTCAGTTAGGGCTTGAATGAGCGATTTGCCGACCGTCAGTTTGGTTATCGTTAGCCAAAACGGCAGACGTCTTTGCGGCGTACACTTTCGGCGCTACGCTTTCAAAGTTATGAGAATTTCGAAGTTATTGTCGTGTCAGATGCGCTAGACGGTGCGTTTTATGAGGATTTGCCGTTTTCCCAAAACATTTGTCATTCGCAGTTCGATGAGCCCAATATCTCCACTGCCCGAAATATTGGGATTGCTGCGGCGCGTGGGCAGATCGTTGCGTTCTGTGATGATGATGCGGTTCCAGATCCGTGGTGGTTGGAGCGCCTGATTGTTCCGTTTCAAATTTCGAATATTGGCAGTGCGGGTGGCTTTGTACGGGTGCGCAATGGGATTGAATTTCAGTGGCGTGCTTTGTTGTGTTATGATTGTGGGGACGATCACCAACTTGAAATCGATAAAGCGGTGCCGTTTTCTATGGTGAAATACGATGGTGTTCATTTCGCCAAATTATAGGGTACGAATTGTGCGTTTCGCAAAGATGCGCTGGAGCAGGTTGGTGGATTTGATGAGGGGTATCGATTTTTCCTTGATGAAACCGATCTGTGTTTGCGGTTAGACAAGGCGGGATATGACAGTGCGTTTGTGCCATTTGCGCAGGTGCATCATGGGTTTGCAGCCCGTGATCAGTGATCTGACGCACGGGTTCCCAAAACTCTGTTTGATTTAGGGGTGAGTAAGAAGTGGTTTTTAAGTAAGCAGGCGGACGAGGCGGATCACGAGCGATCTGCGATGGAATTTGTGCAAAACCAACATACGCGTCTTGTCCAAATGATGGTGGATGGGCGTATTGAACAGAGGGACGTGAAACGCTTGCTTGGGACTTTGTACGATGGGTTTGATGCGCCTTTGATGGGCGAAAACCCGGTGCAAAATACCGTTCGCGAACGTGCGTTTCTGCGGTTTGGGCATTTAGCGCCCGCGTCTTACAAAGTGTTTGGCGGAAGCACGTCGTCGCGCGAAAAACTGTTGGGCAAAGCGATGGCTGGGGCGAAAAGTAACATCCCCGTGGTTGTAATGCTTTTCTCGATCACCAGTTTATTTCACAGACGTGACTATGATGTCCGTGGTTTTTGGGTGCAATCGGGCGGTATTTTTGGTAAATCGAACAGGTTGGATCCAATTTTTCGCGCAACGAACCTGCGAGATCGGATCAAATCAAAGTTTGAGCGCCTGCGAGTAATCTTCCCAGGGACGGAATTGTGGATAGTTAAATTTTGACAATTTCGTCTTAGAAAAGACAAAAAGTGACGATGGCTGATTCATCATTGTCTGCGATGGTAGTTCGTAATGCAGTAATGAAGAAAAGTTGTTAGAAGGGGTACATAATGATACAAAGAGTAACAAAAGCGATTTTTCCTGTAGCGGGATTGGGAACACGGTTCCTTCCGGCAACGAAAAGCATTCCGAAAGAAATCCTCTGTTTGGTCGATAAACCACTGATTCAATATGCAATTGATGAAGCGCGTGAGGCAGGCATTGAGGAATTTATTTTCGTTACATCGCGTGGTAAAGGCGCATTAGAAGATTATTTTGATGGGGCTCCGCAGTTGGAGCAGTCATTGAAAGCAAAAGGCAAAGATGACCTTTTGGAAGTTTTGATGAAATCAACGATGGATAGCGGTGAAATCGCTTACGTTCGCCAGCGCGAAGCATTGGGGTTGGGGCATGCCGTTTGGTGTGCACGTCGTTTGATCGCAGATGAGCCGTTTGCAGTCATTTTGACCGATGACGTGATTGCAGCTGAAAAACCTGTTTTGAAACAGATGGTCGAAGCACATGAACAAACTGGCGGCAACATGGTTGCGGCTATGGAAGTGGCACCAAGCAAAGTGTCTGCTTATGGCCTGTTGGATATCAAAGAAGATATGGGTTCATTGGTGTCTGTCAAAGGCATGGTTGAAAAGCCAAAACCAGAAGATGCGCCATCGAATTTGGCTGTGATCGGTCGCTATATTTTGACGCCGCAAATCCTTAAAAACCTGGAAACACAAGAGCGTGGCGCGGGTGGTGAAATTCAGCTGACAGATGCGATCGCGAAAGAGATTGAAACCTCGGACAATGTTTATGGGTTCCGTTTCCAAGGAACGCGGTATGATTGTGGAACCAAGGCGGGCTTTTTACAAGCAACTGTGGCCTTCGGTTTGGCACACGGCGATCTGTGTGATGAGTTCCGCGATTTCCTGATTGAGACAGTAGAATGTCGTCGTGCTGCGCAATAAAAACGGCGTGTTTTAGTGAATGGCCATGTTGCATAGATTCCCTAGAGGTTGGAACGCGCCCTACCCGAGACGGAATTCAGGCGGTAGGTTCGAAACTGGGGCGGCCAAGTCCGGTCATCCGGTTCAGCACGCGGACGCCAATCTTGGCTTCTGTTTCTGATTTTTGAAGGTACGCGTTTCTTGTTTTTCTAGGGTTCTTAAAGGGAAATCTTCAGGGTCAAACCCGTGCGCGTGTTGATCAATCGTGGGCTTCGCAAAACTCTATTCTTCAAGGGTACTGCCGTTTGGTCTTTCCAGATGTGATCATTCGTCGCGATCGTTTGGCGGCCGAGTTGAAACGGGTTGAGGATGATATGGAGCTTCCGAATGTTCCTTTGAGTGCGCGTGATGATGGCCACTGCTTCACGCTTGCAGATATATATTCAGCGCAAATGGATGACCTTAGCCGAGATGTTTATGCACGCGACTACGTCATGTATGGATTTGAAAACTGGGAGTAGTTTAGGCTGCTTTTGACGTTGTCAGCTCTGTCAGAATTGAAAACAGTGTTGCAGACTGGTTGTTTGCCCGCAGGGTTTTGCAGTTTTCGTCATTGCGCAATGTGCGTGACACCATTGCAAGTGCTTTCAAATGCTCTGGGCTATCGTTTGCAGGCGCAAGAAGCGTAAAGATCAGATCAACAGGCTGGCGATCCATGCTGTCAAAGTTCACTGGTTTTTCAAGCCGATAAAATAGGCCAACGATCTTATCCAACGATTCAAATCGCGCGTGGGGAATGGCGACACCACGGCCAACGCCCGTGGTGCCAAGGTTTTCGCGAGCTTGCAGAGCGGTAAATATCTCATCTGCTTTTAGGCCATAGACCAATTCAGCTTGTTCAGAGATATCTTGCAAAAGACGTTTCTTACTGGACGCTCCCGCAGCAAAACGTACTGCGTTTGGGTCCAAAATTTCAGTCATTTCCATTTTACTTCCCAGCTCTGCTCACCGGATTACTCCGGGTCTATCCAACCGATGTTACCATCAGCCCGTTTGTAGACCACGTTTACTCTCTTTTGTGCTTCGTTCTGAAATACCAAAACGTTCTCGTTGGCGAGCTCCATTTGCATGACAGCTTCTCCGACGGACAAAGATTTAATCTTGGTCTGTGTTTCTGCTACGATAATGGGCTGCAACGTATCAGGTTCGCTCGCATCTTCGCCTGCGTCTTCTTGTGCGAGGATATACGACGGAGCGCCGAAGGTTTCAACAGGTGTCGATCTGTGGTTGTGATGATCTTTTAGGCGGCGTTTATACCTACGGAGTTGTTTTTCCACCTTTTCTCGGCATGCGTCGAGGGATGCGTAAATTTCTGACGCGTGAGCCTTAGCGTTTACCGTTAGGCCAGTGGATAAATGAACAGATGATTCGCAGACATAATCATGCCTATCTTTGGAAAAAGTGACGAAGGCTTCGGTTGGTCGTTCTGCATATTTTGTGACCACATCATCTAATTCTTGCTTTACATTAGTTTGCAAAGATTCGCCGATATCGAGTTGTTTTCCGCTGATTTGGTAACGCATTTAGGCTCCTTTCAAGAGTTTCAGAGCATTGCCCTGTTGGATGGTATTCATCCATAGGTTTGTCCCTGTGCGCTTTGCACAGCATGCAGCAATCAGACTGCTGATAAGCGGCGGTTCTGATTGCGTAACGTCAAAATTGAAGGGACGACCATAGGTAAATGTTAGTCTGACTGAGATCATGTTGCAACTTTTTAGCTACAAAATCTTAAAACTGTGAAAACCCGTGAAGGTTAAACGCGAAATTCGTCGCCCAGATAAACGCGGCGAACGTCTTTGTCTTTGACGACTTCCTCTGGCGAGCCAGACATGAGGACGGATCCGCCGTACAATATGTAGGCGCGATCAATAATTTCGAGTGTTTCGCGTACGTTATGATCGGTGATTAGCACCCCGATATCCCGATTTTTGAGTTGCGCCACGAGGGTTCGAATGTCGCCTACTGCAATCGGATCGACGCCAGCAAAGGGTTCATCCAGTAAAATATAATTTGGGTTACCTGCTAGGCAGCGTGCGATTTCTACCCTGCGCCGTTCGCCGCCTGAAAGGGAAACGGCAGAGCTGTCGCGCAGATGTGTAACCGAAAACTCTTCCATCAATTGTTCGGTACGTTGACGTTGCTTTGCGCGATCACTTTCCCACAGCTCTACGACTGAAGCGATGTTTTGCTGCACAGTCATACCGCGAAAAATGCTGGCTTCTTGGGGAAGGTATCCAAGACCCAACCTGGCGCGGCGATACATCGGCAGGTTCGTCACATCGCGCCCATCAATTGAAACATTGCCTGCATCAGCAGCGATCAGCCCTGCAATGGAATAGAAACTTGTGGTTTTCCCTGCCCCGTTTGGCCCGAGAAGCGCAACCACTTCGCCCCTGTTCAGGCGCATGGAAACGTCTGTGAGGACTTTGCGTTTTTTGAATGCTTTGCTTAGTCCGACGACAGATAGACCTGTCGTCGTGTCATCGGGGGCGAGTTTGTTCATTGATTGGTCTTGGGTACAAATACTGTTTTTACGTTGCCGTTCATTGTGCCACGGTTGGTTTTCAGATCAAGGCTAAGGGTGTCACCAGAGATAGCGTTTATGCCTTGGACAAGAACCACATCGCCAGACAATTTCACAGCGCCAGACCCGATTGTGTAGACGCCGTTTTGTGCTTCTGCGATTTCGTTACCGTTGGTAAACATAACGTTGGAAGTGGCTTCGACACGTTCAATCCCGGTTTGTTCGGCGTTGTAGCGCACAAGAATTTTATTTGCCGCGAGAATGAGTTCACCCTGAACGACACGTGCGTTGCCTTCAAAAACCGCTGAGTTTGAGTTTTGTTCCACGGTTAGGTTGTCGGCCGTTACCTCGATGGGTTGGCTTCCGTCTATTTCGATGGGGCTAAGCGAGATGCCAGTTCCCTGAGCAAGGACAGGTCCCGCTGCAAATGCTGCAATCAGTGCAAGGCTTCGCAAAATGTGATGGCGCATTGTAATCCTCAATTTTATCCCTTGATGGGATTGTATATTAATTTGACGCCGTTGTTAAACATTAGAACGGCGTTACCTGATTGATTTTGATCAAAGTTCTGTGTCAGCGTCATTGTGCCTGCTTGGATTGATCCAACTGGACCTTCGGCAACCACGGGTCCCTCGCTATAAACGTTACCCGTTTGAAAGTCTATTTCAACACTAGTGCTGGTCGCGGTGTAGCCATCTGTCGTGCGTAAACTTACACCTTCGCTTAATGTTGCTTCGCTCGATTTTAGATCCAATGCGCCAAGCCCAGATGTTGTGCGCATCGTGCCGCCATTTTGAAAACTGATCGTCGTGCGGGGTTTGCTCAGTTCGACTTTGGATGGTTTTGGCCCATCTGGTAACGCCCATTCGGCAGTGATAGAAAAAGCGTCGCCAGATTTTGTGACCCCAGAAAAATTGGGGTTTGTGATGCGTTGACCCACGGCCAATTCGGCGATTGGTCCGTCGATTTCGTCAATAAGTTTGCTGAGTTTGGTTGCGTTCGAGAAAAGAAAAACGCTGCCCACAAGCAGGATGCCCACGACCGGAAACGCCCATTTCAACACGCGCACCATGCTGGAATAACCATCGCGTGTTTCAACGCCAATTGTGGGTTCTTGGTTTTTCATGGATTAATGCGCAAAAATATCGGTGTCAGGCCAACCAATAAGATCGAGGCCAGCACGGTGGGGTAGGAAATCAAAGCAAGCCTTGGCTATTTCTATGCGGCCTTCGCGCGCAAGGCGAATATCAAGTTCGGTTTTAAGACGATGCAGGTATAGAACATCGGATGCGGCGTAATCGATCTGTGCTTTGGTCAGGTTGTCTGCGCCCCAATCAGAGCTTTGTTGCTGTTTGGAAATATCAACGCTGATCAATTCTTGCGTCAAATTTTTCAAACCATGCCGATCGGTGTAGGTGCGCACAAGTTTCGAAGCGATCTTGGTGCAGTAAACAGGTGCGGTTCGCACACCAAAGCGGTTTTCCATCACAGCGATGTCAAAGCGGCCAAAGTGGAATAGTTTCAGCTGATTGGGATTGTCTAGCAATTTGCACAGGTTTGGCGCTTGGGTTTGGTCTTTGGCGATTTGCACCAAATGCGCGTTACCATCGCCAGATGACAGCTGTACAACACAAAGTCGATCGCGTCGCGGAATGAGGCCCATCGTTTCACAGTCGATTGCCACAATCGGACCAAGGTCCAATTCATCGGGCAGATCGCCTTTGTGAAGATGGTTTGTCATATTTAATCTTTCGCAAATTTTGGTTTCAGCGTGCAATATATGTTGTTTATGATGTGGATTAAAGGGCAGTAACTGGTGAAGGTAAATGTAATCGCGTTACAAATAAATATAATTCAGAATAATTTTGTAACATTTATTTTACAACGCCTTTGTGCCCTGCTATTTAGGGGCTAACACACGTTTCAAACGCTCGGGATCTATCAGCATGAATGCATACATTATTGACGCAGTACGTACACCCATTGGCCGATATGGCGGTGCGCTTTCATCTGTGCGCACGGACGATTTGGCGGCATTGCCGATTGCAGCGTTGAAAGAACGTAATGCCAATGTGGATTGGGCGCAGGTTGATGATGTTATCCTTGGTGATGCAAATCAAGCAGGCGAAGACAATCGCAACGTTGCCCGCATGGCGACATTGCTGGCCGGATTGCCGATTGAAGTTCCTGGGACAACTGTGAACCGCCTGTGTGCATCGGGTATGGACAGTGTTGGAATGGCGTCGCGTGGGATTAAAGCAGGCGATTATCGCTATGCCATCGCCGGTGGTGTGGAAAGCATGAGCCGCGCTCCGTTTGTGATGCCAAAAGCAACTAGCGCGTTTTCTCGTAGCAGCGAAGTGTTTGATACAACGATTGGTTGGCGGTTTGTGAACCCAAAACTGAAGGGTCGGTTTGGGATCGATTCTATGCCCCAAACAGCAGATAATGTTGCAGAGGATTTTGATATCAGTCGCGAAGACCAAGATGCTTTTGCGGCCCGTTCGCAGGCACGATGGGCCGCCGCGAACAAAGCGGGTTTGTTTGTAGGTGAAATCGTTCCAGTGACGATTCCTCAGCGTAAAGGTTACGACGTTATCTTTGATACAGATGAACACCCGCGCCCAAGTGTGACAGCTGAAAAGCTGGCAACGATGAAGGCGATTAACGGCCCTGATTTATCCGTGACAGCTGGCAATGCGTCTGGTGTGAATGATGGCGCAGGCGCGTTGTTGTTGTGTAACGAAGCATTGGCGCAGAACCACGAACCTATCGCGCGGGTTGTTGCGATGGCAACCGCGGGTGTGGAGCCGCGCATCATGGGAATAGGCCCTGTTCCTGCCACGCGCAAAGTTTTGTCGCTGGCTGGATTAACAATCGAGCAGATGGATGTGATAGAGTTGAACGAAGCATTCGCGAGCCAAGGGTTGGCGACGTTGCGCGCGTTGGGTATCCCTGATGATGCGGAACACGTTAACCCGAATGGCGGCGCCATTGCGATTGGGCATCCGTTAGGGATGTCAGGTGCCCGTCTTGTGATGACGGCGGCCTATCATTTGAAACGAACCGGTGGTCGGTACGGCCTGTGCACAATGTGTGTGGGCGTTGGCCAAGGGGCTGCCATGATAATTGAACGCGTTTAAGGGAGACACCAGATGTATGCACAGATGATTAAGTCCGAAGCGACGTTAGATGACCCAGAAAAGCTGGCCGCATTTCAGGCCCGCATTGATGCAGGCGATAAGATTGAGCCGAAAGAATGGATGCCAGAGGGTTATCGCAAAACTCTGATCCGTCAAATTGGGCAGCATGCGCATTCAGAAATTGTTGGGCAGTTGCCTGAGGGCAATTGGATCACGCGTGCGCCAACATTAGAGCGTAAAGCAATTTTGTTGGCGAAGGTTCAGGATGAAGCGGGCCACGGGTTGTACCTGTATTGCGCCGCTGAAACGCTGGGTGTGACACGCGACGAGATGACGGAAATGTTGCTGGATGGGCGGATGAAATATTCGTCGATTTTTAACTATCCGACACTGACATGGGCCGATATGGGCGCGGTTGGTTGGCTGGTTGATGGCGCGGCGATCATGAACCAAGTGCCGTTGCAGCGCACATCTTTCGGGCCGTATTCCCGCGCGATGGTTCGCATCTGTAAGGAAGAAAGTTTCCACCAGCGCCAAGGTTTCGACATCATGATGAAGATGTGTAACGGAACCGAGGCGCAGAAGAATATGGCGCAGGACACGTTGAACCGAATGTGGTTTCCATCCCTGATGATGTTTGGGCCAAGCGACAAGGACAGCACCCATTCTGTGCAATCCATGTCTTGGAAAATCAAGATGAACACCAATGATGAGCTGCGCCAAAAGTTTGTGGATCAAACGGTGCCACAGGCAGAATATCTGGGGCTGAAAGTTCCTGATGAAACGCTGGCGTGGAATGAAGAAAAAGGCGGCTATGATTTCGCTGAGCCAGATTGGGGTGAGTTCTTTGAGGTTTTGCAAGGTAATGGCCCGTGTAATGTAGAACGCATCGAGGCGCGCCAAAAGGCGTGGGACGATGGGGCTTGGGTTCGTGAAGGTTTGATGGCGCACGGTGAAAAACGCGCAGCGTTGAAAGAGGCAGCACAATGACTGATTTGAAAAAAGAATGGCCGTTGTGGGAAGTGTTCATCCGTGGACAGCACGGGATGAGCCACCGCCATGTTGGTAGTTTGCACGCCTCGGATGAGGAAATGGCGATCTTGAATGCGCGCGATGTTTACACACGTCGTAATGAAGGTGTGTCGATTTGGGTAGTTGAAGCCAAGCACATCGGTGCGTCTTCACCTGATCAAAAAGGCCCTTTGTACGAACCATCAAATTCCAAAGTTTATCGCCATCCGACGTTCTTTGATATTCCCGACGATGTTGGTGCGATGTGATGTCAGCTGCATTGTTTGAATACCTGCTTCGCTTGGGCGACAACACACTTGTGTTGGGTCACCGCGTTTCAGAATGGTGCGGTGTTGCACCTGCACTGGAAGAAGACATCGCGCTGGCGAACACTGCGTTGGATTTGATTGGGCAGACACAAATGTGGTTGGCCTATGCCGCAGAAGTTGAAGGCAAAGGCCGCGATGTAGATGCGTTGGTGTTTCGTCGTGATGTTTGGGATTTCCGAAGCCTGTTGCTGGTCGAACAAACGAACGGTGACTTTGGTAAAACCCTAATGCGTCAATTCTTGTTTGACGCTTTCAATGTTTTGAACTTAACGGCCTTGGTTGGATCAGCTGATGTGCGTATTTCAGAGATCGCGGCGAAGTCCGTTAAGGAAGCGCAATATCATCTGGAACGGTCCCGCGAAACGGTGATTGCGCTGGGCGATGGGACGCCCGAAAGCAATCGGCGGATGCAAAAAGCGCTGGATGTTTTATGGCCATTTGCAGGTGAAATTTTTGTGGTTGATAGCGTTGATACAGAAATGTTTGAGGCCGGAATCGGGCCAGATTTGGCCGCGTTGTGGAATGATTGGGTTGCGATCATAAAACCCGTTCTAACATCTGCGATGCTGACACTTCCCGAAAGTGATTTCGCACATAAAGGTGGAAAAACGGGAGTTCGCCATTCAGAACACCTTGGCCATTTGCTTGCAACCATGCAGTTCTTACCGCGCGCTTATCCAGATGCGCAGTGGTAGCATGTCACGCGCATCCAACGAGCAAATCTGGGAATGGCTTGATGCAGTGCCTGATCCTGAAATTCCGGTGATTTCCGTGGTTGATTTAGGTATTGTGCGGGGCATTGCATGGGATGCTGATACGCTTGAGGTGTCCGTGACGCCGACGTATTCTGGATGCCCGGCGACGTCTGTTATCGCGATGGATATCGAAACAGCGTTGATGGAACGTGGTGTGAAAAAAATTCGCATCAAAACACAAATTGCTCCTGCTTGGACAACTGATTGGCTGTCTGAAAAGGGGCGTGCAAAGCTGGAAGATTACGGCATTTCGCCCCCAAATGCAGCAGGCGGGCCAGAACAGTGTCCCCGTTGTAAATCCAAAGAAGTTGAACGGATTAGCCAATTTGGATCAACACCTTGCAAGGCGCAGTGGCGATGCACTGATTGCCTAGAACCCTTCGACTATTTTAAGTGCATATGAGGATTTTATCATGGCGCGTTTCCATTCACTAACAGTTACGAACATCCATAAAACCATTCGCGATGCGGTGGTTCTAACGCTTGCGGCAGATGCCCTAGAGGCGTTCGATTTTACGCAAGGGCAGTACCTTACGTTCCGACGTGAATTTGACGGCGAAGAATTGCGCCGTTCTTATTCGATCTGTGCGGGCAAGGACGACGGCGTTCTGAAAGTTGGCATTAAAAAAGTGGACGGGGGTACTTTTTCGACGTGGGCCAATGAGGATTTGCAAGTCGGAGACACGTTAGAAGCTATGCCGCCGATGGGTAATTTCGGATTGGATTTGGATGCGAACTCGAGCAAGCATTATCTTTGTTTTGCAGGCGGCTCAGGTATCACGCCCATTTTGTCGATTTTGCGCACAGTTTTGCAGCGTGAGTCCAATTCGCGTTTCACGCTGGTTTATGCGAACCGTGCTGTGAACACGATCATGTTCCGTTCCGAGATTGAGGATTTGAAAAACCGTTACATGGGGCGGGTGAATATTATCCATGTTTTGGAGCAGGACGCGCAGGATATCGACCTGTTTACGGGGCGTGTTGACGGGGAGAAATGTGGTTTGCTGTTCAAACATTGGATCAACATCGATGATATCAACACGGCGTTTATCTGTGGCCCTGAACCAATGATGCTGGCAATCTCGGCTGCGCTAAAGGACCACGGTTTGACGGATAAACAGATTAAGTTTGAGCTGTTTGCCAGTGGTCAACCAGGACGCGCAAAGCAGAAAGCCAAAGCATTGGGATCAGCGGCGGTTAAGGCTGTCGCGGGCAAGGTGACACTAGATGGTGAATCGCGTAGTTTTGATATCTCCAAGGACATGAGCCTATTGGATTCCGCGCTGCAAAACGATGTAGAAGCGCCCCATGCCTGTAAGGCGGGCGTGTGTTCAACGTGCAAATGCAAAGTATTGGAGGGCGAAGTTGAGATGCTTACCAACCACGCCCTCGAGGATTACGAAGTTGAGGCCGGTTATGTGCTTTCGTGCCAATCCTATCCCGTCACGGATAGGGTGGTTTGGGATTATGATGCGGCAGGGCACTAAACGTTTGGCAAACCGTTAAGGCATAATTTGCTGATGAGTTCGCCATAGTCCTTGCGTGCTTTTTCGTCGGCATTTGGGTTCCACATGTAGAACCAATTGAGCATCCCGAAAACGGACATCGTGGCAGCCCGTAATTTCGGTTTGTCGTCAGCAAAAACTTGCGGTGCGATGTCTGAAACCAAGATGCTGAGGTGGGTCACAAGGTCCTTTTGATAGCCTTGTAAAACCGCCTGCTGATCAGGGGGGAGGTGGCCCATGACATTTGCCTGAAGGCGATGTTCGAAATCCGCGCCCTGATACGCCAGCAGGATTTCTGTGATCGTCAACGAGAACCGTTTTTGTGCAGATTGATCGGAAAACTTCATCCCAATGATGCGATCCCGTAGGCCAGATAAATAGGCATCCAGAATATCAAATAGGATTTCATCCTTACTGCCATAATAATGGTATACGTTCGCCTTGGATATTTTGCACGACTGCGCAATGCGGCTTACTGATGTGCGATCGAACCCTTCGTTTGCAAACAGTCGCGCCGCTTGATCCAGAATCAAACGGCGTTTTGTTCCGTAATCTTTGGCGATTGGGCGTGCCACTTAACGTTCACCCTTACGGTTATCAACCACGCGAACTGCCTTGCCTTGGCTGCGCGGAACGCCACCTGGATCAGCTACAACGACGTCTGTGCTGACACCGACAATTGTTTTTATTCGATGTTTCAGAGCAGCAGCAGACGCGGCGCGATTGTCTTGGCTTGTGGCGTTCAAATCTGCTTCAACATGCACGCGCATCGCATCCATGCGTCCGTTGCGATACAGCTCAATCTGGAAATGCGGCGAGAGGCCGTCTGTCGCCATCAGCTGTTCTTCGATTTGGGTGGGGAACACATTCACACCGCGCAGAATGATCATGTCGTCGGACCGCCCAGTAATCTTTTCCATCCGACGCATTGATCGCGCAGTACCAGGCAAGAGCCGTGTTAGATCACGGGTGCGGTAACGGATCATCGGGATGCCTTCTTTCGTCAACGTGGTGAAAACCAACTCCCCTTGTTCGCCATCCTCAACCAGCTCGCCTGTCTCGGGGTTAACGATTTCGGGATAGAAATTGTCTTCCCAAATATGAAGCCCATCTTTGGTTTCAACGCATTCGTTGGCGACACCTGGCCCCATGATTTCGGACAGTCCGTAGATATCAACGGCGTGCATATCGAAGGCTTGCTCGACCTCATTGCGCATTGCATTCGTCCACGGCTCTGCGCCAAAAATACCGACTTGCAGAGATGTTTCACGCGGATCAAGACCCTGACGTTTGAACTCTTCCAGCAAGTTTAGAATATAAGACGGTGTAACGGTGATCGCTTGTGGCTTGAAATCATTGATCAATTGAACTTGTTTCGTGGTTTGCCCACCACCCATTGGCACAACAGTTGCGCCAAGTCGTTCGATCCCAACATGCGCACCCAAACCGCCCGTAAACAGGCCGTAGCCATAGGCGTTGTGCACCATTTCACCTGGGCGCACACCTGACGCGCGCAAGGATCGCGCAACCATATTTGCAAACAGGTCGCAATCGTTTTGCGTGTAACCAACCACGGTGGATTGCCCAGTCGTGCCAGAAGACGCGTGAATTCGTAGGATTTGTTCACGCGGAACTGCGAAAAGACCGAAAGGATAATTATCCCGCAAATCATTTTTTACAGTGAATGGAAACTTTGCAAGATCTTTGAGGCTAGTCACATCATCGGGGTGAACGCCTGCCTCGTCAAACCGCTTTTTGTACATCGAAACGTTCGTGTAAGCATGGCTCAAAGACCACTTTAGCCGCTTGAGCTGTAAGGCTTCAATCTCATCGCGCGAAGCGATTTCGATGGGTTCGAGTTCTGATTTTTTAGCGCCCAAATTTTTCATTGTGGTATTCCTTTTATCAACTTTATTTGCCCGAAAAATTTGGCGCTCGTTTTTCTAAAAAAGACGAGACACCTTCGGCATAATCTGGTTTTGCACCGCAAATACGCTGGTATTCTGCTTCTAAATCCAGCTGCTCATCCAGTGAATTTGTCGATGCTGCCTGAATGGCTTGTTTTGTCATGCTGAGGCCAATGGTTGGCCCAGATGCGAGTTTTTGACCAAGTTTGCGAGCCTCTGTCAGTAAATCTTCGTCTGCGATGGCTTTCCAAATCAATCCCCATTCGGCTGCTTGTGTTGCCGATAATGGTTCTGCTGTTAAGGCAAGCGCCTTGGCACGGACCTCGCCCAACAATCGCGTTAGGCTCCATGTGCCGCCGCCATCTGGCACGAGGCCGACTTTGACAAAAGATTGGATGAATTTCGCGCCTTGCGCCGCCAAAACTATGTCGCATGCTAGTGCGATGTTTGCACCTGCACCTGCGGCAACGCCGTTTACTGCGCAAATAACGGGGAAGTTTAGGGCTTTGATTTGGCGGACCAATGGATTGTAAAAATTGAGGAGCGTTGCGCCCAAATCTGGCGGGCCGTCCATTTTGGTTGGATCGCGATCACCAAGATCTTGTCCAGCACAGAACCCGCGACCAGCCCCTGTTAGCAAAATCGCACGGGTGCCGTTGGATGCAGCATCATTTAGCGCTGCACGCAACGCGAGGTGCATTTCGTCGTTAAAGCTGTTCAAGCGGTCAGGGCGGTTCAATGTGATCTGCGTTAGATCGCCATCACGTTCAACAAGAATAGTCTCGCTCATTGTGCATCTCCCCATGCTGAGTTGATATTTTTCTTGCATAAACCGACCGGTTGGTCAATTAATTATTCAACTTCGATCACACCAAAGGAAATGGTTATGGGAATTCTCGACGTACAAAGTTTTGTGGCTGGTCAGTGGATTTCACCAGACGCATCTGCGCGCAGTATCGAAAACGCGGTGACGGGTGAGGTGATGGCGCGTGCTGGTAACGGGGCGTTGGATGTTGTCGGGATGTTGGAGTATGCGCGAACCAAGGGCGGGCCTGCGTTGCGGGCGATGAATTTTCATGATCGTGCGCGGATGCTAAAGGCGTTGGCGACGCACCTTGGGCAACACAAACAGGCGCTCTATGATCTGTCGTTCGCGTCTGGGGCGACGCAATCGGATCACCTGATTGATATCGACGGTGGCGTTGGAACGATGTTTGTTTTTGCATCTAAAGGTCGGCGTGAAATGCCAGACGGGCATATTTATGTTGATGGTGATGTTGAACAACTGAGCCGAAATGGTACGTTTCTTGGGCAGCATATTTGCACGCCTTTGCAGGGCGTAGCGGTTCATATCAATGCGTTCAATTTTCCTGTTTGGGGTATGTTGGAAAAGCTGGCACCGACGTTGTTGGCGGGCGTTCCTGCGATTGTTAAGCCTGCGACGGCTACGAGTTATGTGACAGAGCTGGCCGTGAAAATCATGCTCGACAGTGGGTTGTTGCCTCACGGTGCGTTGCAGTTGGTGTCTGGTGGATTGGGTGACATGCTGGATCACCTTGGTCACCAAGATGTGGTGAGTTTCACGGGTTCGGCCGATACTGCATTCAAACTGCGATCTGCGCCGCATATTTTGAAAAACTCCATTCGATTTGTTGCAGAACAAGACAGCTTGAACGCATCAATTTTGGGACCAGATGCTGTTGCAGGTACACCAGAATTCGATCTTTTTGTGAAAGAAGTTCAACGCGAAATGACAACGAAGGCTGGGCAGAAATGTACGGCTATTCGGCGTATCTTTGCGCCGCAATCACAGGTGGATGCTGTTATCGCATCCCTGTCTGATCGTTTGGCGAAAACTTTGATCGGTGATCCCCGTGCAAAAGAAACGGGGATGGGAGCATTGGTTTCCAACAGCCAGAAACGTGATGTTTTGGCAAAAGCTGCGATTATTGGGGACGAGGCAGAACGGGTTTTTGGTGATCCTGATGCGTTTGAGGTGCAGGGGGCGGATGGTGCAAAGGGGGCATTTTTGCCGCCGATGTTGTATCATTGTGCAGATCCTGACAGCGCGATACGTGTCCACGACACAGAAGCATTTGGCCCTGTTTCAACTGTTATGGGGTACCGCGATCTGGATCATGCAATCGCGCTGGTTAATCGGGGTGGGGGCAGCTTGGTTGCCTCGGTGATTACGCACGACAGCAATGTTGCGCGTGAAGTTGCGCTGGGTGCGGGTGCGTATCACGGGCGGCTGTATTTCAATAATCGTGACAGCATGAAGGAGAGCACGGGCCACGGTTCGCCGCTGCCACACATGGTACATGGCGGTCCTGGGCGTGCTGGTGGCGGAGAAGAACTGGGCGGTGTGCGCGGTGTGATGCATTACATGCAGCGCACGGCAATCCAAGGCAGCCCAGATATTTTGACAGCGATTGGCGGGACTTGGGTGCCAGGTGCTGCGGAAAAAATCGCGCCTGCTCATCCGTTCACACGTACCTTTAACGAAGTGGAAATCGGCGAAACGATCCACACCGAACCGCGTATTGTTACGATGGAAGACATCGAGCATTTTGCCGAGTTTACAGGCGATAACTTCTATGGCCACATGGACGAAGAAGCCGCATCGCGGAACCCGTTTTTCCCTGGTCGTGTTGCACATGGATATCTGCTGTTGTCGTTTGCCGCGGGTCTGTTTGTTGAACCAAACGAGGGGCCGGTTCTTGCAAATACGGGGCTGAATAGCCTGCAATTCATGAAACCAGTGGCAGCTGGTGACAGTATAAAAGTGCGGTTGACCGTGAAAAAGAAAACCCACCGCACGGATGAATACGGCGAAGTGCAGTGGCATGTGACACTGACCAATAAGGAAGAAGAATTGGTGGCGGAATATGAGTTGCTGACGATGAACACGTACTAGAAAATAAAGACCCCGCCGATCAGGGTGGGGTCAAAACGCTAGGTAGCCTATCGCACCGAAGGCAAGTGCAACGCCGCACCACTGAATGAGCGACATTCTTTCGTTGAGGAACATCCAAGCCAAAACAACGGTAATCATGCCAAACATGGATGCTGCGACCGCTGCAAATTCTGGGCGGTCTAAATTGCCCGACCCAATGACGATGCTGTGTGCCGTTGTATCGAGAAGGGCCATCACAGCGAGGAACGGCCATGTGTTCCGGCTTGGTATTTTCGGGCCATTTCGTGACAAAAGCAGAATTAGCACGCCGACAGTTGCGGCCAAACGGCTGATGTAGATAACAGGCAATTCATCGCCCGCTTGGGTAGTGATATGGCCGATTGCAAATGCGCCCGCGAAACCTGTGCCGCCCAGCAAAGCCCAGCCGATTGCTGATGTGGTTGAGGTTTCACCTTCGTCTGACCGTGCTAAAAACCCGACGATTGCGACCCCTGCGATCACTGCGCCCACGGCGACCCACTGGCCCCAAGGAACGGTTTGTCCCGATATGCCTGCCCAAGTGATGGAAAGAATGGGATAAGCGCTGATGATCGGTGCGACAAGTCGAACGGGGCCTATCGTGAAGGCGTTGTAGAGGCCGATGCAGCCGAGCAAATAGACTATGCCGCCTAGGATGCTGTACCCAAAACCAGCCTGTGTCATGGCTGGCCAATCGCCCAGCGTCAGGGAAATTGGAGTTAAAATGATCGTGCCTGCCACCAAAACTGTGGCCAACAATGGCAGGATACCCCCGCGTTGTACGATGTAGCGAACGCAAAAATCGTGCACGCCCCATGCAACGGCAGCTATCAGACCGAGCGCGAGTGAGAGCATGAAGTACCTTTCGAATGAACCCATGCATAACATCGCAGGATTTTTGTTGATATTTAACGCGACTCACTTGATTTGCGAAGGTAAATTGATATTCTTAGGATTAAATAATTATTCCGCTCATGCAACAAGGGCCGCTGCGGATTTCTAAGGACGCTGACATGCTCGATGATCTCTATCCAAAGGTCCAGCCTGGCCCACCAAAACCCAGCAAAATTATTATGCCGCAGCAGTTTTCCATGCCCCAAGGGACCGAGCGGTATGTGGTCGAAGGTGCGGGTGCGATCCTTGTTCCTGTTTATGCGGGAGATCAGATTACTGTTATCAACGACGAAGGTGGGCAGATTTGCGAAGTGGTCGCTGCTGATTCCAAGGGTACAATCGATCTGGGTATTGTTGGTGAAGCCGCGAACGGGCCTGCTGATGGCTTGCGCCATTTGCTGACAAGCGATGATCAATCCTTGCGCGGAATGCGGATGGGATTAGAGGTGCGTAATATTTATCTGGGGAATGCCGAGGCCGTTCGATTTTTTGATGCCCAAACGCGGCCAAACGCGGAGCAAACGTTAACAGTTCAGCGCGATGGCACGGTTATCATTGCTACGCCGTCGCAGGGGATGGATTTCGTACAGCAGGATACGGCGACGCCGCTGACTGTGATGGTGAAGCGGGCGACCTTGAAATCTGCGGCGCGGTTTGAATTGCCAAATCCGTTGGCGGATCTGATACAAGATATCCGCGTCCATACCCAAACCGCCGAGAGCTATTTTGTTAAGGCTGGCCATTATATTCAGATTATTGATGTGGATGGCCGTCAGTGTTCGGACTTTGAATGTTTCAGCGCACGTAAATTGGACAAAGGTATCGAACACGCGTTGGACGTTACGACAACACGCACTTTGATGGGCCACGCCTATCCGATGCCGGGGTTGCATGCGAAATATTATGACCAAGAAATGCTGCCATTGGTCGAAGTTGTGCAAGATACCTGTGGGCGTCATGATGCATTTGCACTGGCGTGTTCGGCAAAATATTACGATGATATTGGTTATCCGGGCCACGTAAATTGCTCGGATAATTTCAACCACGCGCTTGATAAGTATGGGATTGCGGATCGTAAGGGTTGGATGGCGATCAACTTCTTTTTCAACACAGGCCTTGATGATCATGGTGTTATGTACGCGGATGAGCCGTGGTCGATGCCCGGTGATTACGTTTTGTTGCGCGCACTGACGGATATCGTTTGCGTTAGCTCCGCCTGCCCAGATGACACGACAGCTGCCAATGGCTGGAACCCGACAGATATTCACGTTCGCACCTACAGTGGTAACGAAACATTCCAACGCTCAGTGGCATATCGCCCAACACCAGATTCGGAAGCTAAGATGACCAAACAAACTGGATTCCACTACAAATTCGCACAGCACACGCGGAATTTTATTGAATACAATGGCTATTGGCTGGCCAATTGTTTTGCCGACGCTGGGCCCATCCAAGAATACCATGCCTGTCGCGAAGGCGTTGTGATGATGGATCTTTCGCCGTTGCGGAAATTCGAAATTACGGGCCCAGACGCAGAGGCGCTGTGTCAGTATATCTTTACGCGCAACATGAAAACGCTGCCTTTGGGCGGCGTTGTGTACACAGCGATGTGTTATGAACATGGCGGCATGATTGACGATGGGACGGTGTTCCGTCTTGCCAAAGACAACTTCCGCTGGATTGGTGGCAATGATTACGGCGGCGAATGGATGCGCGAGCAGGCTGAAAAGCTGAAGCTGAATGTTCTGGTTCGATCGTCCACAGATCAATTGCACAATGTTGCCGTGCAAGGCCCCAAGAGCCGCGATTTACTGCGCAAGATTGTTTGGACCGCACCGCATAATCCAGAGTTTGATCAATTGGGTTGGTTCCGTTTCACGCCCGCGCGTTTGAACAACGAAAACGGTACACCGTTTATTGTTTCACGCACTGGTTACACGGGCGAGCTGGGCTACGAAGTAATGTGTCATCCCAAACATTGCGAAGAGATTTTCGATGCGATTTGGGGCGCTGGGCAAGAATTCGATATTAAGCCGATGGGCCTCGAGGCGTTGGACATGGTTCGCATCGAAGCGGGTTTGATTTTCGCTGGGTATGATTTTAGCGATCAAACTGATCCGTTCGAAGCTGGTATCGGGTTCACCGTCCCGCTGAAATCTAAGACAGATGATTTCATTGGGCGCAATGCTTTGATCCGCCGCAAAGAGAACCCGATGCGCAAAATGGTTGGCATTGATATCGACAGCAATGTTGACGTGGAGCATGGCGATTGCATCCATATTGGCCGTGCGCAAATCGGCGAAGTCACGTCTTCGATGCGTTCGCCACTGCTGGGTAAAAACATCGCCTTGGCGCGGGTTGATGTGGCACATGCAGAGATCGGTACGCAAGTTGAGGTGGGCAAATTGGATGGTCACCAGAAGCGGTTGCCAGCCGAGATTGTGCCGTTCGCGCATTACGACCAAAAGAAAGAACGCCCACGCTCATGACCTCCTCTGCCTTAGATAAACTAGGCTGAGAAGACGCATTGCGCACACTGGTCGAACATTTTTATGATCTGGTGGAGTCGTTGCCAGAAACAGAACAACTGCGCATCCTGCAAATGGACGGGCATGGGTTTGCTCATACTTGCACAGAGCAGTTTGAATTCATGTCGGGTTTTTTAGGTGGGCTGCAGTATTGCATGGAAAAGCACCGGCACATGAACGTGAAAGAGATCCACGCACATGTGCCTATTCGAGTTGAAGACGCCGAGGTGTGGTTGCAGACGATGGATCGCGCGTTGGCAGAGCTGAAATACGTTGGCGCGCATATTGATCGGATGCGGGCAACGCTGCGACGGGTGGCGATGATCTTGGTGAATGATGGGAAAGTTACATGAAGAAAACTTTGGCTTTGATTTGTGGATTTGCGGTTTTTTCGTCGTGCGCAGCCGCCCAATCGGTGAAGTTAAAATCTGCCGAAATTGCTGAACTGTTAACGGGAAACACTGCTGTTGGATCATGGCGAGGTGCGCCGTATCGGCAGTATTTTGATGAGAACGGCTCAACGATCTATGCGCAAGAAGACAGCCGCTCTGCGCTGGGCGAATGGCGCATTGATACTGATCGCGATGAATACCAAAGCATCTGGGTGCGTGATACTGTTTGGGAAGGATGGTATGTGATGGAATATTTGGAGACCTATTTTTGGGTCAGCAAATCGACACCGCCAACGCCGTTCAAAGTTGTCCAAGGGCAGCAATTGGTTCGAACAGACGATTGAACTGGGCCACCCGCGCCGCCGAATAATTGTGCATCGGCGGTGGGGTATTTGAAATCAGTTTTTCAGGTAAACTTCCATGCTGTCATCCAGTGCATCTTTCCACGGGGTGTGATGCATTGGCGCCATCGTGCCTGTGATCACTGACGCATAGGCGTTGTTGCGGAAGGTCATGATGTCTTTCACTTTGTGACCCTTCCACGCCTTAAACGCCTGACACGCACCTTCTACATCGAACGACGGATAGTCGGTTTCGTCGATCAATTCCTTGGTGTAATCGCCCTGATACCAGATGCAGCCGTAATCATCCTCAAGCGCGTCTTCACGTGCAATGCGCGCGCCCACGTCGGCTTTCATGTTGGC
Organism: Amylibacter sp.; assembly: GCA_037625035.1. Taxonomy (GTDB): domain Bacteria; phylum Pseudomonadota; class Alphaproteobacteria; order Rhodobacterales; family Rhodobacteraceae; genus Amylibacter. The sequence continues at coordinate 28,654 of JASJIO010000085.1, forward strand.
GGTGGATGGTGTTTCGATACGTCCCATCATCACATCACGGGCCCACCATGCTTGGGCATCAAACATGTTAAACGTGAACCATTGATCCTGCATGCCAAGGTAAAACAGGTTCGGATTGTCGGCCCATGCGACGCCTTTGTACAGGTTCGCAGACGCCAAACAGTTTGCGGTTTGCAAGTTTAGGTCTTCGGCCATGAACGGGAAGTGGTGGATGTAGCCCGTACACAAAAGGATCGCATCGACGTCTTTGGTTGTGCCGTCTTTGAAATGGGCGGTGTTGCCAACGACTTTCGTAAGCAATGGAACCTCTTGCCAATTGTCGGGCCAATCAAAACCCATGGGCGCGGTTCGGTGAGACACGGTGATAGATTTCGCGCCGTATTTCCAGCACTGTGAACCGATGTCTTCGGCGGAATAGGATGTGCCGATGATCAGGATGTCTAGGTCCTTGAACTCCAAAGCATCGCGGAAATCATGGGCGTGTAGAATGCGGCCATTAAAGCTCTCAAATCCTTCAAACTCTGGCACGTTTGGCGTGGAAAAATGGCCTGATGCGCAGACAACGTAATCAAATTCTTCGGTGGTGCGTTCCCCACTTAGTAGATCTTTGACGGTGACAGAAAACTTGCCGTCTTCAAATTCCACGTTGCGCACGACAGTTTCGAATTTGATCCAATCACGGATATCTGCTTTTTTCACACGACCTTCGATGTAATCGAACAGCACCGCGCGCGGTGGATATGATGCGATCTGTTTGCCAAAGTGTTCTTCGAAAGAATAATCCGCAAATTCCAAACCCTCTTTCGGACCATTTGACCAAAGGTAGCGATACATCGAACCGTGTACAGGCTCGCCGTATTGATCCAGCCCTGTGCGCCATGTGTAGTTCCACAAGCCACCCCAGTTTGATTGCTTTTCATAGCAAACGATTTCAGGAATTTCTGCGCCTTTGGCAGCGGCAGATTGAAAGGCACGCATTTGCGCCAAACCGCTTGGCCCAGCGCCGATGATTGCTACACGTTTTGTCACTTTAATTGGTCCTTTGAACAGAAATGGGCCGCAGTGGTTTCCCACTACAGCCCCAAAAAATTATTCGATGAAAGTCAGCATTAGATATCCAGCGTGTTCGCTTTTTCCCAAGACGAGAAGTGATTACAGAAATCATTCCATTCTTGATGTTTCATTTTCAGAAACGCCACAGAGAATTCATCGCCCATTGCTGTCATCAATTCTTTGTCGCGATTGTACGCGCGCAAAGCATCCAGCATGTTCAACGGCAACTTTGGTGCGCCGCGTACTTTGTGACCATCAGCGTACATGTCGATATCGTGGCGTTTGCCGGGGTCTGCTTTGGAACGAACGCCAGACAGGCCAGCGGCAATGATCACGGCTTGCAACAGGTATGGGTTCACCGCACCATCTGGCAGGCGGAGTTCGAAACGGCCTGGACCTGGAACACGAACCATGTGTGTGCGGTTGTTGCCTGTCCAAGTAACCGTGTTTGGCGCCCAAGTCGCACCAGAAATCGTGCGCGGTGCGTTGATACGCTTGTAGCTGTTCACGGTTGGATTGGTGATCGCCGCCAAAGCAGAGGCGTGTTTCATGATACCCCCAAGGAAATGGCGGCCTTTTTCGGACAGGCCCAACTCGGTTGTTTGGCTTTCATCACTGATCGGTGCTGCAAACACGTTGGTCTTGGATTCCTTGCCCGGTGCATCCCAAACAGAGACGTGCGCGTGACACCCGTTGCCGGTCAGGCCCTCAACAGGTTTAGGCATAAATGTCGCACGGTAGCCGTGTTTTTCAGCAACGGTTCTGGTCATAAATTTAAAGAAGCTATGCTTATCCGCAGTTTTCAGCGCGTCATCATAATCCCAGTTCATTTCCCATTGGCCGTTCGCATCTTCGTGGTCGTTCTGGTACGCGCCCCAGCCAAGATCGAGCATGTAATCGCTGATTTCGCGGATCACATCCAAACGGCGCATGAATGCTTGCTGATCGTAACAAGGCTTGGCGGCTGTATCGAACGGGTCAGAAATTTGATCGCCAGCAGGTGTTAGCAAAAAGAATTCTGCTTCGATCCCTGTTTTGACGTGCATGCCTTCCTCAGCCGCTTCGGCAACCAAACGGCGCAATACGTTGCGTGGTGCTTGTGCGACGTCTTCGCCTTCCATCACGCAGTTGCCAGGCACCCATGCAATTTCTTTGTTCCACGGCAAAATAATCACTGCTTCAGGGTCTGGTACGGCCAACATATCAGGGTGCGCAGGGGTCAGATCAAGCCAAGTTGCAAAGCCAGCAAAACCAGCGCCGTCTTCTTGCATATCTGCAATCGCGCGTGCAGGAACCAATTTAGCCCGCTGTCCACCGAACAGATCGGTGAAAGAAATCATGAAATATTTGACGCCATTCTCTTCGGCGAATTTTGCGAGATCAGTTGTCATGTGATCGCTCCCTATTGTTGTTTCGTAGACTGTGATTGAAAAAGGCGCGTGTCACAAGACCGCGCCTTTTTGAAAATTTATAAGGATGTATTTGGCTTACCTGGATACCAATTGGTGCCCGCCAGTGGAACCTGCGCCATTGCGGCGGCCTCCATCGTGAGCGCCACAAGATCTTCTGGCTCTAGGTTGTGAAGATGGTTTTTACCACATGCCCGTGCGATTGTTTGGGCTTCTAGCGTCATCACCTTGAGGTAATTACGCAAACGACGCCCACCCTCAATGGGATCAAACCGCACCATCAGTTCAGGGTCTTGCGTGGTGATGCCAGCAGGGTCCTTGCCCTCGTGCCAATCATCATACGCGCCTGCCGTTGTGCCCAGCTCGTTATATTCTTTTTCCCACTTTGGATCGTTATCACCAAGCGCGATCAGTGCTGCCGTACCGATGGCAACCGCGTCTGCACCCAGCGCAATTGCCTTGGCCACGTCCGCGCCAGAGCGAATACCACCAGACAAGATCAATTGTACTTTGCGGTGCATACCAAGGTCTTGGAGCGCTTGAACCGCAGGGCGCACAATTGCGAGTGTTGGCTGGCCAACGTGTTCGATAAATACATCTTGCGTCGCAGCCGTGCCACCTTGCATGCCGTCCAAAACAACAGCATCTGCACCCGCTTTGATTGCCAGCGTCGTGTCGTAATACGGACGCGCACCTGCAATTTTCACGTAAATTGGCACTTTCCAACCCGTGATTTCGCGCAGCTCTAGGATTTTGATTTCCAGATCATCTGGACCCGTCCAATCAGGGTGACGACACGCGGACCGCTGGTCGATACCTTTAGGAAGGTTGCGCATGTGTGCCACACGATCAGAGATTTTTTGTCCCAAAAGCATACCGCCACCACCTGGCTTGGCGCCTTGGCCAACGACGATTTCAATCGCGTCTGCTTTGCGCAAATCATCTGGGTTCATCCCGTAACGCGAAGGTAAGTATTGATAAACCAACTTGTTGGAATGGCCGCGTTCTTCGGGTGTCATGCCGCCATCACCTGTTGTGGTGGATGTGCCTGCGGCGGATGCGCCACGACCCAATGCTTCTTTGGCTGGGCCAGAAAGCGCGCCAAATGACATGCCTGCAATCGTGATCGGGATATCCAACTCGATCGGGTTTTCTGCGTGCAGGCCACCGATGGTTACGGATGTCTCACATTTCTCGCGGTAGCCTTCCAACGGGTAACGCGAAATAGATGCGCCCATAAACAGCAGGTCATCAAACGATGGAACCTTGCGTTTTGCGCCACCGCCGCGAATGTCGTAAATGCCAGTCGCAGCTGCACGACGAATATCGCTGTTCACGTCTTGTGTGAACGTCGCCGATTGGCGTGGCGTGGTGTTCGGGATTTTCTTGTCAGTCATTTTCTAAGTCCCTCAATACGCGCCAGCGTTATCAACATCAAAGTTATACAAGGTCCGTGCGGACCCATAACGGGTGAATTCGGTTGGGTTGGCATCTATGCCAGCCTCGTCTAACAGGCCTTGCAAAATCTTGATGTGCTCTGCGCGCATCTCTTTCTTTTCACAATCCGCTCCAAGGCTTTTGACCGTGCCGCGCACAAAGAAACGTGCCTCGTAACAGCTGTCGCCCAGCGCTTCGCCTGCATCACCGCAGACAACCAGGTTGCCCGATTGGCCCATGAATGCGGCCATGTGGCCAATGCTGCCCTGAACGACGATGTTCACGCCCTTCATCGAAATACCGCAGCGTGATGATGCGTTGCCTTTGACAACAATCAATCCACCGTGGCCAGTCGCGCCCAAATACTGGCTTGCGTCACCTTCGATGATGATTTTACCAGACATGATGTTTTCACCAGTACCCGGCCCAGCGGATCCATGCACATGCACAGTCGCTTGCTGGTTCATGCCGCCACAATAATAGCCAGTGGAGCCTTTTACGTTCACTTCAATTGGTGCGTCCAATCCAACGGCAATCGCATGAGATCCTTTTGGGTTTATGATTTCCCAAACTGTTTGGTTGGTGACTTCTACTTGCGCGTGAAGGGTTTTGTTAAGTTCGCGCAGACCTTGCGCTTCTAAATCGAAACTTTGCATTAGGCTGCCTTTTCTTGTGCAGATGGGGCCGCATTGTGGCTCCAGAAGTAAACTGTTGCTGGTTCTGGCTCCCAGACGCGGGCGTCTTCGATGCCTGGCAGGTTCACCAAGGCGCGATATTCGGAACCAAATGCCACGTATTGATCGGTTTCGGCCATCACCGCTGGCTTACAGGCGATTGGGTCGCGAACAACGCCAAAGCCATCTTTTGTTCCAACAACAAAGGTGAAGAACCCGTCGAGATCATCAAGCGCGCTTTTGAGTGCTTCGCCGAGGGTTGAACCTGTTTGCATTTTCCATGTCAGGTACGCTGCACCAACTTCGGTGTCATTTTCGGTTTCGATGTGAACCCCAAGACGACGCAATTTACGACGAAGGGAGTTGTGATTGGACAGTGAACCGTTGTGAACGAGGCATTGATCGTCGCCCGTGTTAAAAGGGTGCGCGCCCATCGTTGTAACGGCTGATTCAGTTGCCATACGCGTATGGCCGATCCCGTGAGAACCGCTCATTTGACGAATATCAAAGCGTTCTGCCACATCTTTTGGCAACCCAACCTCTTTGAATATCTCAAGGGATTCGCCACGACTCATCAAGCGTAAATCAGGATGGTTTTCGTTTAAAAATGCGCGTGCTTCGACCATCTGATCCGCGTTAATTTCAAGTACCGCATGGGTGTCTTTGACATCCATTTTCACCTTGCCTTGGATAGCACCGCGCAGGGCGTTATCCAGCTTGTGAAAGCTTGTCTCTGGGGTATCAGATTGAACCGTAATCTTGGCCTTACCCTTTGATTCACCACCGTAAATCGCGATGCCCGCGCTGTCAGGTCCACGATCGGTCATGGTAATCAACATATCCGTCAACATGTCGCCAAGTTGCGGCTCTAGCGATTTGTCTTTTAGAAAAAGTCCGACGATCCCACACATGGCGCAACGTCCTCCTGAAGTATTGAGTGTTTTCGACTCAAACGCTAGCACCAAAAAAACGCTGTATCAACTGACAAGAAACTTTTTTTCATTTTAGGTAAACAATTTTCGCAAGAAAAAATGCAAAAGGGGCGCCGTATTGGACGCCCCTTTGGGTTTTTTCGTAAATCGAACTTAGTACCGTTCTAACGCCGCTTTGGTTCGCTCAGTAGACGCCGTTTTTGCGGCTTCGACCAATTCCTTGGATTCGCGGCGCGCTTGGATGACGTGCCATCCGAGCCAGAAAATCACACCGACAATAACCATCGGAAGTTCGTATCCTTGGAATGGATAGACTGCGCCAACATCGGCCAAATCTACTGCCCAACTGCTATATCCTATTGTAGACATTTTAGTGCTCCTTAAGACTTAACTAGTTTGAGGTTTGCGCGCGTGATTTCTGCAACCGCATCTTCGTAGGCTTGGTTTTCACCAAAATCGAGCCCCTGTAATTCCACTTCGGCTGGAATGCGAAGCGTACCCATTGAGGCCTGAATTTTGGTCACGACGAAGGCCGGGATAAAACCCAACACCACGAACATGATGATAGCACCAATCAGCTGACCCAGCGGATTGATCGCAGCGTAGCCTTCAAATGGTGACGATGGTGCGCCCCAAAGAACAAAGCCAGCAATCACAACACCCATGAAGCCTGCGTAACCGTGAACAGCTACTGCGCCAACGGCATCATCAATCTTGAACTTACGCTCAACATAGTAGTGCAGTTTATACGCAAGGACCGGAACGATCGCACCGATTATCAAAGCCTGCATCGGGTGATACAGATCGTTACCAGCAGATGCGCCGATGATCCCAGCAAGGCCGCCAGAGAACGTCCAGAATGCATCGCCCTTAGAGATAAGATACGAAGCCATCAGACCGCCAGAGAGTGACAGTAGGAAGTTGAACGTAATCGCGCCAAGTGACGTTGGAGCCAGATAGATGTTTGTGGCTGTCCAAGTGGTGCCCGTGATTTCGCCACCGATAACTTCTGGTGAGATCAACGGAACGTTACAGGCCGCATAAAAGCCCCAGAATCCTGTGTAGATCATGAAGATACCAAGTGTGACCATCCAAGGATTGTGCGGAGGAATGTCACGCGGTGTACCATCTTCTGCAAACTTACCAAGGCGTGGGCCAAGAACCCAAAGCACACCAAGTGCATAACCACCCGCAATCGCGTGGATAACACCAGATGCATACGCATCGTGGTAGCCCAGTTTTTGAACCATCCAACCCGCATAGTGCCAGCCCCATGCCGCATCAATGATCCACCAAACGGAACCAATAAGAACCGCGTGAACCCAAAGAGCAGAAGAACGGATACGTTCAATTACTGAACCAGAAACGATCGACGCTGCTGTCCAAGAGAACAACAAGAAGGCCGCCCAGAACACACCAGTAATGCGATCGCCCAAGTTTGTGGCCATCGTGTCAGACGTTGGTAGGTTTGGTTTACCTGCGGCCCAATCGATCCCGCCCATGACTGGAAAGCTTGGGAACGCCCAATAGATCCACCAGCCAAAGAAGAAGAAGGTTACGGTGACCAAGGGAATGATCATCACGTTCTTCATCAATGTATGTAGGTGGTTCTTTCTGCGGCTCGCGCCGACTTCATACATGCAAAACCCTACATGAATTAAGAACATGAAAACCACCGTCACCCAGTAATAAAACTCGGTAAATATGGTGGTTAGTGCATCAAGATTTCCGTCCACTTTCTGTCTCCCCGTGGTTATTTTTCTTTTTAAGAAAATTTTATTCCTCAAAATAGCGACCAGAATAGGTTACATGTCAACTAAAAATTCCAAATTGTCACACTTCAGAGTTTTAGTGCTGTTAATAAATATTGCCTCTTAGGAAAAAAAATTGAATGTCATTCTTGATTTTTAGATCACGATGATGCTGAATGCGCGCCAATGAAACTTAACAAATCAAGGAAAAAATTATGGCTATCATCTGGAGACACTCCGTTCTTGAAAACAGGCACGCGGCAATTGGTGGCGAATTGGAAGATTGGAACGGCATGGGGACCGCTTGGTTCTATGACGATACACCTGAGCGCGCCAAGGCAGACTATGAAGCGATCCGCACCAAAGCCGGCTTGATGGATGTGTCTGGTTTGAAAAAGGTTCACCTTGTTGGCCCAGCCGCCGCATTTGTGATTGATCGTGTAACAACCCGCAACGTTGAAAAGATCGGCGTTGGACGTGCAAGTTATGCTTCGATCCTGAATGCAGACGGCAAGTTCATTGATGACTGCGTTATCTACCACATCGCGGTGAACTCGTGGATGGTGGTCCTTGGCACGGGCGCTGGCATGGAGCAGCTGACAACAGTTGCGCTGGCTAAAAATGTGTCCGTTTTGTTTGACGACGATCTGCACGACATGTCGTTGCAAGGGCCGCTGGCTGTCGATTTCCTAGCCAAACATATCCCGGGCATTCGTGACCTCGCTTACTTTGGTATTTTGAACACGAAATTGTTCGGCAAAAACGTGATGATTTCGCGCACGGGTTACACGGGCGAGCGTGGCTATGAAATTTTCGTCGGTGCAAAAGACGCGGTTCATGTTTGGGATAACATTTTGTCCGACGGCGAAAGCATTGGCATTCGTCCGTGTCAGTTCTCAACGCTCGATATGTTGCGGATCGAAAGCTATCTGCTGTTTTATCCAGGTGACAACTCTGAGACTTTCCCATTCCCGGACGGGCCTTGCGGCGACACCATCTGGGAGTTGGGTCTGGATTTCACGGTATCACCAGGCAAAGAAGGCTTTATCGGCGCGGAAAATCATTACTCGGCCAAAGGCAAAGAGCGCTTCAAAATCTATGGCGTTCAACTGAGTGATAGCATGGCCCAGATGGAGATGTTTGCGCGTGTCATGCAGGACGGCAAAGATGTTGGCGTTATCACCTACGGTCTTTCATCCGAGCTTAACGGCTATTCTGTTGCGATTGCACGTCTTGACCCAACTGCGGCGAAAGCAGGCACCAAGTTGACAGTTGTGCAGCCCGATGGAACAGAGTTGGCAGCAACCGCAGAAGAGATGCCTTTCTACGACAAAGAAAAAGTTATCCGCGCTGCAAAGGGCTGATATAAACGCAGGCGCGGGGGCAATTCCGCGCCTAACTTGTCTTAAAGAGGGCGATATGTCGAAATTTGAATTCCCACCTTCTATCCGCAGCCGACCTGTTTACGGCTCATTAGAAGCCCGACCAGGTAAAATGCATTTGATGATCGCTGACGCACAAGGTGCCGAAGCAATTTTGGATATCGCGACGCCTGATTTGATGGCGACAACGCATATTATCTATATTCCTAGGGGCACAGATTACTCGGATAAACTGCGTGCTTTGAACCCTTCACAGTTTTACGAAGGCCCGTCATATGCCGCATCTGTCACGCGCATTCAGCGTGTTTTTCAAGATGCGCACATGGGGTTGCAGCTGTATCTTTCGGGAACCGAAGGGTTGATGGGCCAAGCCCAGAACGAAGCTATGAAGGGTGGCATTCCGCATACTGCTATTCAAACTGAACATCGTGGTTCGATCGCGCGCCGTATGCAGTGCGTGCATTGCAAGGGCATCACTGAAGACGTGGAAACCGATCCGTTTGTGTGTTCGCATTGCGGGTTGAACCTGTTCGTGCGCGATCACTATTCCCGCCGTCTGGCCGCCTATCAGGGTGTGTGTATCGACGCTGAAGACCCTGGAAATGTTCCACCGCAAAAAGGTATTTACGAATGAGCGGCGCAGAAAAAATCGCAGTTCGCGTAACCGAAGTGAGCCCGTTAAACGAGCTGGTCACACGGTTTAAATTTGAACCCGTTGCTGGTGGTTTACTGCCAACATTTTCGGGTGGTGCGCACACGGTCGTTGAAATGCGCGACGGGGGTATCACGCGGATGAATCCATATTCGTTGATGTCTGATCCGTTCGATCAAACTGCCTATACCATTTCGGTGCGCCGTGATGACGAAGGGCGTGGTGGATCGATTTTCATGCATAAGAACGTCAATGTGGGCGATGAAATTACAATCTCGAATCCTGTGAACCTGTTCAGCCTTGATCTGCGTGCGAAAAAGCATCTGATGATCGCGGGTGGCATTGGTATCACGCCGTTCCTTGCGCAGATTAAACAACTTGATCGCGCACATGGAAATTGGGAGCTGCATTATTCTTGCCGCTCAGAGGCGCTGGGTTCGTATGTTGATTATCTTACCAACGCATTCCCTAATGATGTGGATGTGTATTACGACGACTTGAAGCAGGCAATTGATCTGGAAAACCTGCTCGATGGGCAGCCACTTGGAACGCATATTTATGTTTGCGGGCCAAAAGGGATGATCGACTGGGTTCGTGGAAAAGCGGCGGAACTGGGTTGGCCACGCGAATCAGTCCATTACGAAGAATTCCTTGCGCCAAAATCCGGTAAACCGTTTGAGGTAAAACTGGCAGTATCCAACAAAGTGATCCAAGTGGGTGAACAAGAAAGCCTGCTCGAGGCGATTGAACGTGCGGGCGTTGATGCTCCGTATCTGTGTCGTGGCGGTGCGTGTGGGATGTGCGAAACATCCGTGATTGATTACTCTGGTAACTTTATCCACCGCGATCATTGGCTTGAAGAAGACGAGCATGCCTCTGGCAAGAAAATCATGCCCTGCGTGTCCCGCTTTGAAGGCAAAACATTAGTATTGGACAGATAAAATGACGATACAGTTCAACGACGAAACCTTTCGCGACGATTATTCCTTCAGCAATTCTGATCGCGCGATCAAACGGTTCCCATTTCCGTTCGACAAAGACAGCTATATGTATGCCGTCAACATGGAGCAGCATCGCGGCGGTCCGTCTGACAGCATCTATGAAAAACGGTTCGATGTAGATGAGCATTACGTTTCTGAAATGCGCGACCGTGCGATGGTGCTGGCGGATGATCCGTTGCGCTGCCAATCCCTGCCGCACATGACGTTGGCTGGCTGGGATCTTTTGGAACTTATTATGGTGTCCAAATCCGAAGATTATCCAGATTTGTTTCAGCTGCACCGCGACGGCGACCAGTGGCATTGGATCAACAAGCCGCTAGGTATAGATGACAAGTTCACGTTCATGGATGAAACCACGCTGCCATATGGGCCGATGGAATACATCACTCGCCAAACACAGGGCGATTTCTGCGTACTGGATCAACGCGATGATAATCTGTGGATGGATGCAGGCACAATCACAACACAGGCCGATTGGTCGTTGGACTTTGACATTGGCATGAACTTTTTTGAATGGCACGCGCCTGTACCATTGGCCCATGAAAAAGGCATTTTTGTGCGTGCGTTGAAATTCTTACTAAACATTCAACAAGGTGCGCCTGCACGTCGTTTGAACTGGACCATGACCGTTAATCCGCTGCTGGATACCAGCCCTGAAAACTATCACAAATGGGGCATTCAGAAAACGTCGATAACGCCAGAAAATATCGGCGCAAAGCAACATCTGCGGGTGGAATTGCAAACTTTTTTCCGCTTACCACGATCCAATGGCCTCGTGTTTCCGATCCGCTGTTACTTGTGCAGCTTTCAGGATTTGATGACCTCGCCGAAATGGGGCCGTCGTTTGCACCGTGTGATCCGTGATTTGCCAGAAGAGTTGGCAACCTACAAAGGCTTCATCGACAACCGCCCGATGATGCTGGATTACCTGTCAAAGTTTGACGATGGATTGCCGACATCAAACGGCATCTGGCCAGAATTTGACACAGAGCCACCACTGCAAAAGTAAGCAAGGTTTATGGAAAAAATGCGGGCGTGAAAGAGTATATTTCGCGCCCGTTTTTTTACGTGCTTTGTGGATAAGAAATGATCGAGAGATACCGCGCGGGCAATTTGATTAATGCCTCTGGCCCGTGGGGCGCGTCCGCATCAAAGAACAACGTGTCGCCTGGTTTCAGGGAGTGAACCTCGTCGCCGTGGCGATAATCGACCTCGCCCTCCAGAACATAGATCGTTTCAATCCCGCCGTGTTGGAACGTGGGAAAAACATCTGATTCATCTGTTAACGTGATCAAATAGGGCTCGACGATTACGCCGGATGCGTTTGATCCGATATGGCCAAGCAATTGGTATTGGTGGTTTGCGCGTGTTCCAGCACGTTCGGTTGTTAGACCTTCGCCTGCTTTTGTGTGAATGGCTTCGCGGCTTTCTTCAAAGCGGCGAAAGAAACTGGTCAGGGGAACGCTCAGCGCGTCAGATAGGGTTTTCAGTGTGGTCAAAGACGGCGACGTGTTGCCATTTTCGATCTTGGAAAGCATGCCAACAGACAATCCTGTGATCTGCGAAAGTTCTGCCACGGTAATCTTTTGCTGTTTACGATAGGCACGAACTTCGCGACCAATCGCAACTTCGAGGTTTTTCTCCCGATCGCCCTCGCGGGTCCTATGGGGGTCTTGAGTAAGCCTAATTGCCTGATCTGTACTCGATTTCTCAATATTCACTGCATTTTCTTTCAATTTGGCTGCAAAACTTAGCCCATGACGAATTTTCCTGTACCCAATCATACGCAAAATTTCACTCACAGAAAATAAAAATAACCCTCTAGTGAACAAAATCACCTAAGGAATAATCACAAAATCACCCTCACCAAGAAAAAAACTTGATTGTGAGGAAAGTCCTATGTCACAATACCACAAGGAGTCGGAAGTGCTCTGAAGGGAATCATCGAGCCTTCGTAGGGGTCGATAAAAAACTTAGCTTCACCAAGAGCGTCTTTCGCGACGCTTACATCAGGGAGATAAAAATGAAAAAGTTTACTACAGCTTTGACAGCTGGCGTTTTGGCAATGACACCTTTGAGCGCGATGGCAGATGATAGCAGCGATCCGATCGTTATTCCGATCCACAATTGGTCTTCACAAATCGTGATGTCCAATGTGGTTGGCCAAATGCTGGAAGGTATGGGCAACAATGTTGAATACGTAACAACGGACAGCCAAGCAGTTTACGAGTCAGTTCGCCTCGGTGACGTGACTATGGAATTGGAAGTATGGGAAGGCGCGTTTGGCGCATCTTTCCGCGCAGCCCTTGAAAAAGGTGGCTTGCACGACGCTGGCGACCACAACGCAGTAACACGCGAAGACTGGTGGTACCCGATGTGGACAAAAGATGCATGCCCAGGCCTGCCATCATGGGAAGCGCTCAACGATTGCGCAGCCGTATTTGCAACAGCAGAAACTGGCGGCAAAGGTCGTTACCTTGACGGTCCAGTGGATTGGTTGAAGCACGGTAAAGAACGCGTTGACGCGCTTGGCATGGATTTCGTTGTGATTAACGCTGGTTCCGCTGCTGCA